>NZ_JBFTSG010000033.1:0-101746 GCF_056399885.1 Cupriavidus sp. 01L45 | reverse complement strand
CTATTCGCACACCGCCCTCCATTTTGCTTCACTAAGGAAACGGAGGCGACAAGTATCCTGACATGGAGGGCGAGTAAAGAAAAGTGACACCTCCGTGTGCGAAAACGGCCAACCCCGTACAGCCGCGACAGCAGCTAGAAGCAATAAAACCCCGCCCCCAAACGTCAGCAGCAACCAAAAGCCCCCAACACCCCCCCCACCCCCTACCCCCCATCCCCCTGTCACGAAATCTTCAAATAAAACCTTGCCGATTCCCCCGCCCCCAACGGTCTAGATCCCAGGAGCATCGACAGCAAACCGTCGGTGGACACAATCGCAGGACCGGTTCGCCAGGCAATACACGCGAGCGGGACTCGCCGAATTTGCTTGACGGGGATGAAAGCCAGAATGGATAAGCGCGTTCACTACAAGAAGATGCCTTCGCGACAGACGGAGCGATTCAGCAGGACGGTACTCACGATCAGGCCCGTGGCCCACGCCATCGCACTGCTCGTGGCGGCGGGCGGGACAATACACAGCGCGCATGCGCAACAGGCGTTCAGCCGCGCCTGGATGGCGCAGAAGAACATGATGCAGGACACGGCCGCTGCAACCGGCCGCCTGCCCAACGGCCAGCCGGCAGCATCGCTGACCAACCCCCTCGCACAGCAGCAACGCGCCAACGAACAACTGCGGCACTCCATCGATAACCTGAATGCGGCGGCGCGCGGCATCGCCGCCATGCAGGCGACGCAGGCGGCGGCACGCCAGGCTGCGATGAATGACCCATCGGTCCCCGACGGCCTGGCAGAAGGCGGCCTGAAKGTGGACACCAACAGCCTCACCGCGGGCTGGATCAATGCGCGGCCGCTGGACAAGGAAACCGGGCAGAAGGTCGTCGACGGCAGGACGCAGGTTGCCGTCCAGCAGACCGCCGACAAGGCTATCCTGAACTGGGAGACGTTCAACGTCGGCAAGAGCACCACCTTGCGCTTCGAGCAGCAGCCGAGCTGGGCGGTGCTCAACCGCGTCAACGATCCGCACGCGCGTCCCAGCCAGATCCAGGGGCAGATCAAGGCTGACGGCACGGTAATGATCGTCAACCGCAACGGCATCGTGTTCTCGGGCAGCAGCCAGGTCAATACGCGCAACCTGATGGCCGCAGCGGTGGGCATGACCGATTCGCAGTTCCGCAAGGGGCTCTACAGCGACGCATTGGGCGCGTCCTATGTGCCGACGCTCGCCAACGACCTGGTCGTGGGCACTGCGACTTCCTCGCATGGCAATGCCACAGGCGACGTGGTTGTGGAAGCCGGCGCGCGGATCGAAACGCGCAAGCCGCAATCGGTGACGGAAGGCGGCGGCTACGTCCTGCTGGCCGGGCGCGAGGCGCATAACCGCGGCACCATCGTGACGCCCGGCGGCCAGACCACGCTGGCGGCCGGCGACAGCTTTATCATCCGCAAGGGCGTGGGCACGGACGCCAACCAGGATTCGAGCACGCGCGGCAACGAAGTCGATGTGCGGCGCAATGCCGGCAACCTGGCCGGGCTCGTCAGCAACAGCGGCTGGATCCAGGCCGCGACCGGCGACATCACCCTGACCGGCGGCAACGTGGAGCAGAAGGGCGTCGCTCTCGCGAGCACCTCGGTCAACACGCGCGGCACGCTGCACCTGAAGGCCACGGGCGACACCGGGAGCCGCGTGACACTGGCGCCCAACAGCGTCAGCGCCATCCTGCTCGACGACAGCAACGCCACGGCCCTGGATGCGCAGCGCGACGCGCTGGTCAAGGATTCCACCCGGCTTAGCGACGGCGCCTACAACCGGCGCGACCAGTCGCTCGTGAAGATCGATTCCAGCGGCGACGTCGACTTCCAGTCCGATTCCATGACGCTCGCCACCGGCGGCCAGGTGATGGTGGGAGCCGTGCGCCGCACGCGCGTGGCGGACCGCGCCGCGATCGACGTGGCCGGCGCCGTGGGCGTCAGCGTGGCGATGGAATCCAACAACGTCATGGTCAACGTGCAGGGCAACGAGCAGCGGGACTCGCCGCTCAACCGCGACAGCAAGCTGCTTATTAACGCCAATATCTGGATCGACCGCCGCACCCTGGTGCGCGTCGCCGCGGGCACCAACGGCTATGCCACCGAGCGCATGTACACGGGCGGCGGCCTGCTGGAAGTCAGCGGCTATCTGAGCACCGGCGGCCACAGCATCGGCGAATGGGCCGCGCAGGGCGGTACGGTGGGCTTCAGCGGCGGCGAACTGGTCACGCAGGCGGGGTCCGGCATCAACGTCTCCGGGGGTTCGCTGAACGTGCAGAGCGGCACCATCAGGCAGACCTGGCTCAAGGGAGCGGACGGGCGCCTGTACAACCTGGCCACGGCGCCCGCGGACAATCTCTACACCGGGCTGTATCGCGGCTTCGAGGACACGCACGCGCGCTGGGGCAAGAACACCACGGAATACTTCCTCAGCCCGCTGATCGCGCCGGGCGAGCGGCTGGAGAACGGCTACACGGTCGGGCGCGATGCCGGGCGGGTGGTCGTCGGTACGCGGTCGGCCGTGCTGGAGGGCAATATCGACGCCACCGTATTCCAGGGCGACCGCCAGCGCAATGCGCCCGACAGCGGCCTGGACGGCTACAGGCAATCCCAGGCCGCCGCGCCGCGTGCCGGCCAGTTGATCATCGGCCAGGTCATGCCGGTCTACGACAGCAAGGGCGGTACGCTGCGCGACAGTCCGCAAGCCGTGGCGAAGCAGGTGGATATCGGCGCCGTGCAACGCATTGCGTCCGGGCTGGCCCTGACGGACGCGCTGCCGGAAGACCTGCAAGGCACGATCCGGTTGGATGCCGGCTGGCTCAACGGGCTTGGCCTGGGCGCACTGAGAGTCTATGCCATGGATGGCATCGCAGTGAGCGGCGACGTGCAGGTGGCGACGGGCGGCAGCATCGCGCTGCACGCCACGCAGGTTGACGTCAAGGCGGGCCTCACGGCGCGCGGCGGTGGCATCGCGCTGGGCAACATGATCAACCGGTTCACGAGCGACGCCGGCGGCGGCTGGCTGGCTGTCCCGGTAACCGTGCCGACGGAAAAGGGCTATGTGCCGGGTGTCATGGTCGGACCTGGCGTCAAGCTGGACGCGCGCGGCCTGTGGACCAATCTCAAGCAGGATCCCACCGATATCCACGGGCTGCCGTACGTGAACGGCGGCACGGTCACGATCAGCAGTAGCGGCGATGTCGCGCTCGGCGCGGGCAGCCTGGCCGACGTGTCCTCGGGCGCGGCGCTGCTGCCGGGCGGCAAGCTCCAGGGCGGGCGCGGCGGCAGCATCACCTTGATGTCCAACCAGAACGACACCGCTGGCAAGGGCTCCGGCGCCCTGCGGATGGATGGCGAGCTGCGCGGCCACGGCGTCAGGGGCGGCGGCACGCTCACCATCGATACCGGCATCGGCGTTGCCATCGGCGGCGGCTTGCTGGCCGACAGCGGCTTGCTGCCGGCGGGTGAATCGGTGTCGGTCAACCTGACCCTGGCGCAGGCCGTCACCCTGGCTGCCGGGACGGTGCTCGCCAGCGATTTCACGTTCGCGTCCGATATCGTCGCGCCAGGGGAGGCGATGGCCGGCAACCCGGGCTTCAGCACGTCGCGCCCGTACACCCTGAAGGCAGCATGGACCGTGCCGCGCGGAACCAACGGTACTTTCTTCATTCAGGACACCAGGGGCAACTTCTACGCCAACGGCAACGTGATCCCCGCGGGTACGGTACTGAACCGCGTGTCCGGCAACATGGCGCCAGGCTACGTGGTGCCCGCGGACGCGTTTCCGGACGGCATGCCCGTGCCGGAGTTCAACATCACGCTGGCGGCCGGCACGCCGCTGCCAAGGCAAGTGGTGCTGGCCGAAGGCACCAGGCTGCTGGCAGGCACGAAGCTGCCGGATGCCGTGGCGGTCAAACCGTTGCTGGTGCTCGACAGCGGCTTGTTCCAGAGTGGCTTCTCACGCTATGCCGTGGGCAGTCACCAGGGCGTGCAGGTGGCCAGGGGCGCCGCGCTGGATGTACTGATGCCGGTGCTGCGCTTTGATGTTGCCGCGGGCCACGCCCTGGCAACCGGTGCCGATCCCGCGGGGGCTCTGGAACGCTGGCTCCCCCCGCTGTGGCAGGAGGACGCGGCCAAGGCCAGGCTGACGCAACGCGGCGGCGCGGACCTCGCGCTTTCCGCGGGTTCCGTCTTCACGCGGGCGCCGCTTGTCATCGGAGAGGGCGCGACCGTCAGCGTCGATCCGGGCCATGCGCTGACATTGCAGGGCAATGGCCAGATCACGATCGATGGCCGACTCAACGCCTGGGGCGGCAACATCGCCGTGCTGCCCGGCGCGCTGGGCACCGGCAGCGACGCGGGCCGTCCCAACGGCATCGCCGATACGATGTCGATCTGGATCGGCAACGGCGCCGTGCTCGATGCCGCGGGCCGCGCCGTTACCGCCGTCGATGCACGCGGGCGCGTCTACGGCCATGTCGGCCAGGGCGGCAAGATCGAGGTTGGCGCGCGCCATGACCTCGACGCCACCCAGGTGGACGCCGCCGATGCCTTCGTCGTGGTGCGCCCCGGCGCGCGCCTGGATGCCTCCGGCACCTCGGCCGTGCTGGACCTGCCCGGCCTTGGCGCCACCACGGTGGCGAGCGACGGTGGCGTCATTGCGCTGAGTTCCTACCGCGGGCTGTTCCTGGACGGCAGCCTGCGCGCGGCGTCCGGCGGCCACGGCGCTGCCGGCGGCACGCTGGCGCTGAGCCTGGAGACGCCCAATTACGGCCCGGTGGCCAACCTGACCGAGAAGGGCCCCGGGGTCGAAGACGCGGTGCGCCTGCCGCGCGAACTGGTGCTGGCGCAAGCGCAGGGCGGCAGTGCCCTGGCGGACGGCTTGCAAGCCGGAGACCGCGACGCGGCCCTCGCTTACGGTACCGCGCGCATCGGCGTGGACCGCATCGATGCCGGCGGCTTCGGCAATGTGGCGCTGCTGGCCAACGGGCTCATCAGCTTCGACGGCAATGTGAACCTGGCACTGGCGCAGAGCCTGCGCCTGACGGCCAGCGCCATCGGCCTCGCGGAGCATGCTGGCGCCGTCTCCGCGGTCAGCATGGCCGCGCCCTATGTGCGCCTGGCCGGCGTTTCCCGCGGCCAGCTCGACAACAGCATCATGCCGAACCCCGCAAGGCTCGCGGGGAAGGTGGCGCCGGTGGCGCAAGGGTCCGCGCTGCGGGTCGAGGCGGACTTGCTGGACCTGGCCGGCACGCTCAGTGCCGGCGTGCGTGGCACCATCAATCGCAACGCGGACACGCCGCTGGAGGTGGAGCGCAACGGCTTCGACGACATGACGCTGCGCAGCCGCGGCGATATCCGCATGTACCGCGCGGCATCCCTGACCGTGCCGGGCAACCTGACGCTGGCGGCCGCGCAGATCTATCCGGGCATGGGCGACAGCGGCACGGTGGTGGTCGGGCAGCGCAACTATGTGAACGAGTGGGGCACTCTGCTGCGCGAGTTCGACCCCGCGCGCCATCTCGATATCCAGCGCGTGGGCGATACGCTGCCGGAGGCGCCGTACTCCGTCTTCGGCCGGCTCAGCCTGAGCGCGGCCACGGTGAACCAGGGCGGCGTGCTGCGCGCGCCGCTGGGCGAGATCAATGTGGGTTCCACGGGCACGGGTACGGTCACCGGGCTGGTCAACCTGCGGCCGGGCAGCGTCACCTCGGTGAGCGCCAGCGGGCTGGTCATGCCCTATGGCGGTTCGCTCGACGGGCTCAGCTATATCCATGACGGCAAGGACGTGGAGTTCAAGGGCGTGGGCAACACCCCGGCCATCACCCTGGCTGGCCATGCCATCGATGTGCGGCAAGGCGCGGTGCTGGACATGACGGGCGGCGGCACGCTGACCGGCGCGGCCTTCCTGGCCGGGCGCGGCGGCTCCGTCGATGCGCGCATGAATCCGCTGGTGCAGGTGGGCGCGCAGGGCGGCTTCACCTTGCCAGACCTGGCGACCAACCCGGTCTACGCCATCGTGCCCGGCGCGCAGGCGGGCTACGCGCCGGTCGTCGCCGAGAAGGGGGCCAGCAACCCCTCCATCGGCCGGCAGATCACCATCGGCGCCGGCGTTCCCGGCCTGCCCGCCGGCACCTATACGCTGCTGCCTTCCACTTTTGCCTTGCTGCCGGGCGCATTCCGCGTCGAACTGAACGGCATGGCCGCGGGCGCGATGCCGGCGGGCAGCACCATTGCCATGCGCAATGGCTCGTACACCACGGCCGCGCAGATGGGCATTGCCGGCACCGGCATCCGCAATGCCATGCCCACGCAGGTCTTCCTGACGCCGGCCGATGTGCTGCGCGCCTACTCGCAGTACAACGAGACCAGCTACGCTGCATTCGCGCAGGCCGAGGCGGTGCGCAACGGCGTGCCGCGCGCCCTGCTGGAGCGCGATGCCAAGACGCTGCGCTTCGACTTCGCCTTGCCTGTGAGAGAAGGCTCGCTTGGCGATGCGCCTGCCTTGCGTTTCGCGGGCAGCACGCTGTACACGCCGGGCGAAGGCGGCTTCGGCGGCAGCGCGCTGATGCTCGGCAACAACGGCGTCGACTACGAAATCCTGGCCGCCGGCACGGCGCCGACGCCGGGCTTCAGGGGCATCTCGCTGCACGCCGCGGACATCAATGCCATCGGCGCGTCGCGTATCGGCATCGGCGGCCTGCCCTCGGTCCGCTACCTCGATCCCATCACGGGCACGCCGCAGCGCGCCAACATCGCCACGTTCGACACCGGCGCCGGGAACATTGTCCTGCGCACTGGCGCTGTGCTGAAGGCCGCCGAAGTCTTCCTCGTGACCAACACCAAGGCCGGCGGCATCGTGGTGGAGCAGGGGGCCGGCATCAACACGCTGGGGCAGGGCAAGGCCGCCTGGGATTCCACCCACGGCTTCATCTACCAGCCCGATGCGCTGAGCGTGCTGGCGGTGTCCAACGGGTGGCTGGACATGCTGGCGCCGGGCTACAGCACCGATCCCACCCGCGGCGCCGGGTTCATCGACATTGGCGCCTGCGCGCCAGGTGCGGCTTGCAGCGGCGTGACGCAGCTCTACTCCGAAGGCACGATCGCCGCTTCCACGGACCAGAGCTTCAACCTGCGAGACGCGGCCCGCTACGGCACGCGCAATCTGGTGCTGTCGGTCGGGGGCGTCAACGCCGGCAGCGAAGCCTCGCTCGCGGCCGTCGCCGCGCGCAACGCGCTGCCCGCGGGCCTGACGCTGAACCAGGGCATCCTGGACCGCCTGCTGAAGGGCGACACCAGCCAGGGCGCACCGGCGCTGGAAAACCTGGTGTTGAACGTGCGCGATGCAGTGCGCTTCTACGATTCGGTGGAACTGTCCACCATCGACCCGGCCACCGGCAAGTCGTCGCTGGAACGGCTGGTGCTGGGCACGCCGGCGATCTTTGGCTATGGCAATGCCGATGCGCTGGCGCGTATTCATACCGATGTCCTGGTGTGGAACGGCTCGACCAATGCGCCGGGACTTGTGGCGGCCAATGGCGCCGGCACCGGCAGCGGCCGGCTGCAGGCCGATGCCCGGCAGATCGAATTCGGCTACGGACCTGGCAGCCGCCCCGACACCATCCACAGCCTGGACCGGCTGATCCTGGGCTTTGGCAACGTCGACCTGAACGCCAGCGAGCGCATCACCGCCAACCACAGGGGCTCGCTCGCGGTCTACCAGTCGCAAGGCGCATGGGACGACGCGCGCAAGGGCTACGCCTATAGTGGCGGCAATCTCCGTCTCAACACGCCGCTGCTGACCGGCCACGCCGGATCGGTGAACAAGATCACCGCCGGCGGCGATATCCGCGTGGCAGCGCCCGCCGGTGCGGCCCCGGTGGCGCTGACCGGCAAGACCCTTGCCGACGCGCTGGGTGCGGAGATCGCGCTCGATGGCGGCAGCGTGACGCTGGACAGCACGGTCTTGCTGCCCAGCGGCAAGCTCACCGTGTCCGCCGAGCGCGACGTGGTGCTGGGCGATGGCGCAAGGCTCGACCTGGCCGGCCGCAAGATCGACTTCTACGACGTCAGCAAATACAGCTGGGGCGGCGATGTCGTGCTTGAAAGCCGCAACGGCGACGTGCGCCAGTCGGCCGGTTCCCGCATCGACCTCTCCGCCGTGGAGAACCGCGCCGGCAAACTGACCGCGCTTGCGCTGGGCGCGGGTGCGGGCACCGTCGACCTGGGTGGCAGCATCCTGGGTGGCAGCAGTGGCCACTACGATGCCGGCGGCACGCTGGTGCCGTTCGCGGCCGGCGGCGCGGATATCCGCGGCCAGCATATCGCCGGCTTCACCGGACTGAACCAGCGCCTTAACGACGGCAAGCTCTTCGGTAGCCGCAGCTTCCAGCTCAAACAGGGCGACCTGACGGTGGGCAGTGAAATCAAGGCCCGCGAAGTCAGCGTATCGGTGGACGGCGGCAAGCTCACCGTGGCCGGCACCATCGATGCCAGTGGCGAACAGGTCGGCAGCATCCGCCTGGCGGGGCGCCAAGGCGTCACCATTGCAGGCGGCGCGGTGCTCGACGCCCACGGCACGGTGCTGCGCGTGGACAGCTATGGCCAGATCATCGAAGCGCCCAACCGCGCGACCATCGAAATCAATGCCGGCACCGGCCGGCTCACCCTGGAAAGCGGCGCGCGCATGGACCTGCGCGCCGGCGCCAACGCGCAGACGCTCGGCACGGTAGACCTCAATGCCCGGCGCCTGGGTGGCGCGACCGGCAACGATATCGACATCGACGCCAGCGGCGCGGTGCGCGTCGACGGCGCCCGGTCGATCTCCGTCAACGGCTTCTGGACGTACCGGGACGCGGACGCCGGCACCGACCTGGCGGCGGATGGCCGTCCTTACCAGGTGATCGACCAGGCCTACCTGGACCGCAAGCACGACGACAGCCTGAAGTTCATGGGCAAGGCGCTGGCCAACGGCGACCTGATGAACCGCAAGCTCGCCGGCCTGCGTGGCTATGCGGACGCCTTCCACCTGCGTCCCGGCGTGGAGATCGTCAGCGCCACGCCCGATGGCGACCTGCATATCGATGGCGACATCGATCTGTCGCGCTACCGCTACGCCAGCGTCAATCCGCACACGCAGCAGACCGGCGTCTACGGCTCGGGAGAATCCGGCGCGCTGGTGCTGCGCGCGGGCGGCAAGCTCAATATCTACGGCAGCCTGACCGATGGCTTCGATGCCTCGGTCCTGCCAGTCACGCCGGACGACCAGGGCTGGGTGCTGGTGAAGGGGCGCGTGCCCTGGGGCGGCGATGTGGTGGTGCCGCACGGCGATCTGGTGACATTGGCGGAAGACACCTTCTTCCAGTCGGGCCGCACGCTCAACTACGACTTGCCGATGAAGGCCATGAGCCTGCGGGCCGGCACGGTGCTGGCGGCACGCGCCACGCTGGCGGCGGACCTGGTGCTGCCGGCGGGCAGCGTGCTGGGCGGCGCCGTGCGCGACGCGCAGGGCAATGTCATCCATGCCGCCGGCACGGTGCTGGCCAGGGACGTGCCGCTGGCCGGCGGCATGCAGCTCGATGCCGGCAACCGCCTGCCGGTCGCGGCCAGCGTGGCCGCCATGACCTGGCCTGCCGGCGTGCCGCTGCCGTTCCCCAATGGCACCATCAAGGACTCGGCGGATCCTGCCTTCAACGGCGTGGTCCTTGCGAGCGCGCTCATGCTGCGCAAGGGCGCGGTGGTGCCGAGCGAAACCGTGGTGAAGCTGCCCGGCGGCGCCACCATGGTGGCGCTGCGAACCGGCGACGCGAGCGGCAACCAGGGCCGCAACTGGGCGCTGGCGCCGATGCTGGCCGAGGGCTCGCAGTCGTGGTCGATACGGCTGGTGAGCGGCGCGGACACGCAGGCCGCGGACACGCGCGCCTTGCAGACCCGCAGCAAGCACGCGGGCATGCTGCTGGCCGACACGCACTACGGGCTGATGCCGGGCAAAGCGCTGGTGCCTGGAACGGGCCTGCCATCCGAGTGGGTGTGGGGTCCCGACGTCGTGAATTATGGGTGGGGCGTGCCGGGCGAGCCCGTCGAGGGCTTTGGCGTTGGCGACGCGATCGGCGACCTGAACAACATTGGCTTGGGCGAACTGGTCGTCAAGGTCAAGGACGGCACCCCTGCCGTGTACAAGGATGAGATGCTGCCGGCCCGCCAGCAGATGTTCAGCGTGCTGCGCACCGGCACGGGCGACCTGGACCTGATCTCCGGCGGCGATTTCACCATGACCTCGCCCTTCGGTGTTTATACCGCCGGGACCCAGTCCGCAAATGTGGGCGCAGCCTACAACCTGCCGCGCGCCAAGGACGTGCCACTCCCCAGCGCGCAGGACGGTACGTTGCTGGGCGCGGACGGTGCGGCGTTCGTGCCGTTCGTCGATGGCGGCGGCCAGAGCATGTACCGCGCCTGGTACCCGGAGCGCGGTGGCAATGTGCTGGTACGGGCCCAGGGCGACGTCAAGGGTGACCTGATCGGCAGCGGTACCAGCCAGCAACGCGACGATGCGATCGGCACGATCCGCGCCCACTACGACAACAGCGCCGTAGGCAACTGGCTGTGGCGCCAGGGTACGGGCAGTGCCGTGGCGGGCAGCGAAGGCGTGCCTACCGCCTGGTGGGTCAACTTTGGCAGCTATGTCGCCGGCCCGCGCTCGGCTTATGAACTGTTCGGGAGCGCGCCGTTCCTGGTCGGGTTCACCGGCATCGGCACGCTCGGTGGCGGCAACCTGGTGCTGGAGACCGGCGGCGACGCCGGCATGCTGTCGCCGCGCATGGATGCGACCGGCATCTATCTGTCGCGCAGCCAGGGCCTGAACCTGGCCGTTGCCAGCACGGGCCGGGTCTCGGCCGATGGCAGGCAGCTCACGCTGACCGGCGGCGGCGACCTGGACATCCGCATCGGCGGCGGCCTGAATCCCGTGGCGGAAGTGCGCGCCTTCGCGTCCCCTTCCGGCGAAATTACCCCGCTGACCCGCTACCAGGGCGTGCGCAGCGACCTCAACAGCACCTTCGTCAACCTGCGCGGCGCGTTGCGCGTGGAGGCCGGCTCGGTGGGCGGCATCGAGTTGCGCTTCGACCGCGCCGACCCGGAAGAGTCGCGTGCCTACGACGTCTACAAGGCCACGTCGTCCATCGCCGGCGGCGGGCCGGTGCTGGTGCCGGGCGACGCCGGCGTACGTATCGATACGCGAGGCGACCTGGTGCTGGGCGGGGTCGGCGACGCTGGCCGGATGACATTGAATACCAATGGCACGCCATTTACCGCCAACGGCATCCGCTACAACGGCGAGGGCTGGAGCTGGTTCTCGCTGTGGACACCGGCCACCGGCATCGACCTGTTCAGCGCGGGCGGCAATATGACGCCGTCCACCGCCGCGGCGGATGACCGGCGCGACAGCAACCACTCGGCCACCGACGGGCGCTTCGTCATGCCGTCGATGCTGCGCGCGGTGGCGGCCAGCGGCAGTCTCTACTACGGCAACGCAAGCACCGGCGCAATTGACGGCACGAACAAGCCGGTACAGTCCGCCACCGCGGTGATACTCGCGCCGTCGCCGGTGGGTCCGCAGTATGCCCGCACCGGCGCGGGCCAGCTGGAGCTGCTGGCGGCCGATTCCATCTATGCCGCCGGCTATGCGGTCACGCAGTCGGGCGCCGATCCCAGGGCCTTGCCCAATCCGTTCAACCCGGCCTTCGTGGGCAGCACCGAGAAGATCCACTACGGGACGCTGAAGATCAGCAACATCAGCCCGGACGGGTTGCCGTCCAGCGCGTTCCTGGCGAACATGACGGCCGCGGGCAGCGGGCAGATCTACCCGCTGTTCAGCCTCACGTCGCCGACAGCCTCGGGCTATGTGGCCGAAGGCCGCCAGCCGGCCCGCTTCTACGCGGTGGAGGGCGATATCATCGGCCTGCGCACCGGGACGATCGTCTATCGCGGAAACAACCTTGGCGCACCAGGCCCGTACAGCACCTGGTATGAAGGCGGGGGGCCGGTGGCGATCCACGCGGGACGCGATCTCGTCAATGCCGGGACCTCGCTGGGCGAGTACGAACTGGCGCCGGAGGGGGCACGCGGATGGTACATGCCGGCCCGCCGCGGAGACGGCACGTTCGCTGAAAAACCCACTGCGGTCTTAGGCGGCAGCGCGCGCGGCAACCTGATCGTGCATGACAACGCGGACGATGTATCGGTGGTCTCCGCCGGCCGCGACATCCGCTACAGCAGCTTCTACGTGGCCGGGCCCGGCTTGCTGGAAGTCAGCGCCGGGCGCGACCTGTACATGGCGGACCGGGCCGAGCTCAAGAGCATCGGGCCGGTCGCAGGCAACGTGACGCCGGGCGACCGCAGCAGCGGTGCCGGCATCGCGGTGGCCGCGGGCGTGGGGCGCAACGGGCCGGACTTCAACGCCTTCGCCGCGCGCTACCTGGACCCGGCCAACCTGGCCGATCCGGGCCGGGCGTTCGCTGGTCAGCCGGGCAAGGCGGTGACTATCTACAGCGGTGAACTGAAGCTGATTGACTGGCTGCGCGCGCAGTTCGGCTACGCCGGCGACGAGGCAGGCGCGCCAGCCTGGCTGCAAGCCAAGCAGGCGGAACTCGACCGCGCGCGCCAGCAAGCGGCAGCCAGCGGCGAGCCCGCCGCCAGGCGCGACCTGCAGCGCGAGTACGGGCTGGCCGGTCAGCTACACCTGGTTAACTGGCTGCGCGACCGTTTCGGCGGCCACAACGGCCTGGGGCTGCATTTCGACGCGGCGAGCATGGACGCGCGTCAGTTCTTCGCCGCGCTGCCGCCGGAACAGCAGCGCGCCTACCTGCGCAATGTGTACTACGCCGAGCTCAAGGCATCCGGCCGCGAATACAACCAGGCGGGCGGCCCGCGCGAAGGCAGCTACCTGCGCGGCCGCGAAGCCATCGCCACGCTGTTCCCGACGCATGACGCGCAAGGCAACGCGCTCGCCTACCAGGGCGACCTGACCATGTTCAGCAGCGCCAACTACTACGCCGACCCGACCTATGCCCCCGCGACCAAGCGGCCGCTGAAGGGCGTCACCTACCTGCGGCGCGACGAGCACAACGCAGCCGGCAGGCCCGCCACCATCGGCGTGTACGACCTGCTGGACGCCGGCATCCACACCGATTTCGGCGGCGACATCAACATCATGACGCCGGGTGGCCGCACGCTGGTCGGCGTGGATGGCGGTTTCGTCCCCGGCGAAGGCTCGGGCGTGCTGACGCAGGGGGCGGGCGAGATCCAGATCTACGCCAATGGCAGCATCCTGCTGGGGCAGAGCCGCATTTTCACCACCTTCGGCGGCAACATCCTGGCGTGGTCGGCGCAGGGCGATATCAACGCCGGGCGCGGTTCCAAGTCCACCGTGGTCTACACGCCGCAGCGGCGTGTGTACGACGGCATCGGCCTGGTCAGCCTGTCGCCGACCACGCCGAACACCGGCGCGGGCATTGCCACGCTCAATCCCATCCCCGAGGTGCCGCAGGGCGACATCGACCTGATCGCGCCGCTGGGCACCATCGATGCCGGCGAAGCGGGCATCCGCGTGTCCGGCAACGTCAACCTGGCCGCGCTGCGGGTGGTCAATGCGGAGAACATCCAGGTGCAGGGCAAGGCGACCGGCATTCCCGTGCTGGCCGCGGTGAACGTCGGCGCGCTGAGCAACGCCAGCGCGGTAGCATCGCAGGCGGTGAGCGCCGCGCAGGACGCGATGCAGCGCGAGCGCACCGCGGCGCGCCAGGGATTGCCGTCGATCTTCACCGTGCGCGTGCTCGGCTTTGGGACGGATGGGGACGATGCCACGCCCAAGGCCAGGGAAGGGGCCAGGGCAGCGCCGGCCAGCTACGACCCCAACGGGGTGGTGCAGGTGCTGGGCCAGATGGAGCTGAGCGAAGCGCAGCTCAGCCAGCTGACCGCCACGGAGCGCCGCAATCTCCGGCGTTGACGCGGGGCGGGGCCCATCCGGATGCGGTGCGCGGGTGGGCCTCGATATGGGCGGGGATACAGGGATGGAGCGACTCGCGCGTAGCGCTGCCGCCGGCCGCGAGCTATCGCCCGGCCTGCTCTGGCGCAGGCCGTGGTGGGCGTGGCAAGCCTTGTCCTGCTGCATGGCGACCCTGGCCGCGCCGACGTTCCTCACCATCGGCGTCCTGCTGATGCGCGACGCCCGCAGCGATCATCCGGTCTTCTGGCCGTCGCTGATGGTCATCGTGGCGCTCGCCAATGCCGTGGCGATCCTGCGGATCAACCAGCTGCATCGGCGGGCCGCCTTCGCGCGGCGCGGGATGCTGGCCGTGCGGTACTTGTCTTCGGGCATGTCGGCCGGCTGCGCCATGCTCCTGATCCTGGGCTGGAGCACGGGCGCGCTGCCGGAAATGGTGGCGCCGGTGGTGGCCACGGCCGATGCCTCCGCGCCCGGGATCGAGGCCGCGCTGTGGAGCATAGGTATTGCCCTCGCATTCGGCATCGCTTCGTTCGCGCATGCTGGTGTCTTGCATGCCTGGATCGGCTTTCGCCATGCGCCGCGGCACGGTGCCTAGCCAGCGTTCTTCCGCACCACGGGCCGGGTGAAGATCAGCGCCGTCTCCGTGCCTGCGGTGTCAGGGTCGTACAGATCCCAGTCCAGCCCGCACAGCGAGAATCCCAGCGCGCGGTAAAAGCCGATGGCGGGATAGTTCGTATTCTGCGTTTCCGCGCGCAGGCAGCGGGCTGGCGTAGCTTGCAGCAGGCGGTTGATTTCCCCGAGCAGCACGCGGCCGATGCCGGTACCGCGGAATGACGGGGCGACGAAGATCGCGCTCAGCATGGCCGACCGGTTCCATCGCTCGAGCCTGACGGTGGCAAAGCCGCAGATGGCGCCGTTGGCGCTTTCGAAGACGAGCGCGTGATCCGCCCGCGCGCAATCCTGCTCGAAGCCCGACGCGTCATAGTGGTTGAGTACGGGCTGCCCCAGGATTTGTTCCACCAGCCAGATGCCGAGCGGGCCGCTTCTTACCGCGTAGATGCGATCGGTCCGGTAGCTGGTGTCGAGATTCAGGATGCCGGCGCCGTCGCGCGCCCAGTCGATCGATCTGATAGTCATGCGGGTGGTACGGTCAAACACGGTCCGTGCCGGCCCGGCGGGCCGGCGGCAGGCAATGGCTTCGCGGCGGTCAGCCCCGGCGGTGCGTGAGCCGGTGCCACCAGTACTGGAGGGGGTGGGTGTGCGTGGGGTAGACCACCGACTTGCGGAAGAAAACTGCCCTTACGGCAAACACATAGAGCAGCAGGACGGCTAAAGTCAGCACGATCGAGGCAATCATGGCGCGCTCCTGTGGCAATGAACTGGCCCGCTTTCCATTCTAGGCCGTGCGCGCCTGTCTCGCCTCAGGCTCGGGCAAAGCGTGGTCAATGTGGCTTACGCGCCAGTCCGGCGGCCCGCCGGCGCTATTCAGCGCGTGCGCAGCAGTGCTTCGATTTCCTCCGCGGCGCGCCTGAGGGGCGGCAGGTGGTGGCGTAGCAGGTGCGCCGCGTCGCGGCTGCCCAGCACCATGCTGAAGCCCAGCCCGGCCACCACTTTGCCGGAGGCCGCGCGCAGCGGCACCGAGATGCCCGCGTAGCCGTCCACCAGTTCGCTGACCAGCGTGCAGTAGCCATCGCTGCGTACCTGCCTGAGCGTGCGCGCCAGCGCCGTGCGCGAACTGACCGTGAACGGCGTGAGCTTGCGCAATTGCGCCGTCGCGAGATAGACATCGAGCGCCGCGTCGTCCAGCCCCGCCAGCAGCACGCGGCCGAGCGAGTGCGCGTATGCCGGCATGCGGCGGCCAACTCCCATGTCGACGCGCAGCATCTGCTGCGGCTCCTCGCGGGCCACCAGCGTCACCGATTCGCCGTCGAGCACGCCCAGCGAACACGTCTCCCCGGCTTCCACCGCGAGCGCCTTCAGGTAGGGCCCGGCCAGCCGCGGCAGGTCCATCGAGGCAAAGTAGGCAAAGCCCAGGTCCATCACGCGCGGCGTGATGGAAAAGTCGCGGCCGTCCTGCGCCACGTATCCGTTGTGCTGCAGCGTCAGCAACAGGCGCCGCGCGGCTGCCCGGGTGACGTCGAGTTGCTCCGCCACTTCCTGCATGGTGAGGCTGCCCGTGCAGGAGGCGAACAGCCGGAGCAGCGCCAGGCCGTTGGTCAGCGAATCGAGCAGCTCTTCCTTTTTTTGCGGGCTTGCGTGGGGGTTGTCGGGGCTGATCATGGAATGGCGAGAGCGAAATAGCGGGATTTTAGTGCGCTAAGCGCACTTGCGCGAAGCCGGCATGACTCCGTATGATATGCGTTTTGCGAACAAATGTTCGCAAAACGCGGTCCGACTCACAACGAGAGACGACCGGCAAGAAGAACACGATGGAGACAGCCATGAAGGTGATCAGCGCGCAGCAGGCTGCTGCGCTCGTGCAATCCCAGTGGACCGTGGCCAGTGCCGGCTTCGTGGGCGCCGGCCATGCCGAAGCGGTGACGGACGCGCTGGAGCGGCGTTTCCTGGAAGCCGGCTTGCCGCGCGACCTGACGCTGGTGTATTCGGCGGGGCAGGGCGATCGCGGCGCGCGCGGGGTGAACCACTTCGGCAATGCCGGCATGACCGGCCGCATCGTCGGTGGCCACTGGCGCTCCGCCACGCGGCTGGCGGCGCTTGCGATGGCCGAGGAGTGCGAAGGCTACAACCTGCCGCAGGGCGTGCTGACGCACCTGTACCGCGCCATCGCCGGCGGCAAGCCCGGCGTGATGACCAAGATCGGCCTGCACACCTTCGTCGATCCGCGTACGGCGCGGGACAGCCGCTACCATGGCGGCGCCGTCAACCGCAGCGCACAGCAGGCGATTGCCGAAGGACGCGCGAACTGGGTCGAGGCGATCGATTTCCGCGGCGACGAATACCTGTTCTATCCGAGCTTCCCGATCCACTGCGCGCTGATCCGCTGCACCGCCGCCGACACCCGCGGCAACCTGAGCACGCACCGCGAGGCCTTCCACCACGAACTGCTGGCGCTGGCGCAGGCCGCCCACAACTCCGGCGGCATCGTGATCGCGCAGGTGGAATCGCTGGTGGATCACCACGACAACCTGCAGGCCATTCATGTGCCCGGCATCCTGGTCGATTACGTGGTGGTGAGTGAGGAGCCGGCGCATCACCAGATGACGTTCGCGGAGTCGTTCAATCCGGCTTACGTCACACCGTGGCAAGGCGAGGCGGCAAGCGCCGCCAGCGCGCCCGCGCCGGCGGCGCCAACCGTGCTCGACGCCCGCACCATCGTGCAGCGGCGCGCGGTGCTGGAACTGGCGCGCCGGCAGCCGCGCGTGGTCAACCTCGGCGTCGGCATGCCGGCAGCGGTCGGCATGCTGGCGGTGGAGGCCGGCGTCGACGGCTTCACGCTCACGGTGGAAGCCGGCCCGATCGGCGGCACGCCGGCGGACGGCCTCAGTTTCGGCGCCTCTGCCTATCCGGAGGCGGTGGTCGACCAGCCTGCGCAGTTTGATTTCTACGAGGGCGGCGGCATCGACCTGGCCATCCTCGGGCTGGCCGAGCTGGACGGGCATGGCAACGTCAACGTCAGCAAGTTCGGCGAAGGCAGCGAAGCTCTGATCGCCGGGGTCGGCGGCTTTATCAACATCACGCAGAGCGCCAAGGCAGTGGTCTTCGTCGGCACGCTCACCGCCGGCGGCCTGGAAGTCCGCGCCGAAGACGGCGCCTTGCGCATCGTGCGCGAAGGCCGCGTGAAGAAGATCGTGCCGCAGGTCTCGCACCTGAGCTTCAACGGCCCTTATGTGGCCTCGCTCGGCATCCCCGTGCTCTACATCACCGAGCGCGCTGTCTTTGAGATGCGCCCCGACGCCATCGGCGCGGAGCACCTGACCCTGATCGAGATCGCGCCGGGCATCGACCTGCAGCGCGATGTGCTGGACCAGTGCGCCACCGCGGTCGCCGTGGCGCCCGACCTGCGCACCATGGATGCGCGGCTGTTCCGCGCCGGTCCGCTGAGGCTCTGAGGCCGCTGGGTAGCTGCCCGATAACTAACGGCCGGCCATGACCGGTCATGGAGGAGGCCATCGAAGCTTTGTCCTGTCTTTCCCGTTGGTTTTGCCGGATCGCCGACGCGCGCGCAGGCTGTGAAGCCGGCACGCGTCATTGCTGGATTACGTTTCATACACATCATGCAGAAGACAAGCCGTCGTATTTTCTCGCGCCGCCTGGGCGCGGCCATCCTGGGCGTTTCGCTGCCGCTGTGCGCGCCGCAGGCCTTCGCGCAAGCCTATCCGTCCAAACCGATCCGCCTGGTGGTGCCGTTCCCGCCGGGCGGCCCGACCGATACCGCCGCGCGCATCATCGGCCAGAAGATGGGCGAATCGCTCAAGCAGACGGTGCTGGTGGACAACCGCCCGGGCGCTTCCGGCACGATCGGCGCGGAAGCCGTCGCCAAGAGCGCGCCGGATGGCTACACGCTGATGGTGCTGGCCACGCCCACGCTGCTGGCTCCGCACCTGATCAGCCGCAAGGGCTACGACATCTTCAAGGATTTCACGCCGATCGGTTCCGCCTACGACCTGCCCATCGTCATGGTGGTCAACCCGCAGGCCATGCCCGAAGTGACCGACCTGCAGCAATACATCGCCCGCGCCAAGGCCAAGCCCGGCGCGCTCAACTACACCAGCGCCGGCAATGGCAGCTTTGGCCACCTGTCCACCGAACTGCTCAAGAGCACCGGGCATTTCGACGTGCAGCACGTGCCGTACAAAGGCAGCGCGCCGGCGATCTCCGATCTGCTGGCGGGCCAGGTGCCGATGATGTTCTCCGACATGATCGCGGCGCTGCCGCACATCAAGGCCGGCAAGCTGCGGCCCATCGCCGTGGGCTCGGCCAGGCGCGTTAGCTTCACGCCCGATGTGAAGACGGTGGCGGAGCAGGGCTTCCCCGGCTTCGAGGCAACCGCCTGGGGCGGCCTGCTGGCCCCGGCCGGCACGCCCAAGGATGTGATTGCCAGGCTGTCGGCCGAACTGAAGGCCGCGCTGGCTGATCCGGTGGTGCAGGAAAAGCTGCTGGGCGCGGGCACGGTCGCGGCCTACCAGCCGCCCGAGCAACTGGCGGCGCGCATCCGTAACGACTACAAGAAGTGGGGCAAGGTGATCCAGGACAACGGCATCAGGGGTGACTGAGGCGACTGAGGTTAGTCTCCTGCAGCCGCCGGCCGGATCGGGTCGGTAGGGAAGGAAAGGCCGGGCACGCGGGGGTTGTCCGGCCTTTTTCTTTTCACTGCGCCGAAGGCCGGGACGGCACGGGTTTGTCCGCGCGCGGCTCGTCATCCAGGGCCGGATGGCCGGGCAGTATCTGGTGCACGAGCGCAACCAGCGCCTGCGCCGCTGGCGAGAGCGAACGCCCGGCCAGCGAGACCAGGCCATAGGCGGCCTTGAGATCGATGGCGGGCGTCACCTGCAGCGGCACCAGCGTGCCGCTTGCCTCCTCGGCGCTCATCATGGCCCGCGGTACCAGGCCGACCGCATCGGTGTTGAGGATCAGCGTGCGCAGCGTGTGCATGTCGTCGCAGGTCACGGTGAGCAGTTCGCGCGCGTCTTCGCCGGCTTCGGCGTGGATGCGGCCGCGGAAGAACTCCGCCACCCGCGCCGGGATGCGTGGCCCCGCCACGGGAAACGCCAGCAGCTCGGTCAGCGCGATCGCGCCGCACGCTGCCAGCGCATGGTCCCTGCGCACAAAGAAGCTGGTTTCGAGCGCGCGCAGCCGCTCGATGCGCAACTGGGGCTGCTCTTTCAGGCTCTGGCTTTCACCGACGAAGAAGTCCAGTTGCTCGGCTTTGAGCTTCTGCGCCATCGAGGGCGTGTCCGCGATCTCGATATCGATGCGCAGCTTTGGATAGCGTGCCAGCAGCGCCGTCAGCACCGGCTCCATCAGGAAGGCCGCGGCAAACGGCCCGAATCCCACGCTAACTTCACCCATCTCCACATCGCGCAGCAGATCGAGATCCCGCCGCAGTTCCCGGCCCTCGCGCAGCATGCGGCGCGCGCGCTCCAGCACGATGCTGCCGGAAGCCGTGGGCCGCGCCTTGCCGTAGCTGCGGTCCAGCAACTGGCTGCCGAACTCCGCTTCCAGGCCCTGGATGCTGCGCGACAGCGCCGGTTGCGACAGGTGCAGCACGGTGGCGGCACGCGCAAAGCTGCCTTGTTCGATCAGCGTGACGAAATGATGCAGGCGGCGCAGGCCCATGATTTTGCTTTTAATGCATGGAAAACTGAAAAATATTGCATTGGACGTATTTTCTCAAGTCGGTAAGCATGTCCCTCACCATTAAAAGAAGATTTCAGGAGACACAGATGATTCGACGCGCTTTTCTCGCGCTGGCCCTTGGCGGCACGTCCCTCATGACCTCCCATGCGATGGCGGACGCCTATCCGGTCAAGCCGCTGCGCGTGGTGGTGCCGTACGCGGCCGGCGGCGGCAGCGACATCGTGGCGCGTGCGTTAGGCGAAAAACTGAGCAAGAAGCTCGGCCAGCCCATCATTGTGGATAACAAGGCCGGTGCCTCCGGCATCATCGGCACCGATGCGGTGGCCAAGGCGGCGCCGGACGGCTACACGCTCCTGGTCACGATCACGCAATCGGTGCTGACCAACCAGTTCCTCTACAACAGGCTGCCCTACGACCCGCGCAAGGACCTGACCCTGGTCAATGTGATCGCCGATGCGCCGCTGGTGCTGGTCACCACACCGTCGCTGCCGGTCAGGTCGGTCAAGGAACTGGCTGATTACGGCCGCGCCCACAAGGGCAAGGTCAGCTACGCGTCCTGGGGCGTGGGCTCCTATCCGCACCTGGCTGGCGCCTACTTCAGCAAGGTCACGCACGGGGAGATGGTGCACGTGCCGTACAAGGGCGAAGCGCCCATGCTGCAGGACTTGCTGGGTGGCCAGGTGCAGTGGGCCGTGGCCAGCGTGCTGTCGGCCAAGCCTTACATCCAGAGCGGCAAGCTCAAGGCGATCGCGGTGACCGGTACGCAGCGCAGCCAGGTGCTGCCGGACCTGCCGACCTTCGCGGAAGCCGGCATGGACGACAACGCCTTCAAGGTGCTGGGCTGGATCGGCTTGCTGGCGCCGGTCGGCACGCCCGCGCCGGTGGTGGCGCGACTGGATGAAGAGGTGCGGGCGCTGATCCAGACGCCGGACATGCAGGCGCGCTTCTCCGCGCTTGGATTGCGTCCGGTGGGCAGCACGCCTGCCCAGTCGCAGGCCATCTTTGCGCGCGAGTGGCCGGTGTGGAAGACGCTGGTGGCGGAGTCGGGCGCGAAGCTGGACTGAGCAAGAAGGCAAAAAAAAGCGGGCCGCATGCGGTCAATGCATGCGGCCCGTTTTCAGCGGCGTAGCCGGCCAGCCGTCAGTTGCTGGCGGCGTTGCCCGGTTCGATCCTTGGCCCGCCGGCGGCGTGGCTGGCGTGCGTCAGCGGCAATACCTGTGCATCCTCCTGGTGCGCCGCGGCTGCCGCGAGGCCGGGGACCAGTCCCTGCAGCGAGCCGCCGGTCAGGCCCACCTCCTTCAGCAGCGAATCGATCAGCGGCGCATGCGCACGGTAGGACAGCGCGGCGGACATCGCCTGCTCGGCGAGATTGCCGTTGCCATTTCCATTCCCATTGCCTGCGTCGCCGGTGCCCGCCACGGCGCCGCCGCGGTTGAGGCCGTCGACTTGGATGATCTTGATGCCGTCGATCGCCTTCATCGGCTCCACGGTCTGCTGGATCACGCCCGGCAGCGCCTGCAGCAGCGCCAGCTTGAACTTCAGGCTGGTCTGGTCCGACGACAGCGCGTTGATGGCGTCGTTGAGCGCGCGCTGTGCCTCGGCTTCGGCCAGCCCCTTCTTGCGCGCCGCCTCGGCCAGTTCGACGATGGCGGTGGCCTGCATCTGCGCCGCCTCGCGCTCGGCGCGCGCCTGCGTGGTGACGTGCACGGCCTGGGTTTCGGCCTCCTGCGCGGCTTCGATCAGGGCCACCTGCTTGGCCCGGTCGGCTTCGGCGGTACGCCGCGTGGTCTCCACCATCTGCTCGGCCTTGACCGCTTCAGCCAGCGCCTCGTTGGCGCGGCCCTGCGCCTGCGATTGCGCTTCCGATTTGGCGGCGATCACGATGGCCTTTTCCTGCTCGGCGATCTCCGTTACCTTGGCCTGCTCGATGGCCGCCATCTGGGTAACGCGCTGCTGTTCGATCTCCTTGACCCGCACATCGCGCTCGGCCTCAACCTTGCGCGTGCGCACGGCCTGCTCGCGCTGGATCTCGGACTCCTGCACCTGGCGCTCGGCGGTGATGCGGCTTTGCTCGGCTTCCTGGCGGCGCTCCGCTTCGTAGGAGGCGATGCGCGCGTTCTGCTCGGCGGTGCGGGTTTTCACCTGCTGTTCCTGTTCGAGCTTCATGAACGATTCCTGCTGCTCGATCTCCAGCTTTTTGGCCAGCGCATCGCGGTTCTTCTCGCGCACCGAGACTTCGGTGTCCTGCTCGACTTCGTTGCGCTCCTTGCGGCGGCGCTCGGTTTCCTGCGTGAGCTTGGTCAGGCCCTCCGCGTCGAAAGCGTTGTTGGGGTCGAAGAACTCCTTCGAGGTCTGGTTGAAGTTGGTCAGCGACACGCTCTCCAGCTCCAGTCCGTTCTTGGTCAGGTCTTCGGCGACGGTGTTCTGCACCCCCTGCACGAACTGCTCGCGCGCGTCCTGCAGGTCCTGCATGCTCATCTGCGCCGCGGTGGAGCGCAGCGCATCAACGAACTTGTCGTCCACCAGCGCGCGCAGGCTCTCCGGCGCCAGCGTACGCTGGCCCAGCGTCTGGGCGGCGGTGGAGACGCCCTCCACGGTGGGTTTGACGCGCACAAAGAAGGCCACCACCACGTCGACCCGCATGCGGTCCTTGGTGATCAGGCTGTCGCGCGAGGCGCGGCTGACCTCCAGCTTGAGGGTGTTCATATTGATCGGGATGATTTCATGGAACACCGGCAGCACGATGGCGCCGCCGCTCATGATCACCTTTTGCCCGCCCAGGCCGGTACGCACGAAGGCGAGTTCGGCGGAGGCGCGCGTGTACAGGCGCGAGAAGATCAGGCCGATGATGCACAGGCCGATTACGCCGGCCAGGCCGACGACACCCCAGAAGATGATGGAATCCATATTGATTCAGACGCTCCTTGAAAACTTGGAAGAGACCGTGGAAAGACAAAGACGGCTGGCTGGCCGCACCCGCGGTGCCGCTACAGCAGGTCGGGCCGCGGGTTGACGATGGCGCGATACAAGGTGCCCGATGCGCGCGCGACGATCAGTACGGTTTCACCGCGTGGAAAGCGCTGGCCCGGCACATCCGGTTCGACCCGGATGTAATGCGGCTGGCCATACTCGTCCACCAGGCGCGCTTCCGCCGGATTGCCGCTGGAAGCCTCGCCGACGGTGACCTGCGCCACACGCCCGACGAAGTCGAGCTCGGAAACGGCGGACGACTCGTCCTGCGGGAAGTACTGCCCCACCAGGCCACCGGTCATGCGGACGAAGGGCAGGGCGCCCAGCGTGGCCAGCACGACCGCCACCGGCACCGGCAGCAGATGGCCGGCCGCCGCGGCCAGCACCCATTGCAGGACCAGGCCGACGATGGCGAAGCCCATCAGGAACAGGACCACCAGCATCAGCAGCGGCACGCGTCCCACATGCAGCCAGCCGAGGAACTGGCCGATCGCGCCCGCATCGGCCGCGCTGGCGTCGCTGTGGTCGATGGCGAAATGCGTGACGAGGAAGCTGTCGGCCTGCTGCGACAGGCCGAGGCCCAGCAGCAGGGCCAGCGCCTCCAGCACGCCGATCAATACCATCAGGCCAATCGCCACCACGAACGGGGCATTGCCCGGCAATAACAGCTGATTCATTTGGGTTCTTTTTGTGCTGAATCGGTCGGGATCGGCGTTTGTTGTCCGGTGCTCAGGAGCGGGTACCGTCGCGCCCGGCCTTCAGGCGCTCAAGCCGTTCGTTGATGCGCTGTTCCTTGTGCAGCGTTTCCAGCCGCTTCAGCAGGGTGGCGTCGGCGCCTGAACTGCCGACGCCGAGGCCGGCGACGCCCGTGGCGGCGGTCATGGCGCGGTTGAAACCTTGTTCGAGCTGCTCGGCGCGGACACCCGCGCCGGCCCCGGCAGGCGCGCTGCCGCTGCCGCCAGCGCGTTCGGCCACGGCGCGCGCGGCCACCATCCCGGCCAGCGCCTGTTCCATCTCGGCGCGCTTGGCGCGCAGGCCCAGCAGGTCGGTCTCGGTCGCCACGGACTTTTCCACCGCTTCCTGCAAACTGGCGTTGAGCGTGCCGAGCTGGTCCTCCAGGTCGATCTGGCGCTCGGTCCCCGCGCGCGCCGCGTCGTCGTCGCCGTGGTTGAGCGCAATCGTCACCTGCTCGTCGAGCCGCTCGATCTCGTTGTTGAGCCGCGCGATGGCCTTGGCGGCCTGGTGCTTGGCCGCCTCGTGCTGGCCGAGCCCGACCCGCGCCTGCGCGATCACCTCGTCGAACTCGCGCAGGTACTGCTCCAGCACAGCTTGCGGCGTACGGCTTTCCAGCGAGCTGACCAACGCGTGCACATTGGCGGTCAGCAGTCGTTTCACGCGGTTACCCAGGCCTTCTGTCGTCATGATGTGATTCCTCGGTGCAACGTTAAGACGCCGCGCAGCAAAGGCGGCGCAACAAGAAACGCGTTCAGTCAGGCTGCCGTGCGCTATGTATCAGTTTTGCCAGTTCTAACACTTCCGGTACGTAAGCGTCCAGTACGGCGGGATCATAGGCCGGGGTGCGCTGGGTCACCGCGAGGCGCAACAGGCCGAGCAGCATGCGCATGGCGCGGGCAGTGAGGCGAGCCTCCAGCTCCCTTGCCTGCGCCGGTGCCCGGTCGCCGGACGGCACGCCCGCGATCAGGCTGGCCATCAGTTCGGGCAATTGCATGGCCAGCATCGGGACGATTTCCGAGTGCTGCTGGTGCTCATGCTCCAGGGTTTGGGTGGCGTCGAGCAGGGGACGCAGCTGTTCGCGCAGGAGCGCGACGCAGCCGATGTAGTCGGACGAGCCGTCCGCGCGCCGGCGCGCGTCGGCCAGCAGGGCACGGATCTTGTCGCTGGGACTGCTGGCGCCCGGCAACTCGATGCCGGCCAGCCAGGCGAGGTCTTCTTCGGGAATGCGGACGGAGACGGTTTGCATCTGGTTCTGCCTGGTTCGGATCACTGGAACCAAGCATAGGTCACTCGCCACTCTTTGTATACGTTTGTAAACAAAAAATGACATTTCACCGGTCCAGCGTGGCGAGCGGCGGCGGCAGGCAGGACCTCAAGCGCGAGCGGCGGCGAATCGCTCGCCGCCACGCCGCAAAGCCAGGCCCGGTGCGACTCTTGGGCAAACCAGCCTTGCAAAGGCCGGTTTTGCCCCCCCCCCCCCCGCATAGCCATGGTGCCGTGCCCGCGTGACACGAAATTGAAATCCGCCCGGCCGAAACTGGCGTAGCCGCCACACTCGCACTACCCTTATCAGGGCTGCAAATGCTACAATCTAAGTCTTTGATTTACATGAGCTATTGATCTCGCGGCGGAATCGCCCTGCAGAGGCAAGGACAGACGACGGTTCGCGGCGGTCGCGCCAGCAGGGCGCGCACCATGCGGCCGGGCCTTAAATCCATGCGCAGATCTCCCCCGCTCGGTTCAAGACGCGTGTCCGTTGGCGCCGGGTTCGCCTCCTGCAAGACACGGAAACCATGACGACTACGACCACCGACCAGACCACCCCCGAGATCACCTTCGACAGCTTCGGCCTGGACGCCCGCATCCAGCGCGCATTGTCCGAGCAGGGCTACACCAAGCCCACGCCCATCCAGGAGCAGGCGATCCCCGTGGTCTTGCTCGGCAAGGACGTGATGGGCGCGGCGCAAACCGGCACCGGCAAGACCGCCGGCTTCGCGCTGCCGATCATCCAGCGGCTGCTGCCGATGGCCAATGCCAGCGCCTCGCCGGCGCGCCACCCGGTGCGTGCCCTGATGCTGACCCCCACGCGCGAACTGGCCGACCAGGTCTACGACAACGTGGCCCGCTACGCGCGCTTCACCGATCTGCGCAGCACGGTGGTGTTCGGCGGGGTCGACATGAACCCGCAAACCGATGCCTTGCGCCGCGGCGTGGAAATCCTGGTGGCCACCCCGGGCCGGCTGCTCGATCACGTGCAGCAGAAATCGGTGAACCTGTCGCAAGTGCAGATGCTGGTGCTGGACGAGGCCGACCGCATGCTCGACATGGGCTTCCTGCCCGACCTGCAGCGCATCATCAACCTGCTGCCGGCACAGCGCCAGACGCTGCTGTTCTCGGCCACCTTCTCGAACGAAATCAAGCGGCTGGCCGCCAGCTACCTGCGCGAGCCGGTCACCATCGAAGTGGCGCGCAGCAACTCGGCCAACGAGAACGTGCGCCAGACCGTGTTCCAGGTCGAAGACGGCCACAAGCAGGCCGCCGTGGTGCATCTGCTGAAGAAGCGCGCCGCCGAAGGCCTGTCGCGCCAGTGCATCGTCTTCGTCAACAGCAAGATCGGCTGCTCGCGCCTGGCGCGCCACCTGGAGCGCGAGGGCATCAACGCCGCCGCCATCCATGGCGACAAGACCCAGACCGAGCGCATGCAGACGCTCGATGGCTTCAAGCAAGGCAGTATCGATGCCCTGGTCGCCACCGACGTGGCGGCGCGCGGCCTCGATATTCCCGACATGCCGTGCGTGATCAACTTCGACCTGCCGTACAGCGCTGAAGACTACGTTCACCGTATCGGCCGTACCGGCCGTGCCGGCGCGAGCGGCGACGCGCTGTCGATTTACGTGCCGGGCGACGAGCGC
Source organism: Cupriavidus sp. 01L45 (assembly GCF_056399885.1). Lineage (NCBI taxonomy): Bacteria > Pseudomonadati > Pseudomonadota > Betaproteobacteria > Burkholderiales > Burkholderiaceae > Cupriavidus > Cupriavidus sp. 01L45. The sequence continues at coordinate 74,783 of NZ_JBFTSG010000033.1, read as the reverse complement.
CTGTTGGTCGATATCGAGAAGCTGCTCAAGCGCAGCATCCCGCGCACGCCGCTGGAGGGTTTCGATCCCACCGGTGCCAGCGCCCGTGCCGAGGAAGGCGACCGCCGCCGCGCACGCAGCAGCGACGTGCGCCGCCCGCGCGGCAATGGCGAGAGCGAGGAACCGCGTCCGCGCCGGAACGATCCGGCCAGCTCGCGCAACGCGTTCCGTCCGTCCGACGACTCTTTCTTCTCGCGTCCTTACGAGCCGAGCAGCAGCGCGATTGCCGCCCAGCCCGACGTGACGGATAGCAACGCCGCCGCCTTTGGCCGTGGCCGTCCGGCGCCCAAGCGGCAACTGGCGGCGCTGCTTGGCGGCGTGCCGCGCAAGTCCTGAGCCGGCCGGCGCGAAGCGTTTTGCCGCAGCCAACAAAAAAGCGCCCGAGGGCGCTTTTTTGTTGGCTGGACGTCAGGCTTGCACGGTGTGCGGTTGCGCGAAGCTCCGCCGGATTCAAGGCGCTGGAAGGCATACAGCTGGCCTTTACCTTTACGCAGGGGCAGGGTCAAACGCCAGTCTTGTATTCCTGCACGGTACCCGCCGCCAGGTTCCGCGGCAGCGCGGCCCAGCCCGCCGTGGCATCGCTCAGCCAGCTGTCCACCGATTGCGCGTGGCTCGCCAGCCCCAGGTGCGCGCCGGCCGTGCGCAGCGCCGCCAGCGGATCGAGCTCGTCGATGGCCTGCGCGCCGCTTTGCTTGCTGAGTTTCTCGCCGAGCGCGTTGGTCACCACCGGCACGTGCAGGTACGACGGTGTCGGCAGCCCCAGCAGATGCTGCAGGTGGATCTGCCGCGGCGTGGAATCGAGCAGGTCGGCGCCGCGCACGATATGCGTGATGCCCTGATGGCCATCGTCGACCACCACGGCCAGCTGGTAGGCCCACAAGCCGTCGGCGCGGCGCAGCACGAAGTCGCCAAGCTCGGTCGCCAGGTTCTGGCATTGTCGGCCTTGCCAGCGATCGTCGAAGCAGATCAGCGCGGCATCGCCGTCCGGCACCCGCACCCGCCAGGCGCGCGGCAGCTTGCCATGCAGGCCATCGCGGCAGGTGCCGGGATAGGCCAGGGTCTGGCGCCGTTCGCGCGCATGCAATAGCGAGTCCGCGATTTCCTTGCGCGAACAGCCGCAGGGATAAATCCGATGATCGGCGTCCAGCTTGCGTAGCGCCTCGGCATAGCGCGCCTCGTGCCGGCTCTGCCACTGCGGCGGCTCGTCCGGATGCAGGCTGAGGCGGGCCAGCGCCTGCAGGATCTGCAGGTCGGCGCCGCGCACGCAGCGGGGATAGTCGATGTCTTCGACGCGCACCAGCCAGCTCCCGCGATGGGCGCGGGCGTCAAGCCAGCTGGCCAGCGCGGTGACGAGCGACCCCATATGCAGCGGGCCGGTGGGGGAGGGGGCAAAACGGCCCCGGTAGCCGGGCACCGGGCTCGGGTGGGCGGACATGGCGGCGGCGCGTTAGTCGGGCTGGCCCGGCTGTTGTTGGAGCAGGGCTTGCGCCAGGCGCGGATCTTCCAGCTTGTTGGCCCACCATTGCAGCGCCTTGCCGCGCGTGCTGGTGCGCCAGGCCACCTTGAAATTGCCTGGGTTGCGCACTTCGAGGGTTTCGCGCGCCAGCAGCACGCCGCTCTCGATGAAGGGCTGCGCCATCGGCGCCGGCAGCCAGCCGCAGCCCAGCCCGCGGATCTGCGCCTCGAGCTTGTCGCGCATGGTGGGCACCACCAGCACGTCCTGTCCGGCGAGCACGCCATGGGTGCGGGCCGGCAGGTTGCGCGAGGTATCGCCCACCGCCACGATGCGATGCTTGGCGATCTGCAGGGTGGTCAGCGGACCCGGTTCGTTCGCCAGCGGATGATGCGCGGCCACAGCGAAGACAAAGGGCATGGTGCCCAGCGGGCGTACCTGGAAACCCTGGGTGCTCGGCGCATCGTAGGCGCCGCCGATCACCAGGTCGGCGCGGCTGCTGACCAGCGCATCCCAGGCACCGCCCAGCACCTCCTTGGCAAAGCGCAGCCGGGTGGCGGTGTTCTCGGTGTAGAAGTCGTGGATGACCGGCAGCAGGGCACGGAAGTTGATCAGGTCGTCCACCACGATGGTCAGCGTGGCTTCCCAGCCGGTGGCCAGCCGCTTGACGCGGCGGGCCAGGTCGTCCGCGGCGTGCAGCAGGTGGCGGCCCTCGTCCAGCAGGGCGCGTCCGGCGGGGGTGAGTTCGGCGCGGTGGCGGCGGCGGTCGAACAGCAGGACGTCCAGGTCCTCCTCCAGCTTGCGTACCACATAGGTAAGCGCCGAAGGCACTTTGCCCATCTCGTGCGCGGCGGCGGCAAAGCTGCCTTTGCGCTCGATGGCATCGAGAACTTCCAGGGATTCGAGAGAGAGTGCCATGTTCAGAAATTCTGAATGAATACTTCTAAGATCGTCCCGCCAAATATACGCCTGCCACCCTAAACTGCCTAGTATTGAAACGTAGTGCAAGGCCAGAGCTAGGTTTTAACCCAGCTGCTGCGCCGACAAGGCCTGAAGGAGGGCCGTCAAAATGATTGAAATCAGAAAGGCGGGCGAACGCGGTTTCGCGGATCATGGCTGGCTCAAGTCTTATCACACCTTTTCCTTCGCGGACTACTACGATCCCAAGCACGTCCAGTTCGGGCCGCTGCGCGTCATCAATGAGGACCGCGTCGCACCGGGCATGGGTTTCGGCACCCACGGCCACCGCGACATGGAAATCATCAGTTATGTGCTGGAAGGCGAACTGGCCCACAAGGACAGCATGGGCAACGGCAGCGTGATCCGCCCCGGCGATGTGCAGCGCATGAGCGCGGGGACCGGCGTGCGCCACTCGGAGTACAACCACGCCGCGCACGACACCACGCACTTCCTCCAGATCTGGATCCTGCCGGAGAAGGCCGATCTCGAGCCCGGCTACGAGGAAAGGCGCTTCGAGCCCGCGGAAAAGCGCGGCCGTCTGCGCCTGGTCGGCAGCCGGGACGGCGCCGAGGGCTCGGTGGTGATCCATCAGGACATGCGCCTGTATGCCGGCCTGTTCGACGGCGATGAATCCGCCACGCTGGCCCTGGCGCCAAAGCGGCGTGCCTACGTGCATGTGGCGCGCGGGCGCGTCACCGTCAACGGCAAGGCACTGGAGGCGGGCGATGCCGCGCAGCTGGAAGGGGCAGACGCGGTGGCCCTGACCCATGGCGATGGTGCCGAAGTGCTGGTGTTTGACCTGCCCTGAAGCGCCGCTTGAAGAGCACGCAGCCCGCCCGCCATGCCGGCGGGCTGCGGCGCTTTCTCTGGGCGGGTTTGCCGTGTGCTATCGTCTCGCTATAGATAAGCGACCGGGCCGGCACACGTGCCGCCTGGCGTGCCCTGGCCTTCGACATCCACTCCAGAGATGACTTTTGTATCTGTCCTCCTCGCGCTGATCGCCGAGCAGTTCCGCGCCCTGGGCCGCAACAATCCGATCTACGACATCGTGCGCGTGCTGGCCGAGCGGGCGGAGCACGCCTTCGACACCGGGCGCCCGCGCGATACGGCGCTGGCCTGGTTCACGGTGGTGCTGCCGCTGACGCTGACCGCCATGGTGGTGCACTACCTGCTGGCCTCCATCAGCGTGGCGCTCACGCTCGCCTGGAACGTCCTGCTGCTCTACCTGACCCTCGGTTTCCGGCAATTCAGCCACTTCTTCACCGATATCCACGAAGCGCTCAATCGCGACGATCTGCCGCGCGCCCGCGCGCTGCTGCACCAGTGGACCGGTCTCGAAACCCTTGAAATGCCTGTCACCGAGATCGTGCGGCATACGCTGGAAGCCGCCATCGTGGCGGTCCACCGGCATGTGTTCGGCGTGTTCTTCTGGTTCCTGGTGCCGATCGGCCCGGGTGGTGTCATCTTGTACCGCATCGCCGAATACCTCGCGCGCCACTGGAACCTGCCTTCCACCGAGCGCAGCCCCGCGCTGGGGCGGTTTGCCGCGCGGGCCTTCTACCTGCTGGACTGGATCCCCTCGCGGCTGACCGCGGTCGGTTTTGCCATCGTCGGTAATTTCGAGGATGCGGTCTATGCCTGGCGCAACCACGCGCGCAAGTGGAACGATGCCGTCAACGGCATCCTGCTCGCCAGTGGCGGCGGCGCGCTTGGCGTGCGCCTGGGCGCGCCGCTGGCCGAGGAGGATTCCACCGTGGTGCTGCGCACCAGCCTGGCCGGCCCGGCCATCGACTATGCGCCCGGCATGGAAGACGACAGCGAGCCTGAGCCGGCCGCGCCTGAATTCGGCATGGAGCCGAACGTGCGTACGCTGCAATCGGCGATTGGGCTGGTGTGGCGTGCCGTGGTGCTGTGGATGCTGCTGCTGGCGATGCTGTCGCTGGCGCTCTGGGTCGGCTGAGCCGGATTGCCATCCCGCTATCGCCAACGCCCGCGCTTGCCGCGGGCGTTTTGTTGGGTGCGCTCTTTTGTGCGCCTATGTACTCTTATGCGCGCTAAGGCTGCCGCGGCGCCCCGCATTGCCAGCACGAATTGAACTGCGCTTCGTGCCATTCCCCGCATGACAGGCATTGCCACCGTGGCCCCGGCTCCGGATTGGCCGCCGCGCGCAATACCGCCCAGGCCTGGGTTTCCATTTCGTCATCGATCAGCCAGACCTGCGGTGCGCTCTCGCGAAACGGGATATCGCCCATCGCGCCGGCCAGCCAGGTATTGCGCATTTCGGCACGGATGCCAGCGGCTTCCAGCAAGTTCTGGCAGTGTGCCGCATGGACTAGGGAAGGGGTCGAGAGCAGTAGTTTCATGGGGATCGGGCATGCCGTTGCAGGCACGCCCGATCACCTTACCACGGCTTTTGCTGGCGGGATTCGTGCAGCAGTTGCGTGTAGAGCTGGTGGCGCCGTCCGGAGATCTCGCCCGCCTTCATCGATTCCAGCACGCCGCAGCCGGGCTCGTTGATGTGATGGCAGTTGTAGAAGCGGCACTCGGTCAGGCGCGGACGGAATTCCGGGAAGGCACGCTCCAGCATGCCTTCGCTCAGGTGATGCAGGCCGAATTCCTGGAAGCCCGGCGAATCGATCAGGCAGCCACGCTGGCGGGCCTGGGGATCATTGCTTTCGCCATCCATGGTTGCGTCGCCATCCACGCTGGCCGGCAGGTGGTAGAGGCGGGTAAAGGTGGTGGTGTGCTTGCCCGAATCCAGCTTGGCCGAGATTTCCCGCGTCTGCGCTTCCACGCCGGGGATCAGCAGGTTCAGCAGCGAGGACTTGCCCATGCCCGACTGGCCGATCAGGATGCTGGCGCGGTGCGCCAGTTGCGGGCGCAGTTGCGCCAGCGTATCTTCCGGCGAGCCGTGCACGGACAGGAACAGCGTCTCGTAGCCCAGCTCCTGGTATAGCGCCAGCCGGCCGCGGGCTTCTTCCAGCCGCTCGGTCAGGTCGATCTTGTTGAGGATGATCAGCGGCMGGATGCCGAGCGCCTCGGCCGACACCAGCGCACGCCCGAGCAGGTCTTCCGAGAAGCCCGGCTCGGTCGCCAGCACGATGACCACCTGGTCGATATTGGCCGCCAGCAGCTTGGACTTGAACTGGTCGGAGCGGTGCAGCAGGTTCTTGCGCGGCTTGAAGCCGGTGATCACGCACTGGTCGGAGGCGGCGCGCTCGATGGTGACGCGGTCGCCCACCGCGCACTCGCTGCGCTTGCCGCGCGGGAAGCCGTGCAGGCGGCTGCCGTCGTCCAGCTCGATCACATAGTGGCGGCCGTGCGCGGCGACGATCAGCGCCTCTTCGGCGGCGGCGCCATTGGCGTTGGCTTTGGCAGCGCTTGCGGCGCGCTGCGGGCCTCCCCGGGCGGCGCGGCTCATGCCTGCGCCAGCAGGCGGTCGATCCGCTGTGCCGCTGGTGGGTGCGAGTAGTAGAACGCGCTGTAGATCGGGTCGGGCGTCAAGGTGGAGGCGTTGTCCTTGTAGAGCTTGACCAGTGCCGAGACCAGGTGGCCGGCATCGGTCTGGCCGGCGGCGAAGGCATCGGCCTCGAACTCGTGGCGGCGCGAGGTCTGGCTGGCCAGCGGCCCCAGCAGGAAGGTGAAAACAGGCAGCGTCAGGAAGAACAGCACCAGGGCAAGCGCATGGTTGGTGGTGCCGAGATTGGGCAGCACGCCCAGGCCCGTGTAGAACCAGGTACGGCTGGCCAGCCAGCCCAGCGCGGCCAGGAAGGCCAGGCTCAGCGCGAAGCTCACCAGCATGCCCTTGAGGATATGGCGGCGCTTGAAGTGGCCGAGCTCGTGCGCGAGCACGGCTTCGATCTCGTCGTCGGCCAGGCGCTCCATCAGGGTGTCGAAGAAGACGATGCGCTTGGCGGCGCCGAAACCGGTGAAGTACGCGTTACCGTGCGCGCTGCGCTTGCTGCCGTCCATCACAAACAGGCCACGGCTGCGGAAGCCGCATTTTTCCAGCAGGCGCTTGATGCGCGCTTCCAGCGTGGCGTTGGCGAGCGGCTCGAAKCGGTTGAACATGGGCATGATCACCGAGGGCGCAATCATCTGCACGAAGATCGTGAAGGCGATCCACGTCAGCCACGTCCATACCCACCAGTATTGCCCCATATGTTCCATGAGCCACAGGACGGCAAGCAACAGCGGCAGGCCCAGCGCGCAGCCGACGACGGCCATCTTGGCCAGGTCGGCCAGGTAGAGCTTCCAGCTCATGCGGTTGAAGCCAAAGCGCTGCTCGATGCCGAACTGGCCATAGAGCGAGAAGGGCAGGTCGACCAGCCCGCCGATCACGGCCACGCTGCCGACCAGCGCCACGCTGTAGGCATAGCCCGGGCCGAAGGTGCCGAGCCAGAACTGGTTGATCCACTGCAGCCCGCCCAGCATGGTCAGGACGATCAGCAGGCCGGCGCCGGCCAGCACTTCCAGCATCGACAGCCGGGTGCGGGCGATGGTGTAGTCGGCCGCCTTCTGGTGCGAGGACAGCGTGATGCTGTCGGCAAAGCGGCTGGGTACCGCATGACGGTGTTGCGCCACATGGCGCACCTGGCGGGCTGCCAGCCAGAGCTTGGTCAGCACCATCAGCATCAGGGCGGCTAGGAACAGAAACGTGAACATCGGGCAGAGCCTTGTCGTGTAAAGCCGTCGCGTACGCGGGGGCGGCCGGATCGCCGGAGCGGGTGCCGGACCGCTTTGGAACCGGGAGCGGCAGCGGATATGCGAGAATTATAAGTTGTTCGCGCCCTCCGACCGTGTTTGTCATCGGGAACTCGGGCGCGCCTTCTTCTTTGCCTCTCCTTCGATTGCAGTCCAGATGACCAGCCAAAATACCCACGTGCCCAGCGGCGCCAAATCCGTCAAGAGCGAAAACAACCTGATCTGGCTGGACATGGAGATGACCGGCCTGATGCCGGACACGGACCGCATCATCGAGATTGCCATCGTCGTGACCGACTCCGAGCTCAATATCCTGGCCGAAGGCCCGGTGCTGGTGATCCACCAGGAAGATGCCGTGCTCGACGGCATGGACAACTGGAACAAGGGCACCCATGGCCGCTCGGGCCTGATCGACAAGGTCAAGGCCTCGACCCTGACCGAAGCCCAGGCCGAGGCCGAGCTGCTGGCCTTCCTCAAGCGCTGGGTGCCGGCCGGCAAGTCGCCCATGTGCGGCAACTCGATCTGCCAGGACCGCCGCTTCATGGCGCGCTACATGCCCAAGCTGGAGGCGTTCTTCCACTACCGCAACCTCGACGTGTCCACGCTGAAGGAACTGTGCAAGCGCTGGGAGCCGGCCATCCACAAGGGTTTCGTCAAGCGCCAACTGCACACCGCGCTGGCCGATATCCTGGAGTCGGTGGAAGAGCTGCGTTACTACCGCACCCACTTTATCCGCCATTCCGCGCCGGCGGCAGCGGCAGCGGGCGAAGCGCCCGCCGCGCCCGAGGCTCCGGCCGCTCCGGCCGCCTGATCCGCACCATCCAACGTCACTTCCGAGGCGCCCCGAGGGGCGCCTCGGTCCAACTGCCGCCCTCCCATGCTCGCGCGCATCGTCTCGATTATCACGCCGGTCATCCTGATCATCCTGGTGGGCTGGCTTTACGGGCGCCGCGCGCATCCGGACATGTCGGGCATCAACCGGGCCACGCTCGACGTGATCGCGCCGCTGCTGGTGGTGTCGGCCTTTGTCAGCAAGGAATTCGTGCTGGCCGACCAGCTTGTGCTGCTGGGTTGCGCGGTGGCCGTGGTGCTGGGTTCCGGGCTGCTGGCCTGGCTGGCCGCGCGGCTGCTGCGGGTGGATCCGCGTACCTTCGTGCCGCCGATGATGTTCAACAACTGCGGCAATATGGGCTTGCCGCTATCGGTGTTCGCCTTCGGCCCGGTCGGCCTGGCGCCGGCGGTGGCGTTGTTCGCCGCGTCCAACCTGATGCACTTCACCATCGGCATGAAGATCGTCAACCGGCATGCGTCGGTCACGCAGATCGCGCGCAATCCGATGGTGCTGGCGACGGTGCTGGGGGTGGCCTTGTCGCTGGCGCGGCCGTGGTTCGCGCTGCCTGAGCCGGTGTTCCAGTCGATCAAGCTGCTGGGCGATGCGACCGTGCCCTTGATGCTGTTCGCGCTGGGCGTGCGCATGAAGGACGTGAGCCTGCGCAACTGGGGCATGGGCGCGATCGGCGCCGTGGCCTGTCCGCTGACCGGCATCGCCTGCGCCTTGCTGCTGGCGCAACTGGTGCCGCTGACCCAGCTCCAGCGCGGGCTGCTGTTTGTGTTCGCGTCGCTGCCGCCGGCCGTGCTCAACTTTCTCGTGGCCGATCATTTCCGGCAGGAGCCGGATCAGGTGGCTTCGATCGTGCTGCTGGGCAATGTCGCCGCAGTGGTGTTCGTGCCGCTGGGGCTGTATCTGGGGCTGCGCTGAGGCAGCCCCGCCGGTGATTCAGGCCGCCGGCCGGGTGCGAATTGCGTGCTTGGGACGCCACGCCTTGGCCACGGCATCGTCGGTCTCGATGTAAGGGCCGCCGATCAGGTCGACGCAGTAGGGCACGGCGGCAAAGATGCCTTGCACGATGGCTTTGCCGTCTTCGCCGCGCAGGCCTTCCAGGGTTTCGCGGATGGCGCGCGGCTGGCCCGGCAGGTTGATGATCAGGGCGGCGCGGCTGGCGGTTTCGCGGATCACCGCCACCTGCCGCGACAGGATGGCCGTGGGCACGAAGTGCAGGCTGACTTGGCGCATCTGCTCGCCGAAGCCGGGCATTTCCTTGGTGCCCACCGCAAGCGTGGCCTCGGGCGTGACGTCGCGCCGCGCCGGGCCGGTGCCGCCGGTGGTCAGCACCAGGTCGCAGCCGGCCACGTCGACCAGTTCGATCAGCGTGCGGGAGATGACTGCCTGTTCGTCGGGGATAAGGCGTTCCACGCCCTGCCAGGGCGAGGTCAGGGCGTGCCCGAACCACTCGCGCAGGGCCGGGATCCCTTCGTCCTGGTAGGTGCCGGCCGAGGCGCGGTCGGAGATCGAGACAAAGCCGACCAGCAATTCGTCCGGATGGTTGCGGGCAATGGGATGAACCATCGCGTGCGTCGTGGTTTGCGTCATCTTGTCCCCAATGGGTTTGGCGTCCTGGTTATTCTTCGGCGTCCGGCTCGGCTTGCGGCTCGTCGGATGCCGCCGCCTTCTTGCTCTCCAGCGCATTCTTGATGGCCTGGAACAGTTCGCGGAAATAGCGCGGCGGCTTGTTCATCTCGTGCTCTTTGCGCGCATTGCGGATGATGTTGCGCAGCGCCTGCACATCGATGGCCGGGTGTTCGGCCAGGAACTTGGTCAGGGCGGCGTCGTCCGCCAGCAACAGTTCGCGCCAGCGCTCCACCAGGTGCAGCTTGGCCGTCTCGGCCTTGCTGGCGCCCTTGAAGCCTTCCAGTACGCGCTGGATGGCTTCGACCTCGTCGTCGTCCAGCTTGCGCATGACCTTGCCCACGAACTGCATCTGGCGGCGTTTTCCTTCGTGGTTGGTGATGCGCCGCGCGTCGCGGATGGCGTCGGCCAGCGCTTCGGGCATGGGCACGCGCGCCAGCCGGTCCTTGGGCAGCGCTTCGAGTTCCACGCCCAGGTCCTGCAGGGCGAGCATATCGCGTTTTTTCTGGGACTTGCTCTTGGGCAGGTCGTCGTCGTCGGCCGGTTCGGGGGCGAACTGGCCGGGGAAGCCGGAGGCGTTCCGGGGGGAGGTGCGGGAGTTTCGCGTCATGGGTGGCATTTTATCTTGCTATGATTCTTGTTTGGACTTTTGATGACCGCGCCCACAATGGATCAATCCGCCGACCAGACCGCCCATTTCACTTATACCCAGGCCCAGCTTAGCGAGATGGCCGCCGATGTGCTGCGGGTGGCACGCGAACTGGGCGCCACCGACGCGGCAACCGAGATTTCCGAGGGCAGCGGCCTGTCGGTCTCGGTGCGCAAGGGCCAGGTGGAAACCATCGAGCAGAACCGCGACAAGGTGGTGGGCGTCACGGTCATGATCGGCAAGCGGCGCGGCAACGCCAGCACCTCGGATTTCTCGCCCGCGGCGCTGCGGGCCACGGCGGAGGCGGCCTACAACATTGCCCGCTTTACCGCCGAAGACGATTGCGCGGGTCTGGCCGAAGAGGAGTTGCTTGAACGCAACCCGCAGGATCTCGACCTGTTCCACCCGTGGAATATCGACGCCGAACAGGCCATCGAGATCGCGCGCCGCGCCGAAGCCGCCGCCTTCGCGGTCTCGCCGCGCATTCGCAACAGCGACGGCGCCAGCGTGTCGGCCCAGCATTCGCAGTTCGTGCTGGCCACCTCGCGCGGCTTCACGGGCGGTTATCCGTACTCCCGCCACTTTATTTCCTGCGCGCCGATCGCCGGCACCGGCAGCGGCATGCAGCGCGACGACTGGTACTCGTCCAAGCGCGCGCCCGACGCACTGGCCGCGCCCGAGGACATCGGCCGCTATGCCGCCGAACGCTCGCTGGCCCGCCTGAACTCGCGCAAGCTGTCCACGCGCCGTTGCCCGGTGCTGTTTGAGGCACCGCTGGCGGCGGGCTTGCTCGGCGCCTTCGTGCAGGCCGTGTCCGGCGGCGCGCTGTACCGCAAGTCGACGTTCCTGTACGACACGCTGGGCAAGGCGGTGTTCGCGCCGCACATCCACATCCACGAACAGCCCCACCTGYCGGGCGCCATGGGCAGCGCCCCCTTCGACGAAGAAGGCGTGAAGACCCACGCGCGCGACGTGGTTCGCGCCGGCGTGGTGGAAGGCTATTTCCTCTCCACCTACTCGGCCCGCAAGCTGGGCATGAAAACCACCGGCAATGCCGGCGGCTCGCATAACCTGACGTTGTCCAGCTCGCTGACCGCGCCGGACGACGACTTCGCCGGCATGTTGCGCAAGCTCGGCACCGGCCTGCTGGTGACGGAACTGATGGGGCAGGGCGTGAACTACGTGACGGGCGATTACTCGCGCGGCGCCTCGGGCTACTGGGTCGAGAACGGCGTGATCCAGTTTCCGGTGGAAGAGATCACCATTGCCGGCAATATGGTGGAGATGTTCCGCCAGATCGTGGCGATTGGCGCCGATTCGCTGGTACGCGGCACCAAGGAAACCGGCTCGATCCTGATCGAGCAGATGACGATCGCGGGCAACTAAAGCCACGGCGGCGGCCTGGTTCCCGGGCCGCCGCGCGTTTCACGCCGGCAATGTCTTATTCCTCGCCGGACGGCGGGCGCTCGTAGGTAACGAAGGCGTAGTCGAAGCCATTCGCTTCCGAGTGATGCGATTCGCGCGCGGTGGTGATCCACTGCTGCGGGTCGATGGGGGGAAACACCGCATCGCCTTCGACATCCGCATCGATCTCCGTCACCACCAGCCGGTCCGCGCTGGGCAGCGCCTCGGCATACAGTTGCGCACCGCCGATCAGGAAGATCTGCTCGACGCCGACGCATAGCCGCTGCGCTTCCTCGAGCGAGTTCGCCACGTCGCAGCCTTCGATGCGCAGGCCGCGGTTGCGGCTCACCACGATATTGCGCCGGCCCGGCAGCGGCCGGCCGATCGATTCCCAGGTCTTGCGGCCCATCACGATGGGCGCGCCCATCGTGGTGCGCTTGAAGTGCGCCAGGTCCTCGGGCAAGCGCCAGGGCAGGGTGTTGTCGCGGCCGATCACGCCGTTGCGGGCCTTCGCCACGATCAGGGTCAACAGCGTCATACGGCCACCGGTGCCTTGATGGCCGGATGCGACTCGTAACCCACCAGTTCGAAGTCTTCGTACTTGTAGTCGAAGAGGCTGTCCGGCTTGCGCAGTATCTTCAGTTGCGGCAGCGCCATCGGCTCGCGCGCCAGTTGCGTTGCCACCTGTCCGGCGTGATTGCTGTAGATATGGCAATCACCGCCGGTCCAGATAAAGTCGCCCACTTCCAGTCCGGTCTGTTGGGCGATCATGTGCGTCAGCAGCGCGTAGCTGGCGATATTGAACGGCACGCCCAGGAAGATATCGGCGCTGCGCTGGTACAACTGGCAGGACAGGCGGCCTTCGGCCACATAGAACTGGAAGAAGGCGTGGCAGGGCGGCAGCTTCATCTGCGGAATCTCGCCCACGTTCCAGGCCGACACGATCAGCCGGCGGGAGTCCGGGTTGCTGCGGATCTGCGCCACCAGTTCGCTGATCTGGTCGATGTGCCGGCCGTCCGGCGTCGGCCAGGCGCGCCACTGCGAGCCGTAGACAGGTCCCAGTTCACCGTTTTCATCTGCCCATTCGTCCCAGATGCTGACGCCGTTGTCCTTCAGGTACCTGATGTTGGTCGAGCCTTGCAGGAACCACAGCAGTTCGTGAATGATCGACTTCATGTGCAGCTTCTTGGTGGTCACCACCGGGAAGCCTTCGCGCAGGTCGAAGCGCATCTGGTAGCCGAACACCGAGCGCGTGCCGGTGCCGGTGCGGTCGGCCTTTTCGGTGCCATGCTCTTGCACATGGCGCATGAAGTCGAGGTACTGTTTCATCGGCGCGGGTGTTGGGGAAAGTGRCGCGACAGCGTTGTGCGCGTAATGGGGCAATCTGCCCGGAGGTCGGCAAATTGCTAAAGGCCTAGCATTTTATCGCAAAGCAAAAAGGGCCGCCTCGCGGCGGCCCTCCTTTCATGGTCCGGCGTCCTCAGGTGCCGGCGCCATCGTGCATTACTGCGCCGCCGTGGTCGGAGCCCGGCGCTTCTGCACCAGGTAGCCACCGCCCAGCACGCCGCCGATGACCAGCACGAACAAGCCGTAGTAAGCCAGGGCGTTGGTGTTGAAGAACTCCTTCACCAGCGGCTCGCTGACGATCATCTTGACTGCCGTGAAGGCCAGCACGCCGGCGCCCACGAAGATGACCGACGGGAAGCGCGACATCAGCTTGAGCACCAGGCTCGAGCCCCACACCACGATGGGGATGCTGATCAGCAGGCCGAGCACCACCAGCAGGAAGCTGCCGTGCGCCGCGCCTGCCACTGCCAGCACGTTGTCCACGCCCATCACCGCGTCGGCGATGATGATGGTCTTCATCGCGCCCACCAGGGTGGTCGCGCCCGCGCCATGTTCGTCGCCATTGCCGTCGTCGGACAGCAGCTTGTAGGCGATCCACACCAGGGCCACGCCGCCGACCAGCAGCAGGCCAGGAATCTTGAGCAGCCAGACCACACCGATCGTCATGGCCGAACGGACCACGACTGCGCCGACCGTACCCCAGACGATGGCCTTCTTCTGCAGGTGGGGCGGCAGGTTGCGCGCGGCAAGCGCGATCACGATGGCATTGTCGCCGGCAAGCACCAGGTCAATGACGACGATGGACAGCAGTGCCGTCAGGAACTGCATCGTGAACAGATCGGTAAACCATTCCATAAAATCTCCTCGAAACAACGATAGCCAAAAGCCGTGCGCAAACACCGGGTTAGCCTGGAGACATGTTGGTTGGGAGCTGTGGGGGCGCCTTTGCAAACCATGAAACCAGGTTGCAAAGGTCTTGCTCGACCGCCATATGGTTGTTGGCGCGGTCAGCACAACCGGAGGCTATTTGTGATCAGCCTCGGAATGACGATTGTGCTAAGGGCAGGGCCCCGGAGCTACTCCCCTTTGAGGGACGAATCCGTTCGGATCAGGCCGAAGCGGAAGCGCTGAGGCGGATTATAAACGAAGCCACATGCTTTGTGCTGTTGTGAATGTTTGATAAGGCGCACTTTACGTCGGATATCGCGATGCCATCGACGGGCAGAGACTCTTCCCTGGGCGCCGGCAGGACGATATACGGAACCGATGGCGCTTTCCGTGTCATTCTTAGTGAAGATTACGGCGCCCGGAAGGGTTTGTGCATTGCGGTAAGCACACTCCGCGCGCGCCAGCTATTCTGAGTAGACTGGCTTTTGGCCGATGCGCCCCAGACGTCACCGGAGGCGCATCCCTTGCCAGCCCCGCGCATGCGTGACGTGCGGGCACCTGGGGGTTTCATGCATTGCCATCGACCAACAAGGAAACGTCATGCCGGCCGTCCCGACCCCGTTGAACCCACGCCACAGCCATTCCCAATCCAACCGCAACGCCACTTCGGCCCTGCAACCCAACGGCAGCCAGGCCAGCACTGCCGTCATCGCCAACGGACACGCGCTGCCGAATCCGGTACCGCGGCTGGATTTCATCCAGCAGTACCATGAGGACAGCGGTGCCCTGCGCGGCGAGATCACGCGCGGCCTGCTGGCCCCCGCCGCCAGCATCAGCCCCAAGTTCTTCTATGATGTACTTGGCTCCCGCCTGTTCGAGGCCATCACCGATCTGCCCGAGTATTACCCCACGCGTACGGAGGCCGCGGTCTTCTCCGCGTTCGCGCCCGCTATGGCCGCGCGTGCCGGCAGCGGCTGCGTGCTGATCGACCTTGGCGCGGGCAATTGCCAGAAAGCGGCGCGGCTCTTCGGCAGCCTGYAGCCGGCGCAATACGTCGCACTCGACATTTCGGTGGAGTTCCTGCGCGGCACCTTGTTCTGCCTGCAGCAGCAGCATCCGCAGATTCCCATGCTCGGCCTTGGCGCCGACTTGTGCGTGCCGCTCGACCTGCCGCCGGAAGTCAGGCGCGGGCGCCGGCTGTTCTTCTATCCGGGATCCAGCATCGGCAACTTCGCGCCGGAGCAGGCGCGGGCCTTGCTGCAGCGTCTGCGGGCGGCCGCGGGGAGGGGGGATGGCGTGCTGATCGGCGTCGACCTGCTCAAGGACGAGCAGGCGCTGGTGGCCGCCTATGACGACCCGCTAGGCGTTACCGCCGCCTTCAACCGCAATGTGCTGCGTAACCTGAACCGCATCGTCGGCAGCGATTTCCAGCTCGACGACYGGCGGCACGCGGCCAGCTTCGACCTCGAGAACTCGCGCATCCAGATGCACCTGCGGGCCGGGCGGGACGTCACCGTGCGCTGGCCGGAAGGCAGCCGCGCCTTTCGCGCCGGCGAGCGGATTCACACCGAGGATTCCTATAAGTACCGGCCGGCCGATTTCGCCACACTCCTTGCGGCTGCGGGCTTCGACGATCCGGTCTGGTGGACCGATCCGCGCGGCTGGTTCGCAGTGTTCCATGCGCGCGCCTGAGCAGGGCGGCAGGCGCTGCGCGGGCGGGGATGGTGCTGGTGTCATAATGCCCGCATCCCTCCTTGGGGGCGCGGCGCATGAGGCGCGCCGCCCGCCGGGCAAACCAACCGTGGGCCATCCCATTCACCGTCAGGGTTCTTGATGAGCGGCTTTTCCATGCTTCCCGACCTTCATTTCAATGGTGGCAAGACCGTCTGGACGGACGCCCGGAGGCTGCCCCGCGAGGGCCTGGCGCAGGCGCTGGTGGAAGCGCGCAACCGCACCCTGGCCTGGCTTGCCGCGTTCGGCCAGACGCGGCGCGGCTGGGAGGTGCCGCGGCAGGATTTTGCGAACCCGCCGCTCTGGACGCTGGGCCATGTCGCCTGGCATGCCGAATGGTGGTGCCTGCGCGATGTGCGCACGCTGGAGCGCGATGGCCTGCCGTTGCGGGCCGCCGGGGTTCCTTCGTTGCTGGCCGGCGCGGACGAATGGTTCGATCCCGAACGCATCGATCCCGATGCCCGCTGGGAGGCCACGCTGCCCGACGTAGCGGTGGTCAAACGCTATGCCGCCGAGGTGCTCGAAGCCACCTTGCGCCGGCTGGCGGCGCAACCGGACGATAGCGATGCGGCGCTCTACGCATGGCGTCGCGCGCTGTTTCACGAAGACAGCCAGGGCGAGGCCCTGGCTGCGCTGCTGCAGGCCGTGGGCATGGCGCCGGTGGAGCCGGCCGTGGCGCTGCCTTCCGTGTCGGTACCGCACGCCGGCACCTTGCAGTTTCCCGGTGGGCGGTTCATCCAGGGCTGGAATGAGCCGGATGGCTTCGCGCTGCCCGACGAACTGCCGCCGCAGCCGACCTATGTGCCAGCCTTCGAGATGGATGCCGCGCCGGTCAGCAATGCGCAGTTTCTCGATTTCGTCGAGGACGGTGGTTATGAGCGCGCGGCATGGTGGACGGTGGCGKGGCACCAGTGGCTGATGATGCAGGACCGTTCCGCGCCGCGTTACTGGGCCAGGCATCCGGAGTCCCGGGCGTGGATGGCGTTGCGCTTCGGCAGCCTGCGCACCTTGAATCCTGACGAGGCGGTACGCCACGTCAGCCTGTTCGAGGCGCAGGCCTGGTGCGCCTGGGCGGACCGGCGCCTGCCTACGGAAGCGGAATGGGAGCTGGCGGCGGTGCAGGCGCGCGGCGGCTTGCGCTGGGGCATGGTTCGCGAGTGGACGGCGACGCCCTATGAGCCCTATGCCGGTTTTGTCGCTGGCCCGGCCGATGTGGAGTTCGTTGACTGCTTCGCCACGCACCAGGTGGTGCGCGGTGCCTCTTTCGCCGGCGTGGCGCGCCAGCGCCATGCGCGCGCGCGCATGGCGCTGCTGCCGGAGGACGATTTCGCGTTCGTGGGCTTTCGCAGCTGTTCCATATAGAGAGGGCCGGCTGGCCCCTTCGTCTGACGTCTCACGCCAAATGAAAAAAGCACCCGAAGGTGCTTTTTTCATTTGTTGCGATGGAGCGCCGCATAGGCGACGCATCCATTCAACCGCGCGAATTAACGCTCGAAACGCGAGCGGCCACCGGTGTTGCCGTTGCCGTTGCGCTGGCCGCCGAAGCCGCCGCGGTTGCCGTCGCCGAAGCTGCGGGGCGCGCCGTCGCGGTTGCCATCGCGGTTGCCAAAGCTGCGGCCTTCGCCGCCGCGGTAGCCACCGTTGCCGCCGTTGCCTGCGCCACGGTTGCCGTCGGCGAAGCTGCGGGGAGCCGCGCCATCACGGTTGCCGAAGCCACGGTTGTCGCCGCCGCGGTAGCCGCCTTCGTTGCCGAAGCTGCGCTGGCCGCCGGTCGCGCCCTGGCCGCGATAGCCGGTGCTGTTGCCATTGGCGTTGCCGAAGCCGCCACGGTCGCCAAAACCACGGTTGCCGTCGCGATCGCCGAACGGGCGGTCGCCTGCGGGACGCGGGGCCCCGTCACGGCTGCCGAAGCCGCGGCTTTCGCCGCCGCCGAACTTGCGGTCGCCAAAGCTGCGGTTCTCACCGCCGCGATAGCCGCCGCCATTGCTGTTGCCACGGTAGCCACCGCGGTCACCGCCCGGCTTGCCGCCGAAGCCGGAGCGCGGCTTGGGCGAGCGGCGCGGTTCCAGGCCTTCGATCACCGAAGCGTCGACGCGGTTGTTGGTGAAGCGCTCGATGCGCTTCCACTGGAACATGTCGCCATGGTTCACGAGGTTGATGGCGACGCCCGAGCGGCCGGCACGGCCGGTTCGGCCGATACGGTGCACGTAGTCTTCGGCTTGCTTGGGCAGGTCGAAGTTGACCACGTGGGTGATGTCCGGCACGTCGATGCCGCGTGCGGCGACATCGGTTGCCACCAGGATGCGCAGGTTGCCKCGGCGCAGCGACGTCAGGGTGCGGTTACGCGCGCCCTGGGTCATGTCGCCGTGCAGCGCGCCGGCTGCGAAACCGGTATCCGACAGGCGCTCGGCCAGCGAATCGGCATCGCGCTTGGTCGCGGTGAAGACGATGGCTTGCTTGAGCGTGGCGTCGCGCAGCAGGTGGTCGAGCAGCTTTTCCTTGTGCGACATGTCATCGGTGAAGTGCAGGCGCTGTTCGATATTGCTCTGGTCGGCGCGGGTCGCGGCGATCTCGATGCGTTGCGGGTCGCGCAGCTGGCGCGAAGCCAGTTGGGCGATGCGGCCGTCCAGCGTGGCCGAGAACATCAGCGTCTGGCGGGTGGCCGGGGTAGCGGCAACGATGGCGTCGATATCGTCGGCGAAGCCCATGTCGAGCATACGGTCGGCTTCGTCGAACACCAGCATGTCCAGCGCGGACAGGTCGATGCGGCCGGCTTCGACGTGGTCGAGCAGGCGGCCAGGCGTTGCCACCAGGATGTCAGGCATCTTCGACAGCGCGGCGAGCTGCTTCGGATAGGGCATGCCGCCCAGGATGCTGGCGCACACGATGCGGCGCAGGTGGCGGCCATACTTGGCGGTGGCTTCGGTCACCTGCAGGGCCAGTTCGCGCGTGGGGGTCAGCACCAGCAGCGCGGGTTGCGCCGGCGACGGACGGGGGCGCTTGCCCTTCATGCGCTTGACCGGATCATCGGAACGCGGGCGATTCGGCGAAGCCTTTTCGCTGATGCGCTGGATGGCCGGCAGGATGAAGGCGCCGGTCTTGCCCGAGCCGGTCTGGCTGGACACCAGCAGGTCGCGGCCAGCCAGGAAGGCGGGAATCGCTTGTGCCTGCACCGGGGTCGGCGTGGTGTAGTTCAGTTCAACGAGGGCGCGCAGGATTGCTTCTTCGAGGCCAAGCTTGGCAAAGCCGTTCTCGGCATTGACGTTGGCGGCGGCGGCAGGCGCAACGGCTTCCGGGCTGAGCATGGCGTCGAGCTTGTCGAGCGGGCTCGGTTCCTGGATAGCGGGCGTGGCGATGGCGGCGGCTTCGGTCGATGCGTCGGCGGCGGAGGCAAAAGCTTGCTCCGCACGAATGTCGTGCTGGGTCATGTCGTAGTTTTCTTTAAATGCATGGCACCCCATGCCGAACTAGCGAACAGGGGCGGGCGCAGTGCAAAGTCTTAAAAAGGCTTCGGCGCCAATCGGTGAGGCCGTTACGACAGACACAGCTGACAGTACGGCGGCAGGCAGGGCGACACCGGGCACAAGGCCGGGCGCGCGGTCCCTGGCAGGCAAACAGCTCTGTAGAGCTATTCAACAGGATCGGAGACGAGGCGACGTCGGTGAGAAATGCGTTCTGTCGGGTATCACCACTTGGCCTTGATTCAACAACTTTAAGGCAGGCCAGCCGGCGGGACCGGGGAGCAGAGCTTGAGAGCGGGGGCGGTATCGCCTGCCGGAAGAGACCGGTAGACGTGTTGCACAACTCACAGTGCGAACTCACGGCGCGAATTATAGCAGAAACAAAAGTAAGTTTGTTGCACTGCGATAGGAATTACTTTGAGGTGCCGAACGGCGATTTTTGAGGCTCATTGGGCGCTTTTCATGGGGGTTTGCCGATCCCGCATTCGATATTGCATCCGCAGGCCGCCTGCCTATACTGAATCCGTCGGGCGCATCGATGCCCGGCAAGGTGGCGGACCGATGAGAACCCGCTGACCTTCCTCGGCGCTTTGCTTTAAGTGCCGCTAGCCGCTGATATCGCGGCAGTCGGCGTCATTGCCAGCTTTCCTTTGGCTCTCCGGGTGGTCCGGAGGGACGTCCGCGTCATGGGCGGAATCATGGGAAAACCTGCTTGCACGGCTGTTGCCGCGATAGCGCCGGCGTTGACCTGGATGGTCCGGACCGTCCGCAACCAGCCCGCCAGTGTACTGGCGGGCTTTTTCGTTCGTGCTCCGGGTTTGGGGTACCGCAAGCGCTACTTCCGGCTTCCGTTAAGCTGACCCATATGTTGCACGGGTAATCCATTGATACCTTTGCTAACAGCCGGAAGTCTCGCGTCAAGTTATTCTCGGGCCTGAAACTGGCAAAACGAGATAGCGATGACGAGAAGGATTCTTTTGTGCGCGGCGGCTGTAACTGGCTTGATGGGCGCACTGGGCATGGCGCCTGCGGCACATGCGCAGGTATCGGTCAATGTGTTGATCGGCGTGCCGCCGCCGGCTCCCGTCTATGAAGTTGTTCCCGTGGCGCGCCCTGGCTACGTCTGGGCGCCCGGCTACTGGGACTGGGATGATCGCGGCCACAAGCACAAGTGGAAGAAGGGCAAGTGGGAGCGCGAGCGCGCGGGCTATGTCTACGAGGCGCCGCGCTGGGTGCAGGCGCGCGATGGCTGGGTGCTGGTGCCCGAGCGCTGGGATGGCAGGCCGGGCAAGAAAGACAAGGGTTATCACTGCCCGCCGGGACACGCCAAGAAGGGCGAGTGCTGAGCAGGGGAGCGTGGCTGGTGAGGTTTTGATATACTCCGGGCCTGCTCCCGGATCCGCGCCGCCAAGGCGCACCAACATGTCCACGGAGTCTGTCCTCTCGCCGTAGTTCAATGGATAGAACACGCGCCTCCTAAGCGTGAAATGCAGGTTCGATTCCTGCCGGCGGGACCATAATGAAGTCCGCAGAAGTTCTCTGAAGTTCTCCACCCCTAAATAAATCAAGGCATCCCGGGCATTTGGCGTTTGCCAAAGTTCGCATTGTTTCGAGCAGAGACTTGGAAATGACAAATCCTGAGATGACGAAGAACAGATCCACGCCGCTCCGTAGGCTTGTGGCATGGACGGCTTCGTAAAACCAAGCCGGCGCCGGGAGAGCAGGGTAGTAGTGCTGGACCAGGATGAACGCGATCGAAATCCCGCGAAGCATCTGAATTTCTTGGTTCTTCCCGTGCGGCTTCTCGGCCGTCATGCGTAGGATCCTTTTTTGGGCGGCGTATTGTATTACGAACGGCGTTGTCGAATTTGAACTCGGCTGCCTGAG
The DNA here is from genome assembly GCF_056399885.1 of Cupriavidus sp. 01L45. Classification (NCBI taxonomy): domain Bacteria; kingdom Pseudomonadati; phylum Pseudomonadota; class Betaproteobacteria; order Burkholderiales; family Burkholderiaceae; genus Cupriavidus; species Cupriavidus sp. 01L45. The sequence continues at coordinate 53,793 of NZ_JBFTSG010000033.1, read as the reverse complement.
CCCCCGGCGCCCGTGTTCTGTTCGGAAATACGCTATCCTTCCGCCGTCAAATTAGACGTCCGGGGGACGGCGCGTGGCATTACAGGGTGAAAACAGGGGTGGCGGGCCCATCCTCTGGGTCGACAACATCAAGTTGCTGGCGATGTTGGGGGTGATTTCCTTCCATTTCTGGCTGTTCTTCAACAAGCGGACTACTGATCCGCTGCACTTTCTATCCAGCGTCAAGGCCTTCTTGTCCATCCCGTTTGAGTTGGGCTGGCAGGGGAATCAGTTATTTTTCGCGGCAAGCGGCTTGGGGCTTGCTCTGTCGTGCATGAGGAAGCGTCCGAGTTGGACGCAGTTCATAGTGGCCAGGGCATGGCGGATTTACCTGCCATACTGGGTCACCATTAGCACAATCCTCATCTATCAAGCCGCTATGCGCTGGGCAGGAAGCTGGGATGTGCCCTATGTGTTGCCGAAGAGCGCTCAGGAGTGGGTCGCCAACGTGTTTTTGCTGAACATAGGCGGAACCACCTACCTTTCCACGCATCATTGGTTCCTGTTTAGCCTGGTGGTTTTGTACGTGGCGTTCCCGTTGTTCTTCGCTCTATGCAGGAAACTTGGCGTGTTCGCGCTTGTCGTCACAACGTGCATACAGGCGGCTGTGCTCAAGTTCCCTCCGGACCTTGGTGTACTCACGCCGTTCACGTATATCTCCTTTGTGATGGGATCTTTTTGCGTCGGTATCCTCTTCGGCATTGCTTTGCACGAGGATCGCCAGAAGCTTGAAAGTCGGCTGAGGAAGAGTTGGCCGATTGGTTTGGTCCTTTGGCTCGCGGCTACGTTGATGAGCCTGTACAACATCGGCGCCGCAGCGGTCGACCCGCTGATTGCCATCAGCGGTTTCATCTGCGTCTACCAGATAGCCCGGCTACCGTGGTCATTTGCTTGGCTGAACAAGCTCAGCTTTGAGATCTACCTGGTGCACATGCCGTTCGTCGGCTTCTATCGGCATTTCTTCGGATTCGTCGAGCAGCCGTTGTGGGCGATCTATGTCTTCTACCTTGTTTCCACGGTGGCTATGGCCGCGCTCGTCCACATGCTGGTCGTCCTGGTGGAGGCCGGGCTGCGCCGTTTGCGAAGTAGCGACAAGGGGCTTCAGCCAGCCTCCTAATACTGAGACTCTGAACTATCACCATGCCGCCCTCGGGCGGCTTTTTTACGCCCGCGTCCTGCGGGCTTTTTCATTTCCGGGGTCACAAATGTCCGAACCAATCAGCGGCAGCGCCGCAGCCGGCGCTGCTGCCTTCAAAGCCTTCGGCGGCCCGGCGGCGGTTGCCGCCGGCGCCTCCGGCCTGGCCGCCCTCGTAGTGATGATGATGATGATGATGATGATGATGATGACTCCACGAAGCCCAAGAGAGTGGGCGGTAGGGCTGATTTCTACCGTCGTTTCCAGCGTCGCCGGGGGCGCGGCCGTCGTGCAGAAGCTCGGGCTGCAGGCCTGGACGCATGATTACATCGGTCTGGTCGCACTGTTCGGCGTCGTGTTCGCCTGCGGCCTGCCGGGCTGGGCGGTGGTGCGCTGGCTGTTCAACTTCATCGAGAAGCGTCGCGACAAGGACCTGGCCGAGGTGGCGGAGGACGTGCGTGACGCGGTGGCTGGGGCGAAGCATGGCTGACCCGCTTATCACCGCGGTGCAGCTGCACGCCATCATGCCGCTGGCCGGCGCGCGCGCCGATGTGTTCGCTGCGCCGCTGGCCACCGCCATGCTGCAGTTCGAGGTCAATACGCCCACACGCGCGGCCGCCTTCGTGGCGCAGGTCGCGCACGAGTCCGGGCAGTTGCGCCTGTTACGCGAGATCTGGGGCCCGACGCCGACGCAGCGCCGGTATGAGGGCCGGGCGGACCTGGGCAATACCGAGCCCGGCGACGGAAAGCGGTTCATGGGGCGGGGCCTGATTCAGGTCACCCGCCGCAAGAACTATCTGCTGTGCGGGTTCGGGCTGCACCTGGACCTGCTGACGCATCCCGAACTGCTGGAACTGCCTGTGCACGCGGCGGCGTCCGCCGGTTGGTACTGGCACACCCATAGCCTGAACCGGTTCGCCGACGCTGGCGACTTCGTGGGTCTGACGCGAGCCATCAACGGCGGGATCAACGGTATTGCGGAGCGGCGCGCCTTCTGGGCGCGCGCCAAAACTGCATTGGGGGTTTCATGAGCATCCTATCGAAGGTCCTTCAGGACTCACCGGGCAACGGGCTTTCCTTCTGGTGCCCTGGCTGTGATAGCCCGCACCATATCCAGCACGGTGCCGGTGACGGACCGCGTTGGGGCTGGAATGGCGACGTGGAGCGCCCGACGTTCACGCCGAGTGTGCTGACCTGGTGGGATGAGCCGGCCGCTGCAGGCAACCCCGATGAGCTGCGCGCCCAGGTCGCGCGCAAGCGCGCCGATCCGAGTTATCAGATCCCGTACGTCAAGAAGACCTGCCACAGCTTCGTGACCGATGGCCGCATCCAGTTCCTGGGCGACTGCACGCACGCGCTGGCGGGCCAGATCGTGCCGCTGGCCGAGTTTCCGGAGGGGTGGGGCCGCTGACGGCCCCAAGTTTTCTTTCAGCCTTCCCAGTTTTCTTTCATTCCAGCCGCCTTCGAACGGTTTTTTTTCATTCGACTTGCCGTTCCCGCTCTGGATCACCCAGAGGAATGCGCGGGAAGGCTACCAGTTCAGTCCCACGGAGGTGATCCACCATGCCGATTCTTGACGCTATCGGGGCGGTCATCAAAGCCGTCTTCGCCACGCCGCAGCGGATCTTCTTCGTCGCGGTGCTGGTGGTGCTGGCGCTGGCTGGCGGTTCGGTGCTGGTCTACCGGCACGAGCGTGACGCTGCTCGCGCCGAGCTGGCTCAGGCCTTGGCCGACCTGGTCAAGGCCAAGGGTGACAACCGGGCGCTGGCCGGATCTCTGACCACCCAGAACGCCGCGGTGGCTGCCCTTGAGGCGCAGGCCAAGCTGCGGCAGTACCAGGCAGCGAAGGCCGACGCCGAGGCTCAGGCAGCTCAGTCCAAGTACACGCTGCTGGCCGGCAAGATCCAGGCGCAGGTGCCGGGGTCGGACCTGTGCGCATCGCTGCATGGATTGCGCGAGACCTTTATGACCGAGCGGGGGAAGCTATGAAGTGGCAACTTGCGCAAAAACGCAATTTCGCGGCGTGTGCGGTACTTGCGGTGCTTCTGCTGGCCGGCTGCGCCGCCGCGCCGCAGATGATCGAGAAGCCGGTGGAGGTGAGGGTGCCAGTGGCCGTGCCGTGCGAGACGCCCGAGATCCCCGAGCCGGATTGGCCGTTGGCGAAGGTGCCGGAGACGGCCGGCGACTTCGAGTTCTTTCGCGCGGCGCTGGCCGAGCTGGCGCTGCGCGGGGGGTATGAGGTCAGACTGAAGGCAGCAGTGGCGGCGTGCCAATGAGCGCGCAGCCGAGCAGGGGAAGCGGCTGACAGACCTGGAGAATGAAGTTCGGGCGCGGGGCATTCTGGGCTGAGAGAGGTAGCGCTCCCTTGGCCTATCAACGGCCTCCTGCCAATCGCTCAATGGTCAAGATGCCAGCGCGCATCTTTTCAGCGGCCGATGCATTCGAGGAATGGACAGTGATTCGCGGCGGGACGAAGTCCCTAAGCGCCACGGCCTCCTCAATCCACAGGATGACGTCGTAGCCGGTCCCGCGCTCATCGTCTCCAAGATCATGGTCGAGGCTCAGATCGGTGACCTCACCGGTTTCAAGTAGTGCTATTGTTTCTGATGGCCAATACGCTCTCGTCCAGCCCGCAGGCGTGGGGCGTTCGTCGTCCAAGTAGACCTTCATCGCTCAAGCCTCCACGAACCCGGCATGTTGTCGGGCGGCGCGATCGTGGTAGCCCGTGGCCGCATCGACAACCTCGCGCTTGCAAGTATCAATGACCCTTTGGCATTCGCGAATTATCTCAAGGCTCTGTTCAAGGTCGAGACAGCCGCTTGGATCGGTCATTGGGAATGGATGGCCCACTATAGCGACTGTCATCGTGCTACTGTCGAACTTCCGCCTAGGCTTGCTAACCGCCAGTCCCAGCTTGCATGCGTGGCCAACGATTAGGCTAGTCCACATGTCTCTGAGACGGACTTGCTCCGCAGGAGTAGAAACGTCTATCTTGAAGAACAGTTTGTTCTCACGATCGCTGAGCACTACCCGCAAGTAAATCGCCGCGCCATCGACTTGCACCTTGTCTCCGAAATAGCCATAGTGCCCCCCGGTCTGATCGGGGCAATACTTCCATGATCCGCTGTCTAGGTCTCGCTTGAGGCGCGAGAGGAAGCCGATTCGAGCGTTCTTCCCCCATTTCTTCACTGGAATAACGGGATAGCCCTGGACTAAGGTCTCGATGCGCTCGAGGTGGCATGCGAAGTCCTCCAGAATGTCACTCTTCAAGCGTCCTTGACGTCCGCTCTCGGTACCAAGTAGATCAATCAGATCACGCCGATGCAGGACATGATAATCCGCATCCGTGACAGGAGAATAATCGCACTGATCTCCAGTCTGAAGGTAAATCAGTACCGAATGCGCTATGCGGTCCCGCGCCTTTGCGAGGTGGTTCTTATATCGATGAAGCTGATTACTGTGCTGCTTGGTTCCGACTTTATCCTCTATAAGAATTACAATTTCCTCGTTGATCCAACACAGGATGTCGATATTTGCTTCCTGCTGGACGACGCGGACTCTTCTGACCTCCTGTGGCTGAGGGCAGGAGGCGCTTCGTGAAAGGAGTGACCGGACGAAGGCCTGGCCGAACGCATGCAATTCTGGACAAGAATCGCGGAAATGGACGTCCGCCACTGCCAGGATCCAGCAGATTACCGCGTCCTGAGACAATTCGGACGTCGCGTACTTGAAGAGGTTTGGTCGCATTGCTGCAACTGGGAGGGCATCTTCGAGGGTGTTCCTCATCAGTGGGGGGTGGTCATCCATCGGGAGTGTCATTGGTGCTTGTCCTTGGCCGGCTTCGAGAAGCCGGTGTCATGTGCGATTCTGCCAGCAACCGGCGCGCGAGCGGTAACGGCATTGTCAAGGCAGAGTCGCCGTCCGGCATAGGGCAGGACACAGCAGTGAAGGATGCACGCAAAATGCATCTCGATGACCGCGCTTGGAGGCTGCTTTCAGCTAGGCTCGGTTGTTCACTGGGCACTAGGTGACTGACCGCGATGGGTAGGCCAGAGCCATTGAGTCTTGACCGCATCTACCCCACCAGCCTGTCATTCTGGAATAGGAAAGGTATCCTACAGTGCGAAAGACGAGGCCGGCTATTCCGTCGCTTTGACCTGATAAAGGAGAAAATGTGGCATCCTTCGCATAAAAAGAAGGGGTCACTTGAACAAATTCCTACTGGTCGCTGTCGCGGTCGCCGCCGCCTGGTTCTACTTCAAGCAATCTCCCAAGGCCGAACAAGCTGCCCAGCCTGCTGAACCCATGATTGAAGCGACAGCACTTCCGGCAGCTTCGCCGGTCTTTCAATGTCAGGGGAAGCAGCACTGCAGCCAAATGACTTCCTGTCAGGAAGCTCGCTTCTACCTGCGCAATTGCCCTGGCGTGAAGATTGACGGTGACGGAGACGGGATCCCCTGCGAAGTGCCACCACTGCAGTGTTCATAGATGGCGGTGGCACAGCGCGCGCCGTATTAGATCCGGCTGGAGGCCGCCGTGGCCGCTTGTCAATTAGCGCGCGGCGGAGCAGGGGAGGTGGCTTGGCGAATCTGGAGAACGAGTTGGGGTAAAGCGTAGGTACTCTGGTGCGCTGATGGTAGGCACCTTAGAGGGAGAAAGGGGTGTAGGCGCAGGGAGATGGCGCCTACACCTCGGAAAGCAACAAGGGGTCCAATCTGTTGCCATCGCTAATGATAATGCGTCGCATCAACAGCTGGTACCCTACTAGTGATGGGCGCGCGACGGAGTGCGCCGGCTCATGGACCTGGCGGACGAGGTGCGGGCGCGCTGGCGGTAAAAAAAAGCACCCGCTGCCGGGAAGGAGTGGGTGCTGAAGGAAAGACGGGGCAATCGCGTTTGCCCGGCATCACTCTAGTGGAATTAGGTCCGAGGGAACATAACTCTCTCGATGGGATGCGCAAGGCTACTCGGCAGCTTTTGCCCGCGGCGCGCGCGGCGCCGGCGCAGCGTCCATTAGCTCGGGGGGGTAGGGCCGCATGAAGCTGTGCGCCCGCTCCGGATCCCGACACGTCAGCCAGTCACCCCACTCGGCGCGCGGCACGATGACGATCATCCGCTTCTCCTTTCCGGGGGCGTGGAAGCGGTTCACCAGCGGATGCTTGTCCGAGTTGATGGTAAGCATGGTGAAGCTGAACACTTCCGCGCCGTCCTCGTCCGGCCAGGCGCGCCACAGCCCAGCGATGGCAAACTCAGGCTCGTCCTTCAGCCAGATCCGCCAGCGCACGGACTTGGTCCCGCTCTCATAGTTGGGCTCGTAGAACGAACTGGCCGGCACCAGGCAGAGCTGGCCCTTCTTCCAGGGCCCTGAGAACGACCGCTTCTCACCGACTGTTTCCGATCGCGCGTTGGTCGTGTCGAATTTGGCCCCGCCGGGCGGGATCCGGGTCTTTGGCACCATACCGAATGTCCCCACCAGCGCCTGTCGGCCGCCACCGTTGCTGACGATGAACGGCGCGGCAGTCCGGCCGGGTCTCCAGCGGATAGTCGAGCTGCGGTGGCTCGACGCCGAACACATCGCGCAGCAGCTGGCGCTGCACGGGGGCGTAGTTAGTGCAAATCCTCATCTCCTTGCGGGGCGTGAGCGGCAAACCTCGCCCGTGCCTTGAGGCGCCTTCAAGGCACGGCCTGGGATCATCCGGCCGGTGAATCGGTGGTCATGGCGGCGAACCAGGTGTTGGATCACCTTCGATAAGGCATCTCAATCGGGCGGCGTCTTTCCTACCGATCCCGGACTGGAAGATATTCAACAACTGCAAACGCGTCAGCGATGTTCATGTTTCACTCGGCAGCGGGTGTCCTGTTGTTGCCTGTGCGCCGTGTTGGGCAAACTAGAAGCGTGGCAAGCGATGGGCGATACACCGGCCGGCAGGACGCCATGTCCACATGCAGGTGATAGTTCGCAAGCAGTTGGCGCATAGAGTCGGTGAAGTCGATGCCATCCCATAGTGCGGAGATTTCGCCCCGATGGGACATGACTCTTTCGTTGATGATCCGCTGGATGGCTTCGTTGCGCCCAGGGCCTGAAAGGTTCGAGATCGGGTAGACGAACGGGGGGTTGTCTGGCCATTGCGGAGCGAGGTACCCCACCGGACCGTTCACTAGATTGAGAACCAGCGACTTCTGCGGCAGCTTGGGAAGCTCGGTGGAAAAATACAGGTTCCCATCCATCGGCGTTCTTCCCCAGTTCGGGGATCTCGTCAGGATGGCGGCGGAGCCATATACCAGCACCGCAATCCAGAGTGCTTTTCGTCGGTGGCCGCTATCGATCGCTTCCCCAATTACCATACCCGCCATCAGGATCGACAGTATCTCCAGCAGGATGGCATATCGGTAAATGCCAAACATCGTCATCCAGAACAGGTACATTCCGACAAAGGTGATGCTGAGGAATAGCTTAAATTGAGATTGGCTGTCCACGGCGCGATTTCGAAGCCAGAGGGCCGCAGATTTTGAAAGCCATAGTAGGGCGATGACCCCGCCAATCAGCAGTCGCGGATCACGCATGTTCTCTTCTGTGTGAAGCCGATTCTTCTCAAACGCAGTCTTTATCGGGAACCAGAGATATTCGACCCATGTTCCCGGCAAGAACCTTGTGTCCAGCATGGTCGCCTCATCGAGGAGTGGCGAGCGAAACAAACTGTTGAAGAACGGGAATAGCGGGTTCTGATAGTCCCGATACAAAACCCACATCCACGGCCCGGCGACTGCGGCGAATGAAACGCATCCACTTACGGCGTAGAGCGCCAAGTCGTTAGCGGTCGCGCGCGGGCTCCGCCACGACAGGGAGCAAAGCAACGCAAGTGTGATTGCCAGGGTTGGAATGGCTGCCGTGAGTTTGAGTCCTGTAGCCATCCCGAGCGAAAGGCCGGCAATGACCAGCGCCATTCTGGTAGTCAGGTTCCCTCGATGCGAGGCGAAGATCGCCCAGATCGCCAGCAATGCAAGCGCGGTTGTCGTCCACTCGCCCGAAGTGGTATTGGCCTGGGAATACCCTGCAGCGCCGACCAGCGCAAGGAAGCAAGCCAACCCGCGATTGATTCTCGGGGCCCAGCCAGGCGCTCGATGGGCGACGCCTATGGTCCCAATGATGTTCCATGTGACAAAGACAGCCAGCCCGAATGGGATCCCCATGAGCAGCACCGAAACGTAGTCAGGGAACGTCGTGGCACAGTAGTAAAACGGAAGGTCAATTACTGGGTTGAAGAATGTTTGCAGTTGGGCTGGATACAGATCGACGCTCAGCCGATCGTTGAGCAGCGCCCATGGTGCATAGTAGTGATAGTTCAGCAGATCCCAGCTGAGGTCCTTGCCGCGAATCATGGAAATGATGCAGCCCAGAAGGATGCTTGCTCCCAGCTTGGTTATTCTGCAGGACGGGTGAATCCTTTGCTCATACCAGTTTGCGGCTACGGTCAGGCTTCTTCTCATGTTCGCTGTGCACATCCTCATCTCCTGGCAAGGGCGTGAGCGGCAGCACCCGCCGCGCCTTCTCGGCAACACGCCGGTGCTTGTCCTGCGCATCTTGCCACGTCGCGGAGGTGAATATCTTGTCGATGCCGGGGGCGATCAGGTGGGTCAGGAAAACTGGTTTGTCGGTCATCGTGTCCGACCATGGGCAGAAGCATGTCCAGACGCGGGCATCCTGCTCGGGAAGGTCAGTGCGCAGCACGAAACGTTTGAACCAGCCCCTCAGAAATTCATGATGGGCGTTCCCGTCCAGCGTATGGGCCGGCTGGCCGTAAGGGTTCAGGACGTACAGCCGCATGCTGAACGGATCGCCATAGGCATCCGGCGTGCCGCCACGCACGGCGTGGCGTAGCGCGCGAACCCAATTCTCTGGGGTGTAGGGGGGCATGGCGGTGCGCGGTACGGCTATTCAGCGGCGGGGGAACCGCGCGCGCAGCAGTGTCTTGACCGCCGGGCGGGCCACCTTGATCCGGTGGTGCTGGCCGTCCTGCTCGAAAGACAGGTAGTCGGCCGTCCACATCATCTTCTCAATGTGCCGCGTCTCGATGCCGTGCACGGTGACGGCGCTGGCCGTGACCGTGACGTGTTCGCAGTCGAGGCGCAGCTCGGCCGTGTCGCCGGGCAGGAACTGGGTTTCCAGAAAGATCGAGGCAGCCTGGTAGGTCACAGGGAACATGCCATCTCCTGACGGGTGGCGTAGTGGCGCTCGCCGCGAGCTGGAAGCTGAGCGAAGTGCCCTGGTAATGGAACGCCAGGCGGTCAATGGTCCACGGCAGCGCCATGATCGCCGAGGCATCGACCCCCGTCAGCGTGAGGGTGGCGCCCGCGGCCTGCGCGGCGGCCTCGACCTCCGGGTTCCAGGTGTCAGCGGTGAGCAGCGGATCGTCTATGGGCAGGTGGGAGCAGCGGATGGCCAAACGCGCCGCCCCATGGGACTGGCTGTACAGGTAGACTGTGTCCGGATCGCAGGTGAACATGGGCGCACTCTGAAAGTACTGTATGGATATCCAGTATAAGAGTCGTCCGAATGCGGGTGCCGAAAGTTGAGTTAACTGTATGGATATACAGTGTCGCGAGATGGTGTCGTGTCCATCAAAATATTTTCGTGGCACTGGACGTGGCACCAAGAGAATCATATTCGGAGAAATCGGCTTCCAGTAATAGATATAGCCGAATTTATGATTCCTGCTGGCGGACCATAGTACGGTTCGTAGAAGTTCTCTGAAGTCCTCCCCTCCCAAGTAGATCAAGGCCTCGCGGGCTTTCGACGTTCGCCGAAGTTCGCCGGGAGCCGTTGGCATCCGCGTGTTTTAGGGGCATTAGGGGCATCAATAAATGCCCCTATATTTGGTGCCCCTAAACGATGCCCCGTACCGTCTAGCCCTTAATCCTGAAGTACTAATCCCATTGTTGGGCGTGACTATCAAGCGTACATTTGTGCCAACTCTCCACCAAAATAGGACTCGCAATGACATATTCAGTCGCGGCAACTTGTCCGTACTGCAAGACTGTTCGTCGGTTCGGGGTAGAGATGACGGTGTTGGAACTGCCTATGACGGTGCGGCATCGGGTGAGGTGCGGCTGCTCTGAGAGCTGCGGCCAAGAATTTGACCTTGATATTCGCGTGAACTACGTCACTCAGGCTTCCAAGCTTGGGGAGGCAGTTGAGGCGGAGCAAAGTGATTCCTCGTCGCTACCGCCGCCGCCATTGCCTGGATTGCCCGAGTGCCCGACAGGTGGGGGTGTCCCTTTGGGCTAGCTTTGACGCTGGATAGGCGCTGGCTGATCCAGCCGCATATCCGCAGGGTGCAGTCGCATAAAGCTGCGCACCCGCACCCGCAACGGATCCCGGCAGGTCAGCCAGTCCTCCCATTCCGCTCGCGGCACGATGATGATCCCCCGTTCTTCCTTGCCTGGGGCGTGGAAGCGATTCATCAGCAGGTGCTTGTCCGCCGCTCGTGGGGCAGATCATGATGCCCGAGGGAAGGCCGTCGGCAGTTGGCCGTCCCGCAACACTGCTTGCATGACGCGTGAACGATTGCGAAAATCGCGAGCGTCTTTGGACGAGACCGACGAACGCGCGTCGCAATCGCAATACGCGCTCAAGAAACTACCCATGAGAAAAATAGCAACGGTCTTTCTGGCGTTTGCAGTCGCCGGCTGCGCAAGCCCGGCGGCGCCGAATTTCGTGAACGGGAGATATTACATGGCAGGCGATTCGACATGCGAACGATACAGGGTCCTTTCGCCAAGTCGAATCATGTGCTTTAACTCGGACGGTCAGGCAACTGGATACAGAGATGCAATGACCGATCAGCAGTTGCAGATGTATCAGTTCAATCAGCAGATGGCTGCCCAGCAAATTCAGCAGACCAATGCGCAATTGCAGCAGCAAAACCAGCAACTGCGGCAACAGCAGAACGCATGGCTTCAAACGCCGCAGTACGTGGCGCCGCAAGCTGCGCCTCTGACACCACAAGCCGGCAATCAGATCCGATGCATCAACACTGGCCCGGTTACTAACTGCCGATACTAGTGAAGGCGGAAAAGGCCAAGCGAGCCCAAGAGCGCCACCGCGGGCGGATCGACGCCATAGACGACGCGCAGCAGTTGGCGTTCTTTGGGGGGGGCGTGGTGGCGCGGCGCAGCTATTCAGCGGCGGGGGAACCGCGCGCGTAGCGGCGTTTTCACCGCTGGCCGGGCAACCTTGATCCGGTGGTGCTGGCCGTCCTGCTCGAACAACAGGCAGTCGGCCGTCCACACCATCTTCTCGATGTGGCGGGTCTCGATACCGTGACACCTTCGCGGTCGAGGCGCTGCTCGACCGTGTCGCCGGGCAGGAACCGGGTTTCGAGGAAGCTGGAGCCAGCCTGGTAGGTCACAGAGAACATGCCACCTCCTGACGGGTGGCATAGTGGCGCTCGCCGCGGGTGCGCAGGCAAATCGAGCGAGGACCTGTGAACTGGATGCTGTAGGCCAGCAGGAAGCTTAGCCAGGCGCCACGGTAATTGAACTCCAGGCGATCGATTGTCCACGGCAGCGCCATGATTGCTGCGGTGTCGATGCCGTTCAGGACGAGCGTGGCGCCGGTGGCTTGTGCCGCTGCTTCTGCCTCGGGATTCCATGTGTCGGCGGTCAGCAGCGGATCGTCCACGGTGATTCGCTCGCAAGGGAAGGGTGCGGCGACCGCATCGGCTGCGCGGCGGAACAGGAAGACGGTCTCGATATCGCAGGCGAACATGTCTCTCTCACTGGTACTGTATGGATATCCAGTATAAGAGCCGCCTGAATGTAGATGCTGAAAGTTGAGTTAACTGTATGGATATACAGTGCCTCAAGGCGGCGACGTATCCATCAAGATCATCTACATTCGTGGCACCACGAAAATCGTATTCTGGTAAATCGGCTTCCAGTATTGGTTACAGCCGGTTTTATGAATCCTGCCGACGGGGCATAGCCTGGTTCTGGTTCGCGAAAGTTCTCCGAAATCCCCCATTCCCAAGTCAATCAAGGCCTCCTTCGGCCGGTGGCGCTAGCGGCCCTGGGCGGGCAACGCCTTGATCGTGGCGGTGCCATCTTTCTGGACGTCGGCGCGTGCCAGGGTTTTGAGGGCGATCGTCCTGTTTGGCATCCTCAGCACGACGATGATCGCGTCGCCGTGGATGTTCTTCGCCCAGCAGCCGGTATCCCAGGTGCCGCGATTGGACGCATCGCTACGATAAGACGCATAGAAGCGCATGTGCGCGGCATCGACGAACGGCAGGTCGCACTTCTTGTTGATGAACAGGACGGTCGGAGATTGCAGCTGGACAGTTTCCCCGACTTTCATGTTCTCCGTCGGGTAGATGTACGCGTCCTCGGCTGACGCTGCGGCGCACAGCAGTGCTGTTGTGGCGGCCAGTATCATCTTCTTCATGTCGACTCCATGGGGAGAGCAGAGCGAGTTGACGATCCCGAAGCAACGCTTCGGGCAGCATATGAACTGTCAGGTGCACATCCCTTCTTGCAGAAATTGTACGGCTGACGTTTCCGGTCGGCCAGAGGCTTGCTTGGCTGCGGCCATCGCCTCGCCGCGCAACGGCGGCGGGCTTGCGCGACGCCGTTGCCTCAGTGCGCCGCCCCCATCTTCGAAAAGAGCTGGATCACCGCAACCCCCGCGATGATCAGCCCGATTCCTGCCCATGCCGCCAGGTCCGGTACCTGGCGATAGAGCACGCTGGCGATCAGCGTGACCAGCACGATGCCGGCGCCGCACCAGATGGCGTAGGCAATGCCTACCGGCACGGTCTTCATGACCTGCATCAGCAGGAAAAAGGCGCCGACGTATCCGGCTACCACCAGCAAGCTTGGCCACAGGCGCGTAAAGCTCTCGGACGCCTTGAGGCTGCTGGTGGCGATGACTTCGGCCGCGATGGCGAGGGCCAGGAGCACATAAGCGTTCATCGGTAAGTCCTTCTTTTTGGCTGCCGTTGGGGCCACATTTTCCCATACCATTACTGGCCCGCCGGATGCGCGGCAACCGCTGCGGGTGCCTGCGGTGTACAGTACAAACCACAGTCGGTGCGCGCGCACACGTTGGCGATCCCTCCTTTCGGGTGGTTGTCCGGCACCGTGATGCGCACTTCAATCGGTGTTGGGTGCTTCATTGCAGAAGCACCGGCGATCCGGTTGATCGCCTGCGGGGTGTTCGCGGTAGTCCCGACCAGTTGGCAGACGTCATAAAGCCAACGGCGGGGGAGTCAGGTTCTCAGGGGGGGGCGCCATGAATGGCGAGGATGAGGTACAGACCGTGTGGCCGCAGGTGGAGGGTCACGCGACGGGTCAGGGAGTATGGCGGAACACGATTGCGGCGGCGGATGTCGCGCTGGAAGAAGCCTCGCGCATCCAGCGCGGCGTGCAACATAACCTGAAGCTCCAGCAGGAGGTGAGGGCGCTGCGAGAGGAGCTGCGCAAGGCGCATGGCGAACTGGACCGCTATCGTGGCATGCATGCGCGCGTGGTGGTGGGCATGCGGCAGCTGGAAGAGGATAACGGCGCCGAAATCAGCCGCTTGCGCGCCGAGAGCGAAATGCTGATGGTGCGCCACCGCGTCTACAAGCTGCTCGCCGAACACTACGCGCTGACCGCATTGCGTTTCGAGCCGTCCACATTTGCAGAGCACCGCGACCGGGTGCTTCAGCACATCCTGTTCCAGCGGCGCAAGGGCACGCCGCTATCCGGCATCGGTTCGGCGGACATCGCCTTCCTGCTGCTTTAAGCGTTATCCGGCCCGGGGAGCGGTGCGCGGGCGCAGCACCAGCAGCGCCAGCATGCCACCCACCACGCCCCAGAAGGCCGAACCCACGCCGGCCAGCGTCATGCCGGAGGCGGTGATCATGAACGTGAGCAGGGCCGACTCGCGCTCCGCCGGGGTCTGCATGGCCGTGGTCAGGCCGCTGGCGATCGAGCCAAGCAAGGCGAAGGCGGCTACCGCGACCACCAGCGCCTTGGGAAAGGCGGCGAATAGCGCGGCAATACTGGCGGCCAGCACGCCCGCCACCAGATAGCCGAGTCCGCAAACCACCGCGGCCGTATAGCGCCGGTTGCGGTCCGGATCCGCTTCCGCGCCGGTGCAGATGGCTGCCGTGATCGCCGCGAGGTTGATGCCATGCGAGCCGAACGGCGCGAGCAGGACCGAAGCGATGCCGGTCACGGTGATCAGCGGTGACGCCGCTACGTGATAGCCGTCGGCGCGCAGCACCGCCAATCCGGGAATATTCTGCGAAGCCAGCGCGACGATAAACAGTGGCACGGCGATGCTGACGAAAGCCTGCAGCGAGAATGCCGGCGTGGTCCACACCGGCCGGGCCAGCGCGAAATGGAACGATTCGAAATGCAGCTGGCCAAGCGCGCCGGCCAGCGCCACGCCCACCAGCAGCACGCCCGGCACCGCGTAGCGCGCCCAGAAGCGCTTGCCCGCCAGGTACAACGCGAACATCACCAGCAGCAACAGGGTTTGCTGCTGGGCTTGCACGAACACGTCGACGCTGATGCGGAACAGGATGCCGGCCAGCAGGGCGGAGGCAATACTGGCCGGCAACGCGCGCATCAGTTTGTCGAACCAGCCCGTCAGGCCCGCCGCCGTCATCAGCAGCGCCGCCATCACGAAGGCGCCGATCGCCTCCGGATAGGGCACGCCGGGCAGGCTGGCGATCAGCAGGGCGGCGCCGGGCGTGGACCAGGCAATGACAATGGGAGCACGTGTCAGCAGCGTGAGCCCGATGGTGGTGACGCCCATGCCGATGGATAACGCCCAGATCCAGGAGGCAACCTGCGCATCCGACAGGTGGGCCGCCTGGCCCGCCTGGATCATCAGCACCAGCGAACTGGTATAGCCGGTCAGCATGGCAATCAGCCCGGCTACCAGGGCGGAGACGGAGAGGTCGGTCAGCTTCAGGGGGGCGGTGGCAGTGGACATGGAACGGGGACTTGGCTTGACGAGGCGGGCGCTCGAAAGCGGCCGGGCCGTCATCTTCGCACGAGTTGCGCCGTTCTTGCCCTGCCCTGGAGCATTGCAGGCTCCCCGCAGCCGCATGCGATGCTAGTCGGCAACCTTGTCGCTGGGGAACTTGAAGGAGTCGCGCAGCAGGTAGCTCATCGGGATGTCGAGGTTGACGCCGTGCGGCGGGATCGGCGACTGGAACCACTTCTTGTAGAGCTTTTGGGTCTCGAGCGAATAGATGGCCGAGACCAGCGTCTTGTCCACCAGCCGCTTGAACTCGGCGTCCTGCTTCGACAGCATGATGGCGTAGGGCTCGATCGTCAGCAGTTCGCTGGTGACGGTGTAGCTGGCCGGGTTGCGCGAGTTCGCGCGCAGGCCGTAGAGCAGCACATCGTCCATGACGAAGGCGTCGGCCTTGCCTTGCTCGACCATGGCGAAGGCTTCGGCGTGGTCCCTGGCTTCCACCACGCGGATCTGCATGGCGCCGGAGCCGTTGATCTGGCGAACCACGGCCAGCGATGTCGTGCCCGCCGTGGAGACCACCGTCTTGCCGCGCAGGTCGCCCAGCTTGCGAATGCCGGAGTCGGTCCTCACCAGCATGCGGCTGCCGGCGATGTAGTGCGGGATGGTGAAGGCCACCTGTTCGCGCCGTTCGCGGTTATTGGTGGTGGACCCGCATTCGAGATCGGCTTTGCCGTCGACGATCGCGGTGATGCGGCTGGCCGGCGTGACGGGCACGAATTCCACCTTGAGGGCGGGCAGTGTGAGTGCGCCGCGTAGCGCATCGGCTACCCGCAGGCAGAGGTCGACGGCATAGCCGTGCGGCTTGCCGTCGGCCACGAAGGAAAACGGTACCGAGCTCTCGCGGTGGGCGATGCGCAGCACCCCGGTCTGGGCAATGCGATGCAGCACCGGTGAGCCGTCGGACTGCGCCGCGGCAGGCCTGGCACCGGCGGACAGCCAGAATGTGAGCAAGGTTGATAGCAGGAGCAGCAGCGGCAGGCGGACCGGGCTGGGCGAAATCGCCAGCCCGGCGCCGCGCAGGCGCCGGCAAACCGGATGGATCATGGATGTCCCCGTACAAAGAAGCGAAAAAGGCGTCGAGCGGAAATGGCGTTGGGTCGCCTGCACCGGTTCGGACCGGTTTTTATGCTGCTACTGCCGTTGTGCTGCGGCCTGCTGGCCGGCAAGCATTGTTCCACGACGGCAAGCAGCCGGACAACGGTCGCGGCGTGGGGTGTTGCGTGGCGAGCAACAGGCCCGGAAGGATGCGGCCGGCCGCGGGCGTTGACGGGACTTTCCCTTACGGACTTGTCCGACTAGAGCCGGGCGGAGGCGCTTGCTATGCTCCGTTCGTGCCTTGCGAGCAGGGCACCGAGGAGAGACTCTTGGGCCCGCGCAAGCGCGGGCCCTTCTTTTTTTGGGCCGCGGCTCCGGGCGAGGGCGCACGGAGGTGGTCTACAATGCCGGCTACCTGGCACCCTGCCGCCTGCTTGCCGGCCGACGCCGGCGGGTGGCTGCGCGTTCAAGCCGCTTGAGTCGCCTTCCTTTCGCTGTCTCCTTTCGTATTGCTCCCATGGCCCTGTTTTCGATTTCCGACGCCCAGCTCGCCTTCGGGCACGTGGCCTTGCTCGACCATGCCGACTTCTCCCTCGAAGCCGGCGAGCGCGTCGGCCTGATTGGCCGCAACGGCACCGGCAAGTCGTCGCTGCTCAAGATCGTGGCCGGCCTGTCCGCGCCGGACGATGGCCTGATCGCGCGTCAGAGTGGCGTGACCTCGGCATATGTGCCGCAGGAGCCTCAGTTCGAGCCGGGCCAGACCGTGTTCGACGCCGTGTCCCTGGGTCTGGGCAAGGTTCACGACCTGCTGGTCGCCTATGAGGCGGCGCTGGCGGCGCTCGACGATAGCCACGATGAGGACTCGCTGGCCGAATTGCACCGCCTGCAGTCCGAAGTCGACGCCGCCGGGGCATGGGGCTTGCGTACGCGGGTGGAAACCACGCTGGCGCAACTCAGCCTTACTGCCGATGTGCGCGTGGATTCGCTGTCCGGCGGCATGCAAAAGCGCGTGGCGCTGGCGCAGGGACTGGTGGCAGAGCCCGACATCCTGCTGCTCGACGAACCCACCAACCACCTGGACGTGGAAGCGATCCGCTGGCTCGAAGACCTGCTGCTGGCTTTCCGCGGCAGCGTGCTGCTGATTACCCACGATCGCGCCTTCCTCGATCGCGTGGCCACCCGCATCGTCGAACTGGACCGCGGCCGGCTCGTTTCCTTCCCCGGCAACTTTGCCGCCTACCAGACGCGCAAGGCCGAGCAACTGGACGCCGAGCAGGTCGAGCAGGCCAAGTTCGACAAGCTGCTGGCGCAGGAAGAAGTCTGGATCCGCAAGGGCGTGGAAGCGCGCCGCACGCGCAGCGTGGCCCGCATCCAGCGCCTGGTGACGATGCGCAACGAACGCGCGTCGCGGCGCGACGTGCAGGGCAACGTCAAGCTGGAGGTGTCGCAAGGCGAGCGCTCCGGCAAGATCGTCGCCGAGCTGACCAATGTCAGCAAGGCCTTCGGCGACAAGATGGTGGTGCGCGATTTCACCGGCGCCATCATGCGCGGCGACAAGGTCGGCCTGATCGGCTCCAATGGCGCGGGCAAGACCACGCTGCTGCGGCTGATCCTGGGCGAACTGGCGCCGGATACTGGCGAGGTCAAGAACGGCAGCAATATGCAGGTGGCGTATTTTGACCAGATGCGCACGCAGCTGGACCTGGAGCGCTCGCTGGCCGATACCATCAGCCCGGGCAGCGACTGGGTCGAAATCAACGGCCAGCGCAAGCACGTGATGAGCTACCTGGGCGACTTCCTGTTCGCGCCGGAGCGCGCGCGTTCGCCGGTCAAGTCGCTGTCCGGCGGCGAGCGCAACCGGCTGCTGCTGGCGCGCCTGTTCGCGCGCCCGGCCAATGTGCTGGTGCTCGACGAACCCACCAACGATCTGGACATCGACACGCTGGAACTGCTGGAGGAACTGCTGCAGGACTACAGCGGCACTGTTTTCCTGGTCTCGCACGACCGGGCCTTCCTGGACAACGTGGTGACTTCGACCATCGCCGCCGAAGGCGACGGGCGCTGGCGCGAGTATGTGGGCGGCTACTCCGACTGGCAGGTGCAGTCGGCGCGCAGCGCGGCCATGCAGGAAGCGCGCGCGGGCGAGCGCAAGGCAGCGGAAGCGCCGAAGCCGCGCGAAGCGCGAGCCCCCGGCCGCGTGGTCAAGCTGTCGTACAAGGAGCAACGCGAACTCGATACGCTGCCCGAGCGCATTGCCTCGCTGGAAAATGAGCAGAAGGCCGTCAGCGCGCAGTTGGCGGATGGCTCGCTCTATGTCAGCGACGCGGGCAAGGCCGCGCAGCTTGCGGCGCGGCACGATGAGATCGACATGGAACTGCTGGAGGCGCTGGAGCGCTGGGAAGTGCTGGAGGCGAAGACCAAGGCCGAGGCGCAGTAACGGGGCAGGGCGGTCGGGCGGGGGCGTCCCATGTGCCATGGGACGCCCGCCGTCCTTACCCGCACCAGGCCAGCACCATGTTAGTCAGATCCACCATGAACGCCGGCCGCAGGTAGGACATGAAGCCCAGCACCATCAACGCGGCCAGCGCCGCGAAGCCGCCGGCCCGCAAGGCAGCGGCGCGCGCGGCGCTCATGCCACTGCCGCCTGCGGGCGCGCGATCGCGTGCTCGCGTATCGGCAGGTTGACCAGCGCGGCGACGACGCCCAGCCCGATTGCGATCATCCACACCATGTCGTACGTGCCGGTGCGGTCGTACAGGAAGCCCCCCAGCCAGGCGCCCAGGAAGCTGCCGATCTGGTGCGAGAAGAACACCACCCCTGACAGCATCGACAGATACTGCACGCCGAATACCTGGGCAATGATGCCGTTGGTCAGCGGCACCGTGGACAGCCACAGGAAGCCCATCATGGCGGCGAACACCCAGGTGCTGGCGGCCGTCAGCGGCAGCAGCAGGTAGGCGGCGATCACCACCGAGCGGGTGATGTAGATCATCGACAGCAGGTGGCGCTTGGGCATGCGCTGGCCGAGCGCGCCGGCGCTATAGGTGCCGAACACATTGAACAGGCCGATCAGCGCCAGCGCCACGGTGGCGATCTTGGGATCGGTCAGGCCGCGGTCCTTGAGGTAGGGCGCCAGGTGCACGCCGATGAACACCACCTGGAAGCCGCACACGAAATAGCCCAGCGTCAGCAACTGGAAGTTGCGGTTGCCGAACGCTTCGCGCACGGCCTGGCCGATGGTCTGCTGGAAGCCGCTCCCGTGCCCCTCGCTTTGCGGCTCGCGCAGGCTGAAGGCCAGCGGCAGCATCAGGCAAGCCAGCACCGCCAGCACGAACAAGGCGTTCTGCCAGCCTGCCACCGAGATCAGCGTCTGCTCGACGGGGATCATCAGGAACTGGCCGAAGGAGCCCGCGGCGGCTGCGATGCCCATGGCCCAGACGCGTTTCTCTGGGCTGGCTACGCGCCCGATCACGCCGTACACCACGCTGTACGTGGTGCCGGATTGCGCAATGCCGATCAGGATGCCGGCGCCCGAGGCAAAGGCGGTGCCCGAGGTGGCCATCGCCATGACTACCAGGCCCCCGACATAAAGTGCAATGCCGATCAGCATGATGCGGAACGCGCCGAACTTGTCGGCCAGGGCGCCGGTGAACGGCTGGGTCACGCCCCACATCAGGTTCTGCAGCGCCAGCGCGAAGGCGAAAGTCTCGCGGCTCCAGCCGTGCGTCTGCGTGATGGGAAGGTTGAACAGGCCGAAACCGTGCCGGATACCCATTGACAGGGTGACGAGCAAGCCACCGCACATAAGGACTGTTGTGAGGGAAAGTGCCTTTTTCGGCGTGCTTTGAATGTTGTTCTGCATGGCGTCCTGCATCCTGGCTCGGTGTGCGTAGTGCTGTTTTTAGTTTTGCCGGCGCGGTCCGGGCCCGTCTGGGCTGCGCCTGTGCGAGCGAGTGTACCCCGCATCGGCTCGTGGCGTCGGGCGCCGCTCCGGGGCAGGGTTAGTGCCGAATATGCTGCATTGATCACTGTAACGCGCAGTCACGATTGGCACCAAGACGGCTGCGCGCTTCCATTACAATGCAGGCTGCCCGGCCCCCCCTGGCTGGCGTGCGGCAAGCGCCCCCCGCCAAGGCTGGCCGAGAATCCTACTAAGCAAGCGACTCCATGGCGAGCAAAACCAGTCAGTACAGCGAATCTTCCATCCGGGTCCTGAAGGGCCTGGAGCCGGTCAAGCAACGGCCCGGCATGTACACCCGTACCGACAACCCCCTGCATATCGTGCAGGAGGTGATCGATAACGCCTCCGACGAAGCGCTCGGCGGCCACGGGTCCGAAATCATGGTCACCCTGCACCGCGACGGCAGCGTCAGCGTGGAGGACGATGGCCGCGGCATCCCGGTCGGCATCCACCCCGAAGAGCAGGTCCCGGTGGTGGAAATCGTATTTACCCGCCTGCACGCGGGCGGCAAGTTCGACAAGGGCAAGGGCGGCGCGTACGCCTTCTCGGGCGGCCTGCACGGGGTGGGCGTTTCCGTCACCAATGCGCTGTCGACCCAGCTCGACGTGACCGTCTGGCGCGACGGTAACTGTTCCACGCTGACCTTCTCCGGCGGCGACGTCACCGTGCCGCTGGCCACGCGCAAGCTCGAGCGCGGCGAGAAGAAGAGCGGCACGCGGGTGCAGGTGTGGCCCGACGCGAAATACTTCGATTCGGCCACGATCCCGATGGCCGAGTTGCAGCGCCTGCTGCGCAGCAAGGCCGTGCTGCTGCCCGGCGTCAAGGTCACGCTGCTGCACGAGAAAAATGGCGAACGCCAGACCTGGCAGTATGACCAGGGCCTGAAGGGCTACCTGGTGGAAGCGCTGGCACAGGGCAGCGGCGCCGAACTGGTGGTGCCGATGTTCGAGGGCGAGCACTTCGCCGACCCCGACGCCAACCCGGCCGAGGAAGGCTTCGCGGAAGGCGAGGGCGCTTCCTGGGTGGTGGCCTGGACCGAGGACGGCGCGCCGGTGCGCGAATCCTACGTCAACCTGATCCCCACCCCCGCCGGCGGCACGCACGAGTCCGGCCTGCGCGAAGGCCTGTTCCAGGCGGTCAAGAGCTTTATCGAGATGCACGCGCTGCAGCCCAAGGGCGTCAAGCTGATGAGCGAAGACGTTTTCGCGCGCGCGTCCTTCGTGCTGTCCGCCAAGGTGCTGGACCCGCAGTTCCAGGGCCAGATCAAGGAGCGCCTGAACAGCCGCGACGCGGTGAAGCTGGTGTCCGCCTTCAGCCGCCCCGCGCTGGAGCTGTGGCTGAACCATCATGTGGAATACGGCAAGAAGCTGGCCGAGCTGGTGATCCGCCAGGCGCAGGCGCGTACGCGCGCCGCGCAAAAAGTGGAAAAGAAGAAGGGCTCCGGCGTGGCCGTGCTGCCGGGCAAGCTGACCGACTGCGAATCCACCGACGTCACCCGCAACGAACTGTTCCTGGTCGAGGGCGATTCCGCCGGCGGTTCCGCCAAGATGGGGCGCGACAAGGAGTTCCAGGCCATCCTGCCGCTGCGCGGCAAGGTGCTCAACACCTGGGAGACCGAGCGCGACCGCCTGTTCGCCAACAACGAAGTGCACGATATCGCGGTGGCCATCGGCGTGGACCCGCACAGTGCCAATGACGAGCCCGACCTGTCCAACCTGCGCTATGGCAAGATCTGCATCCTGTCCGACGCGGACGTGGACGGCGCGCACATCCAGGTGCTGTTGCTGACCTTGTTCTTCAAGCATTTCCCCAAGCTGATCGACAACGGCAATGTGTGCGTGGCGCGCCCGCCGCTGTACCGCGTGGATGCGCCGGCGCGCGGCAAGAAGCCGGCCCAGAAGCTCTATGCGCTGGACGATGGCGAACTGGTGGCGATCCAGGACAAGCTGATGAAGGACGGCATCAAGGAAGGCGGCTGGCAGATCTCCCGCTTCAAGGGGTTGGGCGAGATGAATGCCGAGCAGCTTTGGGAAACCACCATGAATCCCGACACGCGCCGCCTGTTGCCGGTCGCGCTGGGCCATTTCGACCTGCCCCAGACCGTGGGCGTGATGAATATGCTGATGGGCAAGGGCGAGGCCGCGCAGCGGCGTACCTGGCTCGAAGAGCGTGGCAACGAGGTGGTTGCCGATATCTGATATCTGATGGCCAGGCAGCCGGCGTTCGTGACGTCCGGTGCCTGCATGACGCGAGGAATCCCGATGGCAAAGACCAGACCTACCAGCAACCGGCCGCGGCAGTGGATTGCCGCCGGCATGCTGCTGGCCGGCCTGGCCCTGGCGCCGGCGGCCCACGCGGCGCTGTATGGCTACATCGACGACGACGGCGTGGCGCATTTCTCGGATGAGAAGCTGGACGAGCGCTATACGCTGTTCATGAAGAACGGCGGCGAGCTCAAGAGCCCCTCGGTGGGCCGCGCCGGCGCCGGCGGCCAGATCGACCTGGAAACGCACAAGCTTTACCGCTACGTCGTCAACCATCCCAATATCGCCACGGTCGAACCCATCATCCGCCAGGTCGCGCAGGCGCAGAATGTGGATCCGGCGCTGGTCAAGGCGGTGATGGCGGTGGAGTCGGGCTTCAACGCCGGCGCGGTGTCGCCCAAGGGCGCGATCGGGCTGATGCAGGTGATTCCCGACACCGGCGCGCGCTTCGGCGTGAGCGCTGACGCGCGGCGCACGGTCGGGCAGAAGCTGGCCGACCCGCATACCAATATCTCGGCCGGCGTGCGTTATTTGCGCTGGCTGATGGAGCTGTTCCCCAACAACCTCGAACTGGTGCTGGCAGCGTACAACGCCGGCGAGGGCGCGGTACAGCGCTACAACAACAAGATTCCGCCTTATCCCGAGACCCAGCAGTACGTCAGCACGGTGCTGCAGTTCTATCGCTTCTACCGTCCGGGTGGCGCGCCCGCGGGGGTCGCGGGTGGGGGCATCAATCGCGTCAAGATGGTGATCGGCGGCCGCCGCAACATGCCCTGATCCGATCACGGACAACACGACGAACCGCATAACGAACAACTTGCAACCGGCGCACCGGCCAACGATGCGATGCGCCGTATTCTTGCCAATCCATGGAACAACAAGACATTCCGTTTGACCCAGGTTCACCCGACGAGGGAGCGGACTCGCTGACGCTTGCGCACTACGCCGAGCGCGCCTATCTCGACTACGCCATCAGTGTGGTCAAGGGCCGCGCGCTGCCGGAAGTCGCCGACGGCCAGAAGCCGGTGCAGCGCCGCATCCTGTTCGCCATGCACGAGATGGGCTTGCGCGCCGACGCCAAGCCGGTCAAGTCGGCGCGCGTGGTGGGCGACGTGCTCGGTAAATTCCACCCGCACGGCGACCAGTCCGCCTACGATGCGCTGGTGCGGCTGGCGCAGGACTTCTCGCTGCGCTACCCGCTGATCGATGGGCAGGGCAACTTCGGCTCGCGCGATGGCGATGGCGCCGCCGCGATGCGGTACACCGAGGCCCGCCTCACGCCGATCTCGCGCCTGCTGCTCGACGAGATCGACCAGGGCACGGTGGACTTCGTGCCCAACTACGACGGCTCGATGGAAGAGCCCAAGCTGATGCCGGCGCGGCTGCCGTTCGTGCTGCTCAACGGCGCTTCCGGCATTGCCGTGGGCATGGCCACCGAAGTCCCGCCGCACAACCTGCGCGAAGTCGCGGCGGCCACCGTGGCGATGATCCGCAACCCCAACATCACGCTGGCCGAACTGCTGGCGCTGATGCCCGGGCCGGACTATCCCGGCGGCGGCCAGATCATTTCACCGGCTTCGGATATCGCCGCGATCTACGAGAACGGCCGTGGCAGCCTGAAGGTGCGCGCGCGCTGGACCATCGAGGAAATGGCGCGCGGCCAGTGGCAACTGGTGGTGACCGAACTGCCGCCGAGCACGTCGTCGCAGAAGGTGCTGGAGGAGATCGAGGAGATCACCAACCCCAAGGTGCGTGCCGGCAAGAAGTCGCTCACGCCCGAGCAGTTGCAGCTCAAGCAGGGCATGCTGGCCGTGCTCGACGCGGTGCGCGACGAGTCCGGCAAGGACGCGCCGGTGCGGCTGGTGTTCGAGCCCAAGAGCAAGAACATCGAGCAGCAGGAATTCATCCAGACGCTGCTGGCGCATACCAGCCTGGAATCCGGCGCCTCGATCAACCTGGTGATGATCGGCACCGATGGCCGGCCGCGACAAAAGGGCCTTGCCGATATCCTGCGCGAGTGGATCGCCTTCCGCTTCGCCACTGTCACCCGCCGTACCCGCCATCGGCTGGGCAAGGTCGAGGACCGCATCCACATCCTGGAAGGCCGGATGCTGGTGCTGCTCAATATCGACGAGGTGATCCGCATCATCCGCGAGAGCGACGAGCCCAAGCCGGCGCTGATGCAGGCCTTCAGCCTGTCCGACCGCCAGGCCGAGGACATCCTGGAAATCCGCCTGCGTCAGCTGGCCAGGCTGGAAGCCATCCGCATCGAGCAGGAGCTGAAGACCCTGCGCGACGAGCAAGCCGAGCTGGACGTGCTGCTCAAGTCCGAGACCATGATGCGCCGCCGCATCATCAAGGAAATCGAGACCGACGCCAAGCAGTACAGCCCCGAAGACAAGGACCCGCGCCGCACGCTGATCCAGGAAGAGCGCCGCGCCGCCGCCGAAGTGCGCGTGGTTGACGAGCCCGTCACCGTGGTGGTGTCGCAAAAGGGCTGGGTGCGCACGCGCCAGGGCCACGGCCACGATGCGCAGCAGTTCACCTTCAAGGCGGGCGATGCACTGTACGGCACCTTCGAGTGCCGCACCGTGGACGTCATGCTGGTGTTCGGCACCAATGGCCGCGCGTACACCGTGCCGGTCGCCGGCCTGCCCGGCGGGCGGGGCGACGGCGTGCCGGTGACGACGCTGATCGAGTTGCAGCCCGGCAGCCAGATCGCCCACACCTTCGCCGGCAGCGTCGACCAGCGCATGCTAGTCGCCACGCGCGGCGGTAACGGCTTCCAGACCAAGGTGGGTGATATGGTCAGCCGGCAGAAGGGCGGTCGCGCCTACCTCACGCTGGACGAGGGCGACGCGCCGCTGGTGCCCGCGCCGATCGGCGAGGAAGCCACGCACGTGGCCTGCTTGTCGGCCAACGGCCGCATGCTGCTGGTGTCGCTCGACGAGATCAAGTCGCTGTCGGCCGGTGGCCGTGGCGTGATCCTGATGGAGCTGGAGCCCAAGGAGACGCTGTTGCAGGCGATCGCCGTGGGCGCGCCGGGCCTGTTGGTGTCCGGCGCCGGGCGCGGCGGCAAGCCAAGCTCGCAGAAGCTCTACGGCCAGCTGCTGCTGCCTTATGTGGGCAAGCGCGCCCGCAAGGGCCGCGCGCTGGATCTCAGGCTCAAGGAGCCGAGCATCGAGCCGGTACGGATCGTCCCCCCGGCAAGCGGCAACTAAGCCGCGTCAACCCAAACTGGCCCTGCGCGACAATGCGCGGGGCTTTTTTCTTTACCGCGCATGGCGGAACGCTCGGGTGCCATCCCGTCAGGCCATGTCTCTCCCGTTTACACGCGATGCCAGTTACTCCTTCCCCCGCCGGCGACGATCCGATGGTAGCGCTAGCACCCCCGCCCACGCCGCGGCGCCTGTTCATCGAATTTGCCCGCATGGGGCTCTCAGGCTTCGGCGGCGTGCTGCCGTTCGTGCGGCGCGCCGTGGTGGATCGCAACCGCTGGCTTGGCGACCGCGACTTCGTCGAGCTGCTCAGCCTCGGGCAGGTGCTGCCTGGCCCCAACGTGATCAACCTCGCGCTGATGCTGGGCCTGCGCTTTGCCGGGCTGCGCGGCGCGCTCGCGGCCTTCGCGGGGCTGGTGATGGTGCCAATGGTGGGCGTGCTGGCGCTGATGCTGCTGTACGAGCACTACCGCGACGTGGCGGCGGTGCAGCGCATGCTGACGGGCATGACGGCGGTGTCGGCGGGCCTGGTGCTGTCGACCGGCTTCAAGCTGGCGCAAAGCCAGCCGCGCACCGTGCGGGGGTTGATGATCGGCGGTGCGGCGTTTGTCGGCATCGGGCTGCTGCGCTGGCCGCTCGTGCCGGTGATGGCGGTGCTGGTGCCGATGGGCCTGGTGCTGGAGTGGCGCAGCGAGCAACTGGCGCGGCGCGCGCATGCGCCACTGGCGCCGACTGCGATCGACGCGCCCGGCATGCCGTCCAGCGATGATKGCATCGATGCCGTGCCGCCCGAGGCCAAGGAGCCGCGCCAATGAGCTCGCCCAACGTGCTTTCCARCCTGCTCACGCATTTTCTGATGCTGTCATTCCTTGCCATCGGCGGGGCCAGCACCACCATCCCCGACATGCATCGCTTCCTGGTGGAGTCGAACGCCTGGATGAGCGACGCGCAGTTCTCCGCCATGTACGCCATCTCGCAGGCCGCGCCTGGGCCGAACATCTTGTTCGTTGCCCTGTTCGGCTGGCAGGTGGCGGGTCTGGCCGGCGCCATCGTCGGCATGATTGGCATTTGCGGGCCGTCCAGCGTGATCGCGCTCGGTTTCGAGTATTTCGCCGGCCGCTCGCCGCAGGCGCGCTGGCCCGGCCTGATCCGGCGCGGCCTTGCCACGCTGACCATCGGCCTGCTGTTCTCCACCGGCTGGATTCTTGCCGCGAGCGTGGATCACCGCTGGACTGCGGTGGCGGTGACGGTGGTTACCATCGGGTTGATGTTGAAGACCAAGGTGCATCCGTTGGTGTTGGTGGGGGTGGGGGCTGGGGCGGGGGTATTGGGGTGGGTTTGAGGGGGTGGTTGTTGTTGGTTGTTGGGGGAAAGGGCCTCTCTGTGTAGGTGGTTGCTGTTCTTTTAGCGGCGATGGTTTTTGCACCCAAGTGCGTACGGCGTCCCCCGCAGGGGGATGTCGTACGCCCTTGGGTGCAAGATGCCAACGCCGCCTACATCAATCCCCCAACTATTCCACCCCCACAAACCCCCCAGTCTGATGCGCCCACAACCGCGCATAAAGCCCCCCACGCGCCAGCAACTCCGCATGCGTCCCGCTCTCGGCAATCCGCCCATCCTGCAGCACCACCAGCCGGTCCATGCGCGCGATGGTGGAGAGCCTGTGCGCGATGGCGATCACGGTCTTGCCCTGCATCAGCGTCTCCAGGTTCTCCTGGATGGCAGCTTCCACCTCGGAGTCCAGTGCCGAGGTGGCTTCGTCCAGGATCAGGATTGGGGCATTCTTCAGCAGCACGCGCGCCACCGCGATACGCTGGCGTTGCCCGCCCGATAGCTTCACGCCGCGCTCGCCCACCTGCGCATCCAGTCCCGTCGCCCCATGCGCATCGCGCAAACGCGGAATGAACTCGCCGGCATGCGCGTCGTCCGCTGCCGCAAGCAGTTCGGCCTCGCTGGCGCCGGGCCGGCCGTAGCGCAGGTTGTCGCGGATCGAGCGGTGCAGCAGCGACGTATCCTGCGTCACCATGCCGATCTGCGCGCGCAGGCTTTCCTGCGTGACGCCGGCGATGTCCTGGCCGTCGATCAGGATGCGTCCTCGCTCCACGTCGTACAGCCGCAGCAGCAGGTTGACCAGCGTCGACTTGCCGGCCCCGGACGGGCCGACCAGGCCGATCTTCTCGCCAGGGCGCACCACCAGATCGATGTTTTCGATCACGCCCGAGCCCTTGCCGTAGTGAAAGCCCACGCCTTCGAAGCGCACCTCTGCGCGCGTGACGCGCAGCGCCTGCGCGTCGCCGCGATCGCCGATCGTGCGTGGCACGGCGATGGTCTGCAGGCCATCCTGCACCTGGCCGATATTCTCGAAGATGCCGCTGATCACCCACATGATCCAGCCCGACATGCTGACGATGCGGATTACCAGTCCGGTCGACAGCGCAATCGCGCCGACGCTGACATGGCCCTGGCTCCAGAGCCACAGCGCCAGCCCGGTGGTGCCGGCGATCAGCAGGCCATTGAGCGAGGTCACCGTGAAATCCATGGCGCTGACCATGCGGCCGGACAGGCGCGCCTTGTCGGTCAGGTCGGCCATGGCTTCGCGCGCGTAGTCTTCTTCATGGCGCGTGTGGGCGAACAGCTTGAGTGTGGTGATATTGGTATAGCCGTCGACGATGCGCCCCATCAGCCGCGAGCGCGCGCCGGTGGCGGCTACCGAGCGCGCCTTCACGCGTGGCGTGAAGTACAGCATGGCGCTCACGTAGCAGCCGATCCACGCCACGAGCGGAATCATCAGGCGCCAGTCGGCTTGCGCGAACAGGTAGAGGGAGCTGGCCGCGTAGATCAACACATGCCAGATTGCATCCACGGCCTGCACCGCTGAATCGCGCAGCGAGAAGCCGGTCTGCATGATGCGCTGCGCGATGCGCCCGGCAAAGTCGTTCTGGAAAAACGACAGGCTCTGCTTGAGCACGTAGCGGTGGTTCTGCCAGCGCACCAGGTTGCCCAGGTTCGGGTTGATGACCTGGTGCACGAGGATGTCGTGCAGGCCGTTKAAGAACGGACGCAGCAGCAGCGCCACCACCGCCATCCACACCAGCTCGACACGGTGGCGCGCGAAGAAGTCGGCGGGCGGCGTTGCTTGCGCCAGGTCGACCAGGCGGCCGAGAAAGCCGAACAGCGAGACTTCGATCAGCGCGCCAGCCAGCCCCACGCCCAGCAGCAGCGCAAAGACCGGCCACACCTCCCGCAGGTAATAGGCGTAGAAGCGCCAGATCTGGCCGGGCGGCTGGGTGTCGGGGAGGGCGCGGAACGGGTCGATCAGCCGTTCGAGGAAACGCATCAGCATGGGAGTCCAGGGGTTCTGCGGCGGCCGCCTCGTCCGGGTCGCCGGCGTGCTCGCAAGGCCGTATCGATGCCATGGGCATGCGGCGGGTCAGGAGCATGATACCGCGCTTGCGTATCGCGGATTTCGTACCCGTGGCAGGGGGCGTCCATGTCGCGGTACTTGGCGGCGTGCTCGAAGCGGCAAGCACTCTCCGTCACCCTCGTCATTCAAGCACTTACAAAGGCACTTTTTCGTCATGTGTGGGGCGTACCTCCGGGAATACCCCAATTTTCCTCTACTTGTCTATACAACACTATACATACCTAGCATGGCTGAACAGAGCGGTTCGAGCCAGCCTTATTCACCAAGGAGTTCCCGTGAGCAATACCTCCCGCTTTCGCGATGTAGAGATCCGCGCCCCGCGCGGCAGCCAGCTGAATGCCAAGAGCTGGCAGACCGAAGCGCCGCTGCGCATGTTGATGAACAATCTCGACCCGGAAGTGGCGGAGAACCCCAAGGAGCTGGTGGTGTACGGCGGCATTGGCCGTGCCGCGCGCAACTGGGAGTGCTATGACAAGATCGTCGAGACGCTCAAGACGCTGAACGACGACGAGACCCTGCTGGTGCAGTCCGGCAAGCCGGTCGGCGTGTTCAAGACCCACAGCAATGCCCCGCGCGTATTGATCGCCAATTCCAACCTGGTGCCGCACTGGGCCACCTGGGAACACTTCAACGAACTGGATGCCAAGGGCCTGGCCATGTACGGTCAGATGACCGCGGGCAGCTGGATCTATATCGGCAGCCAGGGCATCGTCCAGGGCACCTACGAGACCTTCGTGGAAGCCGGCCGCCAGCACTACAACGGCAACCTCAAGGGCCGCTGGGTGCTGACCGCGGGCCTGGGCGGCATGGGCGGTGCGCAGCCGCTGGCCGCCACGCTGGCCGRCGCCTGCTCGCTGAACATCGAATGCCAGCAGGCCAGCATCGATTTCCGCCTGCGCACGCGCTATGTCGACGAACAGGCTACCGACCTCGATGACGCGCTGGCGCGCATCGCCAGGTACACCGCCGAAGGCCGCGCCGTTTCCATCGCGCTGTGCGCCAACGCCGCCGAAGTGCTGCCCGAACTGGTGCGCCGCGGCGTGCGCCCGGACATGGTCACCGACCAGACCAGCGCCCATGACCCGCTAAACGGCTACCTGCCGGTGGGCTGGACCTGGGGCCAGTACCGCGACCGCGCGCAGACCGACCCGGCAGCGGTGGTCAAGGCCGCCAAGCAATCGATGGCGCTGCACGTGCGGGCCATGCTGGACTTCCAGAAGATGGGCGTGCCCACCTTCGACTACGGCAACAACATCCGCCAGATGGCCAAGGAAGAGGGCGTGGCGAACGCCTTCGATTTCCCGGGTTTCGTGCCGGCCTACATCCGCCCGCTGTTCTGCCGCGGCATCGGCCCGTTCCGCTGGGCCGCGCTGTCGGGCGATCCGCAGGACATCTACAAGACCGATGCCAAGGTCAAGGAACTGATCCCGGACGATGCCCACCTGCACCGCTGGCTGGACATGGCGCGCGAGCGCATCAGCTTCCAGGGCCTGCCGGCGCGTATCTGCTGGGTCGGCCTGGGCCTGCGTGCCAAGCTTGGCCTGGCGTTCAACGAGATGGTGCGCAGTGGCGAACTGTCGGCGCCGGTAGTGATCGGCCGCGACCACCTCGATTCCGGCTCGGTGGCCAGCCCCAACCGTGAAACGGAAAGCATGAAGGATGGCTCCGACGCGGTGTCCGACTGGCCGCTGCTGAACGCGCTGCTCAATACCGCCAGCGGCGCGACCTGGGTCTCGCTGCATCACGGCGGCGGCGTGGGCATGGGCTTCTCGCAGCATTCGGGCGTGGTGATCGTGTGCGACGGCACCGACGAAGCCGCCGCCCGCATCGCGCGCGTGCTGCACAACGATCCCGCCACCGGCGTGATGCGCCATGCTGATGCCGGCTATGACATCGCCATCGACTGTGCTCGCGAGCAGGGCCTGAACCTGCCGATGCTCAACCACAAGAAGGAAGCCTGAACGTGAACGCGCTGAACCTGAAACCTGGTCAACTGAGCCTGGCGCAGCTGCGCCAGGCCTATCTGCAGCCGCTGCGCGTGAGCCTGGACAGCGAGGCCGCCGAGGCGATCGCCGCGAGCGTGGCCTGTGTCGAGAACATCGTTGCCGAAGGCCGGACCGCCTACGGCATCAATACCGGCTTCGGCTTGCTGGCGCAGACGCGCATCGCCCGCGAAGACCTGGAGAACCTGCAGCGCTCGCTGGTGCTGTCGCACGCCGCCGGCGTGGGCGAACCGCTCGACGACGCCATGGTGCGGCTGATCATGCTGCTCAAGATCAATAGCCTGGCGCGCGGCTTCTCCGGCATCCGCCGCAAGGTGATTGATGCGCTGATTGCCCTGGTCAATGCCGAAGTCTATCCGCATATCCCGCTCAAGGGCTCGGTGGGCGCCTCCGGCGACCTGGCGCCGCTGGCGCATATGTCCCTGGTGCTGCTGGGCGAAAGCCGCGCCCGCTACCAGGGCGAATGGCTGCCTGCGCGTCAGGCCCTGGCCCGCGCCGGCCTCGAGCCGCTGACCCTGGCCGCCAAGGAGGGCCTGGCCCTGCTCAACGGCACCCAGGTATCGACCGCCTACGCGCTGCGCGGCCTGTTCGAGGCCGAGGATCTGTTTGCCGCCGCCACGGTATGCGGCAGTCTCAGCGTAGAGGCCATGCTCGGCTCGCGCGCTCCCTTTGACGCGCGCATTCATGCGGTGCGCGGCCAGCGCGGCCAGATCGATGCGGCCGCCACCTATCGCGATCTGCTGACCGATACCAGCGAGCTGGCGCGTTCGCATGCGCAGTGCGACAAGGTGCAGGATCCCTACTCGTTGCGCTGCCAGCCGCAGGTGATGGGCGCTTGCCTGACGCAATTGCGGCAGGCCGCCGAGGTCCTGGAAGTGGAGGCCAACGCGGTCTCGGATAACCCCTTGGTGTTTGCCGCCGAAGGCGACGTGATCTCGGGCGGCAATTTCCACGCTGAACCGGTGGCGATGGCTGCCGATAACCTGGCACTGGCCATCGCCGAGATCGGCTCGCTGTCGGAGCGCCGCATTTCGCTGATGATGGACCGGCACATGTCGCAGCTGCCGCCTTTCCTGGTGGCCAACGGGGGCGTCAACTCGGGCTTCATGATTGCCCAGGTCACCGCTGCGGCGCTGGCCAGCGACAACAAGGCGCTGGCCCATCCGCACAGCGTCGACACCCTGCCTACCTCGGCCAACCAGGAGGACCACGTGTCGATGGCGCCGAATGCCGGCAAGCGCCTGTGGGCCATGGCCGAGAACGTGCGCGGCATCCTTGCCGTGGAGTGGCTGGGCGCCTGCCAGGGCCTGGACTTCCGCGAAGGCCTGAAGAGTTCGCCCAAGCTGGAGCAGGCACGCAGCCTGCTGCGCGCCGAGGTGGCCTACTACGAGAAGGACCGCTTCTTTGCGCCGGATATCGAGTCCGCGAGCAAGCTGCTGGCAGGCGGCATCCTGAATGCACTGCTGCCGGCGCGGCTGCTGCCCAGCCTCTGAGCCAGGGGCATGACGCCCGGGACGGCGCAGCGGCCGCGCAGAGGATTGCGTGGCAGGCTGCCGCCGGCACCCGGGCGCGACAGAACAACGATTCGGAGACAAAGAGATGCAAGAGCAGTCGCAAGGCCTGCAGCGTAGCCTCAGCGCCCGTCATATCCGCTTCATGGCGCTCGGGTCGGCCATCGGCACAGGACTCTTCTACGGCTCGGCCTCGGCCATCCAGGCCGCGGGACCGGCGGTGCTGCTGGCCTACCTGATCGGTGGCGCGGCGGTCTACATGGTGATGCGTGCGCTGGGGGAGATGGCCGTGCGCAACCCGGTGTCGGGTTCGTTCGGGCAGTACGCCAGCACTGGACTGGGACCGCTGGCGGGCTTCCTGCTTGGCTGGACCTACGCTTTCGAGATGATCATCGTTTGCCTGGCTGACGTGACTGCCTTCGGTATCTACATGGGCTTCTGGTTCCCGGACGTGCCGCGCTGGATCTGGGTGCTGGGCATCGTGTTCCTGATCGGCGGGCTCAACCTGCTCAGCGTCAAGGTGTTCGGCGAACTGGAGTTCTGGCTGTCGCTGCTCAAGGTCGGCGCCATCGCCGCGATGATCTGCGGCGGCGTTGCCATCATGCTGTTCGGCCTGGGCATGGCCGATGGCGGGGTCGCCACCGGCATTCACAATCTCTGGGAGCACGGGGGCTTCATGCCCAACGGTATCGGCGGCATCATCGCCTCGCTCGCCGTGGTGATGTTCGCCTTTGGCGGCATCGAGATCATCGGGATCACGGCCGGCGAGGCGCGCGATCCGGAGCGCGTGATTCCGCGTGCCATCAACGCGGTACCCCTGCGCATCCTGCTGTTCTATGTGCTGACGCTGGCGGTACTGATGTCTCTCTATCCATGGCATCGCATCGGCAGCGAGGGCAGCCCCTTTGTGCAGATCTTCAGCCGGCTGGGCATTGGCTCGGCCGCCGCGCTGCTGAATGTCGTGGTGATCTCCGCGGCGGTATCCGCCATCAACAGCGACATCTTCGGCGCCGGGCGCATGCTGTACGGCATGGCGGTGCAGCGGCAGGCGCCGCGCATTTTCGCGAGCGTATCGCGCAAGGGCGTGCCCTGGATGACGGTGGTGGTGATGGCCTTCGCCCTGCTGGCCGGCGTGGTGCTCAACTACGTGATGCCCGAGGACGTATTCACGTTGATCGCTTCCATCGCCACCTTTGCCACTGTCTGGGTGTGGCTGATGATCTTGCTGTCGCAGGTCGCCTTGCGCAGGCGCATGAGCCGCACCGAAGTGGCGGCGCTGAAATTCCCCGTGCCGTTCTGGCCGGTGGCGCCGCTCGCAGCCATTGCCTTCATGCTGTTCATCTTCGGCGTGCTTGGCTGGTTCCCGCAGACCCGCGTCGCGCTGCTGGTGGGCGCGGTGTGGCTGCTGCTGCTGGTGGTGGCATGGTGGTGCTGGGGACGGCCGCGCGGCGGGGCGGGCGTATCTGCGCCCTACCTGGCAGCGGACTGATACATGCACATGCGCTGACCAGGCCTCGGCAGGGTCAGCGTTGCCCGGCATCCGTCCAGCCGGATGCCAGGGCGAACGGCAGCGCACGCCAGCCCCGCGCGCTACCGCTGCGGCGCGAATCGTGCCGTCCCCCCCTGGGTTGCGCCCGTCGCCCGCTTGCGGGCGGCCAGGATTTTCTTGCTTCGGAGTTACCTAATGTCCATTGACAACACCATCCCCGGCATAGCGGCCCGGCATGCCGCCACGGCCCAGCCGCTGTCCAAGATCCAGGCCATCGCCGCCATCACCGTCGGCAATGGCCTGGAGTTCTACGACTTCGTGGTCTACAGCTTCTTCGCCACGCTGATTGGCCGCCTGTATTTCCCTGTTTCCGACCCCACCGGACAGTTGCTGCTGTCGTTTGCCACCTTCGGCGTTGGCTTCCTGATGCGCCCGCTGGGCGGCTTGCTGATCGGCATGTACGCCGACCGCGTCGGCCGCAAGCCGGCAGTGGCGCTGACGCTCTGGCTGATGGGCCTGAGCTCGGTGATTTTCGTGGTGACCCCGACCTATGCCCAGATCGGCATGCTCGCGCCGATCATGATCCTGCTCGCGCGGCTGGTGCAGGGCTTTGCCATCGGCGGCGAGATGGGCGCTTCCACGGCCCTGCTGCTGGAATATGCCGACAACCGCTCGCGTGGCTTCTATACCAGCTGGCAACCGTTCAGCCAGGGCCTGGCGGCGCTGTTCGGCGCGCTGGTCGGCCTGCTGCTCAGCAATGTGCTGGAGCAGCAAGCGCTGGAAGCCTGGGGCTGGCGCCTGGCATTCGTGATCGGCATCCTGGTGATTCCGGTAGGCCTGGTGATTCGCCGCCGCCTGGAAGAAACCGCGCCGGCCGCTGGCGAGTCGGAGCGCGGCTCCACCCTGCAGTTGCTGCGTGAACACGGCCGTGCGCTGGTGGCCTGCATCCTGCTGATGATCGGCGTGGCATCGTCGACCTATATCGTCGTGTACTACCTGAGCAACTACGCCGTCAGCCAGCTGCACATGCCGCTGTCGCTGGGCATCTGGGCCGCCTGCGTGGCCGCCGCCGTGCAAGTGGTGTTGTCGCCGTTCGCGGGCTGGCTGAGTGATCGCCTGGGCCGCCGTCCGGTGGTGCTGTGGTCGCGCGTGGCATTGCTGCTGATGATCTATCCCGCCTTTGTGCTGATCAACGCCGAGCCAAGCCTGACGCGTCTGCTGCTGGTGGTGGGCTGCCTCTCGGTGCCGATGTCGATGACCTCGCCGGCTTCGATGGTGCTGGTCAGCGAGGTGCTGCCGCAGCGCCTGCGCGCTACGGGCCTGTCGATTGCCTACTGCGTGGCGATCGCCATCTTCGGTGGCTTCGCGCAGTTCTTCTCGACCGAGCTGATCCATCTCACCGCCAATCCCAATGCGCCTGCGTTTTACGTGATTGGCTGCGGCCTGGTCTCGCTGATCGGCCTGGCGATGGTGCCGGAAACCCTGGGCCGCCGCCTGTCATGAGCGAACTGGATCCCGCGGCCGGCACCGTCTGGCGCGGCCGCACCGATAGCAACGAGACTGGCGATACCCGTCGCCTGTTCAATGTGGCGCGCACCGAAGGTTCCGCTCGCGAACCCGGCGCGCCGGTGCTGCTGGGCTTTTGCTGCGATGCCGGCGTGCTGCGCAACCAGGGCCGTCCCGGCGCCGCTGGCGGCCCGCGCGAAATCCGCCGCGCGCTGGCGGGCGTCCCTGCGCATGGCCTGGCTGCCTTCCACGATGCCGGCGACGTGGCCTGCAACGATGGCGATCTCGAAGCGGCGCAGCAGGCGTTGGCGCAAGCGGTCGCCGCGGAGTTGGGGCAGGGCGCATTCACGCTGGTGCTGGGCGGCGGCCACGAGATTGCCTGGGGCACCTGGCAGGGCCTGCGCGCGCATCTCGATGCCCGTGGCGACCAGGGCCGCGTGCTGGTGATCAATCTCGATGCGCACTTCGATTTGCGCACCGGCCGCCCCGGCAGTTCGGGCACGCCGTTCGACCAGATCGCGCAGGCGTGCCGGGAGC
The DNA here is from genome assembly GCF_056399885.1 of Cupriavidus sp. 01L45. Lineage (NCBI taxonomy): Bacteria > Pseudomonadati > Pseudomonadota > Betaproteobacteria > Burkholderiales > Burkholderiaceae > Cupriavidus > Cupriavidus sp. 01L45. The sequence goes on along the minus strand of NZ_JBFTSG010000033.1, from coordinate 17,639 downwards.
GTGGCCAGCGCTTCGAATACGCGTGCCTGGGCGTCAGCCGCCTCGGCAATACCGCCGCGCTGTTCGCGCATGCGGATGGGCTTGGCGTGCACTATGTCGAGGATGTGCAGATGCAGGAACGGCACCTCGACGCGCGGCTTGCCGAATTGCAGGCCTTGATGGACGAGGTCGACCATGTCTACCTCACCATCGACCTGGACGTGCTGCCGGCGGCGGTGATGCCGGCGGTGTCGGCGCCGGCAGCCTATGGCGTGCCGCTGCCGGTGGTGGAGGCGATCGTCATGCTGGTGCGCGCCAGCGGCAAGCTGCGCGTGGCGGACCTGGCGGAGTTCAATCCGCTCTACGATCGCGATGGCTGCGGGGCGCGTGCAGCGGCGCGGCTGGCCTACCGGCTGATGGCCTGAGCGTCGCAAACACGGCGCGCGCAGCTAGAGAAAAACCCGCCGGCAGTGGCGGGTTTTTTCTTCGAGTTTCAACGGCTGGCGTGCGGCGGCCAGCGCTCACGAGTGACCAGTTGCCGATTCGAGCCGTAAGCCGACGCTCGGTGGCTTGCTCTTGTACAATTGAATTGTACATTTCAAGTAAGGGGCAACGCTATGCAAACCATTCCATTCTCGGAGGCACGAGCGCATCTCGCTGATGTGCTTCGGGACGCGGAAAGTGGGCAGGAACCGCTCCTGATCTCCCGGCGCGGTCAGCCGGCTGCCGTTTTGATGTCGTGGTCGCAATACCGGCTGCTTGTCGGTTCCCCGTCTGGATTCTTTGGGCGTTTGAGCGAATGGCGCAGCGAGCACGTGCAAACGGAAGACGAGGCAGACCCATTCGAGCATGTGCGTCAACCCGGCGACGGGCGTGATTTCACATGGTGAGCGCCGTGAGTTGGCTGCTGGACACCAACATTGTCTCGGAGACAATGCGGCCAAGGCCGGATGCAGGGGTAATGGCGAATCTGGCCCGATTCGATGGCGAACTGGCTATTCCGGCGACGGTTTGGCATGAACTACGTTATGGCTGGCTGCGTATGCCGGATGGCCAGCGCAAGGACGCAGTTGGCCGTTTCGTGCAGGCAGTGGCGGGCAGCTTGCCGGTCTTGCCCTATGACAGCGCCGCGGCACGGATCCATGCCGAGCTACGCAATTCGCGGGAGCGGGCTGGGCTGAGCCTGCCCTTTGTGGACGGACAGATCGCATCCGTCGCGATGGCGCACGGCCTGACGCTGGTGACGCGCAATACCAGGGATTTTGCCGGGCTGGCGGGCTTGCGGCTGGCCAACTGGTTCGGGGGCTGAGCGCGGCTTCCGGCACCCGGCTCCCGTTTCTCCTTCGGTCTGGCCCCGCCCATGCACGGGCGGGGCCTCTTTCATGGCCGCTGGTTTGCCCACTCAGTGAATCACCATCTGCGTGAACGGGTGCACGTACGCCTGCAGCGTGATGAACAGTCCGACCAAAACCGCCAGCGCTACCGAGTGGAAGAACACATAGCGCAGGATGTCGCCCTCGTGGCCATACCACTTGGTGGCGGTCGATGCCACCACGATGGACTGCGCGTCGATCATCTTGCCCATCACGCCGCCGGAGCTGTTGGCCGATGCCATCAGGATCGGCGACAGCCCGAGTTGCTCGGCCGTGGTCTTTTGCAAGCCGCCAAACAGCACGTTGGAGGCGGTGTCGGAACCGGTCAGCGCCACGCCCAGCCAGCCCAGCATGGTGCCGAACAGCGGGTAGAACACGCCGGTGTGGGCAAACGCCAGTCCCATGGTGGCGTCCAGGCCCGAGTAGCGGGTCAGGTAGCCAATGCCGAACATGGCGCAGATGGTCAGCAGCGAATATTTCACCAGCTTGATGGTTTCCCAGTATTCCCTGACGAGGCGCGGTACCGAGTAACCCATCAGCAAGCCGCCCAGCAAGGCCGAGGCCAGGATGCCGGTGCCCGCCATCGACAGCACGTTGAAGTTGAACACCGCGCCTTCGGCGATGGCCTTGGGCACCACCGGCGGCACCTTGAGCACGGCCTTGTCGAGTCCGGGAATCGGAAACTTGAATTGCCACAGGCCATCCATCAGCTTCTTGAATTCCGGAATGCCCCAGACGAAGACGAAGACCGTCAGGATCACCCACGGCATCCAGGCCTTGACCACCGAGATGCTGGCGGAGGCGGCGCTGGCGCGTGCTTCGGCGGCCACGGCCGCAGGGTCGTCGACCTTGGAGTCATCGTGGCGGCCCAGGATCTTGGTGGAGGTCCAGATTTCCTTGGGCTTCCACACTTTCAGGAACAGCGTGAGGCAGCCCATCGAGACCAGCGCGGCGATCACGTCGACCAGCCAGGGGCCGTGGTAGTTGGAGACCAGGAACTGCGGCACGGCGAAGGTCACGCCGGCGACCAGGATTGCTGGCCAGATCGCCAGCATGCCGCGGAAGCCCGCGAACGCCCAGATCAGCCAGAACGGCACCAGCACCGAGAAGAACGGCAACTGGCGGCCGACCATGGCCGAGAGGTGCAGCAGGTCGAGGCCGGTGACCGAGGCCAGCCCGATCAGCGGTGCGCCCAGCGCGCCGTATGCCACCGGCGCGGTATTGGCGATCAGCGCCAGGCCGGAGGCGGCCAGCGGCGAAAAGCCAAGCCCGATCAGGATCGCACCCGTGACCGCCACCGGCGTACCGAAGCCGGCCGCGCCCTCGAAGAAGGCGCCGAAGCTGAACGCCACCAGCAGCAGTTGCAGGCGGCGGTCTTCGGTGATGCCCGAGATCGAGTTCTGCAGCACCTTGAAGGAGCCGTTCAGGGTGGTCAGCCGGTGCAGGAAGATGATGTTCAGCACGATCCAGCCGATCGGGAACAGTCCCGACACGATGCCCAGGCCGGCGGCCTTGCCCGCCATCTCGGCAGGCATGCCGAATACGGCGGCAGCGATGACCACGCCCACCACCAGCGCCAGGCCGGCGGCCAAGTGGGCCTGCATATGGAAGAATGCCAGCGAAGCCAGCAGTACGGCGACAGGAATGCCGGCAGCTAGCGTTGATAACGCCATGCTGCCTAGCGGGTCATAGACTTGACTCCACACGATGAATCTCCTCGGGTTGGGCGGCAGGTTCTTTTCTGATTGCACCGGCCTGCCGTTTTGGCTCTTGTTCCGACGTGCCATGCCAGCCACGCGTCCGACAGACTTCGCGATTTTAAGGATGGGTTCCCGCCACGACGCCCTAAATTGAATCACCATCGTCGTGAGCCGGATTCAGGGATCAGGGTTTGCCTGGGGGCAGGCTGGTGCACTCTCTGTGCCATTGGCAGAGTACTCCAAACCACTCGATACGCAAATGTATGCTGGCCAGGCCCGTGGTGGCAGAATGCACTGGTTGTCTTTCGTGCCCTGGCGCTCGCGGAGGCTGGGCGGACCGGCATGACAGGGCGGCGTTCGAACTTGCGGGGGAGTCTCGTCATGCATCACATCATTCCCGGCGGTCCCATGCTGGCCGCTTTCCTGTTGTCCAGCCTGTTGCTCGCGGTGACGCCGGGGCCCGCCGTGATCTACATCGTGGCGCGCACCCTTGGGCAGGGCCGGCTTGCCGGCCTGGCTTCGGTGGTGGCAGTAGTGCTGGGCAATCTGGTCAATGTACTGGCGGCCGCGCTGGGGCTGGCGGCGCTGTTCGCGGTGTCGGCGCTGGCTTTTGCCGTGATCAAGTATGCAGGCGCTGCCTACCTCGTGTATCTCGGGCTGCGCGCACTGCGTGCGCGTCCGGCGGCCGCCGGCGAAGCAGGGCCGGAAGCCGGAGGCGCCGGCCTGCGGCGCGTGTTTCGCGATGGCTTCGTCGTGGCCTTGTTCAACCCCAAGACCACCTTGTTCTTCGCAGCCTTCCTGCCGCAATTCATGGATCCGGCCATCTCGGCGCTGCCACAGAGCATTGCCCTTGGCGGCATCTTCGTGCTGGTCGCCTCCATCACCGATTGCTGCTATGTGCTGGCTGCGGCGGCCGTGTTGCCGTATCTGTCCCGTGCAAGAGGCGTGCAGTCCGCAGGCCGTTACCTGACCGCCGGCGCATTGATCGGTCTGGGCGTGCTCGCGGCAGTGTCGGGCGGACGCAACAGCAAGTAGCCGCCGGCAGGTACGTTGGCCGTTGAGGCGGGGAGGATGGGCGGGCTGCGTTTCAGGTGAGCGGCAGCGCCAGGATCCCCGTGGCGGCCGGCCGGGCGCGCATCGCGGCAAGCCAGCGTTCGAGATGCGCACGGGGCTGGTGCGTCACCGGCAGGCCCAGCCAGCGGTGCGCGGCGCAGGCCAGCGGGATGTCGGCCATGGTGAAGCGGTCGCCGCAGATGAACTCGCGCTGGGCCAGGGCTTCGTCGAGCCGGGCCGCCAGCGGTTCGGTGCGTTCCAGGGAGCGGGCGATCAGGTCGGGGTCGCGCTGTCCGGCGGGCACCCGTACCAGCTGGCGAAACGCGTCGACCATGGCGGGACTGAAGGCGTTGGTCTGCCAGTCCATCCAGCGGTCAGCCAGCGCGCGCGCCTTGACGTTGCCGGGCCACAGAGTGTCCTCGCCATCATGCGCGCAAAGATAGCGCACGATGGCGTTGGACTCCCACAGCACAAAAGGCTCGCCGCCGACGTCGGTGCCGCGGAAATCCTCGATCACCGGAATGCTGCGGTCGGGGTTGAGCCGGACATAGGCTTCGGTATCGAGGTCGCCCTCGCTGACGCCGATGTCGATGCGTTCGTGGTCCAGGTGCAGCTCGCGCGCGCACCAGACAACTTTCTGCACATTGATCGATGAGAGCCGACCCCAGATACGCAGCACGACAATCTTCTCCTGATGGCTTGGGCCGCTCCATGCGCTATGTGGCGCAGGGCCCGGGCTGACGGGTGATGTTGTTATCTTGCCATGAAGCCCGCCGCCGAGGAATCAGCCGGGAGATGTATGCGTTGTATCGGCACGGCAGCCGGGCCGGCCGTCAGACTGGCCCGGTTCGCGCAGGCGTTGCCTGCGCGATGCCTCAGGCTGCCTTGGCCTGCGGCGCGTGCTTGGCGATGGCTTCGCGGAACAGCGTGCCGAGGATGGCCACGCCCTGTTCGATGCGCTCCGGCGCCACCGTGACGAAAGCCAGCCGCAGCGCGTTGCGGCGCGGGTTGCTGGCGTAGAACGGCGCGCCCGGCACATAGGCCACGTTGCGCTTGACCGCTTCCTGCAGGATCTCCATGCTGTCCAGCCCTTCGGGCAGCTCCATCCAGATGAACATGCCGCCCTCCGGCGCGTTCCAGGTCACGCCTTCGGGCATGTGGCGCCCAAGCGAATCCAGCATGGCCTGGCACTGCGCGGCGTAGAGCGTGCGGATGGTCGGGATGTGCGTGTCCAGCAGGCCGTCGCGCACCACCTCGTAAGCCAGGCGCTGGGTGAAGCTGGGCGTGTGCAGGTCCGATGCCTGCTTGGCCTGGCACAGCTTGAAGTGCAGCTCGGGCGGGGCGATCACGAAGCCCAGGCGCAGGCCGGGTGCGAGGATCTTGGAGAACGAGCCCATGTAGATCACGCCGTCGGGATTCATCGACAGCAGGCTGGGCAACTGGTCGCCGTGGTAGCTCAGTTCACCGTAGGGATCGTCCTCGACCAGCAGCACGCCAAGTTCGCGCGCGCGCGCCACCAGCGCCTGGCGGCGTTCCAGCGGCATGCGCCGTCCGGTGGGATTCTGGAAGTTGGGCAGGGCGTAGAGGAAGCGCGCGCCGGCGGTCAGCTCGGGCGTGAGGGCTTCGGGCAGCAGGCTCTTGTCGTCGCCCGGCACCGAGACGAATTCCGGCTCGAACAGCGAGAAGGCCTGCAGCGCGCCGAGGTAGCTGGGCGTTTCCACCAGCACCGGGCTGCCCGGATCGATCATCACCTTGGCGATCAGGTCCAGCGCCTGTTGCGAGCCGGTGGTGATCAGCACGCGCTCCACGTCCACGTTATGACGCTTGGCAATGAATTCGCGCAGCGGCATGTAGCCTTCGGTCGCGGCGTATTGCAGCGCTGCCTGCGGATTGTCGGCGAAGATCCGGGCCACCGCCTGTTCCATGGCCGCTACCGGGAATGTGGCCGGGGAGGGCAGGCCACCAGCGAAGGAAATGACTTCCGGACGCTCGGTGACTTTCAGGATTTCGCGGATAGCCGAGCTGGTCAGCTGTTGCGCCCGGCGGGAGATGGCCCAGTTCATGATGTTCTCTTGGTATGTGGGGAGTCGAACGGGATCGACTCAGTCAACGATAAAAAGCCGGGCGCCGGTCGGGGTGGACGAACGGTGCGGTTCGGCGTGGTCGGCAACCTGGTAGCTCGTGCCCGCGGCGAGCACGAAATGCCGGCCGTCTTCCAGCTCGGTATGCAGCTCGCCTTCCAGCACAAACAGGATGTGCCCTTTGGTGCACCAGTGATCGGCGAGGTACCCGGCGGAATACTCCACCATGCGAACGCGGATATCGCCGAACTGGCGGGTGCGCCAGAGGGCTTCCCCGGTGTCGCCGGGATGGCGGGTCGGGGTGATCTCGGACCAGTCGGTGGTGCCGAAGGGCAGGTTGTCGATGCGCATGTGTGGGACAGGATTCCTCTTGCTGTTCGGGGATGGGGGGCGGGACGCACCGGCACGGGTGCATCCTGCCTCCCGGATCAAGCCCTCTTACTTCACTTCAACGATCATCTCGATCTCGACGCAGGCGCCCAGCGGGATCTGCGCCACGCCGAAGGCGCTGCGGGCATGCTTGCCGGCGTCGCCAAAGATTTCCGCCAGCAGCTCCGAGGCGCCGTTGGTCACCAGGTGCTGCTCGGTGAACTCCTGCGTGGAGTTGACCAGGCTCATCACCTTGACGATGCGGGTGACACGGTTCAGGTMGCCGCCCAGGTGGGTGTGCAGCGTGGCCAGCAGGTCCACGGCGATCGAGCGCGCGGCGGCCTTGCCGTCTTCGGTGCCCAGGTCCTTGCCCAGCTTGCCTGCCCAGGGCTTGCCGTCCTTGCGGGCGATGTGGCCTGAAAGGAACACGGTGTTGCCGGTTTGCGCGGCCATCACGTAGGCGGCGGCCGGGGCGCCGGCGGTGGGCAGTTCGATGCCGAGGCGGGCAAGAGTGTTGTAGACGGACATAGGGTCTCCAGTCAGTGGGATCGTCCCGTTGGAATGGGGTGGGGTTCTTCGACGGCGGGTGCGGGCACAGGGCCCGCGGGGGCGCTGCGCACCGCAGTCCGGCGGCCCAGGGCCACCACGGCGATCACCGCCACCGCAAAAGCGAGGGTGGCGGCATCGAGCGGCTCGGCCAGCATCAGGGCGCCGCCCGCCAGCGTGAGGAACGGCTGCAGCAATTGTATCTGGCCCACGCGCGCCACACCGCCTTTTGCGAGCCCGGCGTACCAGAACAGGAAGCCGATGAACATCGAGAACACGGACACGTAGCCCATGCCGAGCCACGCGCGCGGCGAGGCAGCGGCGATCTGATCGGGATGTTGCAGCCCCAGCCAGGCCACCACCGGCAGCAGCAGGGGCAGCGCCACCACCAGCGCCCAGCTGATGGTTTCCAGCCCGCCGAGTTCGCGTGACAGCTTGCCGCCTTCGGCGTAGCCCAGCGCGCCCAGCACCATGGCCGCGAACAGCAGCCAGTCGGCGTGCTGCAGCCCGCCCGCGCCCTGCCAGAGCGCGAAGGCGATCACCAGCGCGCTGCCGACAGCGGCCGACAGCCAGAACGCGGGCGAGGGCCGCTCGCCCCCGAACCAGGCGGCAAAGACCGCGGTGGCCAGCGGCAGCAGGCCGGTGATGATGGCGCCATGGCCGGCCGGCACTTCGCGCATGGCCAGCGAGGAAAACAGCGGAAAGCCCACCACCACGCCCAGCGCCGTCACCGCCAGGCGCCACCACTGGCCGCCCTGGGGCCGGCGCATGCGCGCGAAGGCACCGCGCTGCCATAGCAGCACCAGCGCCAGCAATGCCGCCACCACCGCGCGGCCGAGCGCCACGAAGGTGGCGTCCAGTTCGGCCACCGCCATGCGGGTGAAGGGCAAGGTCTGGCTGAATATGGCCACGCCGGTAAAGCCGAGCAGCATGCCGCCGCTATGCGTGGCGCCGGGGGCGTTGTTGACGTTGGGGAGGGAGGCGGGTCCGGCGGCCATCTTGGATGCTCAGTGAAGGGTGGGCAGGCTGGCAAGCGCGATCCACAGCGCGGTCAGTGCGAGGGCCAGGCCCATGCCGCGGTTGAACCAGCGGATACGATGGCCCGCCTGCAGCCATTGCCGCAGCGAGGCGCCGAGCACGCCGTACAGGCCATTGCTGACGAAGCCAAGCACGCCGAACACGGTGCACACCAGGAAGGCCCGGTGCAGCGGCGACTGGGCGTCGGCCATGTACGACGCGGCCGTCGCCAGCGCCAGCATCCACGCCTTGATATTGGCGTATTGCAGCGCTGCCGATTGCCACACCGACAGCGGGCGCAGTACCTGCTTGTCCGACAGCACGGTGCTGCGCGCCAGCTTGAGCGCCAGCCATAACAGGTAGAGCACGCCGGCCGCGCGCACCAGCAGCGCCAGCGCCGGGCTGGCCAGGATCAGCGCGCCCACGCCGGCCGCGCACAGCGCCAGGATGCTGGCGAAGCCGAACGCCACGCCCACGCAGTGGGGCAGCGTGGCGCGCAAGCCGAAGTTGGCGCCAGTGACGGCGGCGATGGTGGTGTTGGGGCCCGGCGTGAACAAGCCCACCGTCATCAGCGACAGCAGCGCGGCGAACTGGGCCGCCGACAACCCGGTCAGCAGGGCAGGGTCCATGATCATGGTCGTCGTGCCCTTGTCACGCCGCGAACTGCACGACCACACGGCGGTTGGTGCGGCTCTTCTTCTCGATCTTGGTCACCACCACCGCGCCGATCTCGCCGGTAGCCGCCACATGGGTGCCACCGCAGGGCTGGCGGTCCACGCCGGGGATGTCGATGATGCGGATCGCGTCGCTGCCGGCCGGTGGCGCGGCGCCCACGGTGCGTACCAGTTCCGGTTGCGCGGCCAGCTCCTCGGGCGTGATGCGTTCGATACCGACCTGGCTGTCGGTGCCGATCAGCGCGTTGAGCTGTTCGGTGAGCACGGCTTTGTCGAGCGTGGACTCCGGCAGGTCGAAATCAATGCGCGCCGAGTCGGGCGAGATGCCGCAGCCGGTCACCGGCACCGGGATCAGCGAACCCAGCAGGTGCAGGCAGGTATGCAGCCGCATCAGCCGGTGACGGCGCTCCCAGTCGATGGTGACGGCGACGATGTCGCCCGGCTCCGGCAGCGCGGCGCCGGGCTCGGGCACGTGCAGGATATGGCTGCGGTCCGGGGTGTACACCGTTTCCAGCAGGGCAATGGTGGCGCCGTTGGCCAGCCTGAGCGTGCCGGTATCCCCCGCCTGGCCGCCGCTGCGTGCGTAGCACACGGTCTGGTCGAGTTCGATGCCGTCAGCGTGCACGGCCACCACGGTGGCGGTGCAGCTGCCGAGATAAGCGTCGTCGTCGAAGCGTTTGCGGGTGGCGGACATCGGTCGGGCCTCCTTCATTGTTGTTGTGGTTGTTGTGTTTATTGCTTTGCGCCTGGTTCAGCGCAGCGTGCGCACGCCGTCTGGCGTTTCTATCTCCGCGGTCAGCTCCGCGACGGTTGACGCCTCCAGGGCGATCGGGCCGCCGCCCAGCCATTGCATGGCCTCGGCAAGCCGGGCCGCCTGCGGATGCCGGCCGCGCAGCGCGCGCAGCGCCAGGCCCTGGTTCGGCAGCCGGGACGAGGGATGGGTCGGCACATCCCACTGGATCAGCGTGGGGAGGATGCCTGCGCCCTGGATCGACGCGCCATCCCCATCGTCAGCCGGCCACGACGGCAGGCTGCCGTCCTCGGGCACGGTGATACGCCAGCGCAGGTCGCCACGGGTCATCGGGATGACCGGCGGGATGCGCCCGGGGTACTGCGCTTGCCACAGGGACAGGTCGGTTGGCCGCTCCACACGCGCCGCCCAGTGCAGCAGGAAGGGGCCATAGCGCAGCCGCGCCTGTACCGCCTCGGTGTCCAGGCCAAACCAGCGTGGCCGGGCGGGGGGCGGCGCCTCGGGATCGATGGCGATCACCTCGATGTAGGCCCCGCCGAACAGGCCGAGCAGACCATTGTGCGTGCCCATGCCCGGATGGGCGCCGCCCGGCTGGGGCGTCACGCCAAGCGCATCGGCGACGTGCTGCGCCCCCTCGGCAAGCGTGGGAGCGGCGATCACGAGATGGTCGAGGGCAATTGTCATGGTGTGTTGATGGTAGACAAGGTTGTCGGTACAGTACCGATACAGTTATGCAGAACATTCTCAGTACAGTGGCGGGAGCAAGGCATGAACAGCAGGGACCCGATTGCGCCAGGGCACAAGGATAAAGGAGCCGGGGCAGGCAAGCGCGACGGCGCGGTCTCCGGCGCCGGCGAACAGGCGCGGTCATTGCGCCTGGTGCTGCCGCCCCCCACCGAACGCATGCCCGACCCGGTGCCCTCGGTGCAGATGACGCTGGTGGAACAACTGACCGAATGGGCGCGGATGCGTATCGACGAGCGGGTGTTCCGCGCCGGCATGCGGATGCCTTCGATCCGCCAGCTCGCGCAGGAAAAGGGCATCTCGCGCTTCACCGTGGTCGAGGCCTACGAGCGGCTGGTGGCGCTGGGCTACCTGGAATCGCGTCGCGGCTCGGGCTTCTATGTGCGCGAGCGCACGCCGCAGGTGGCGGCGGTAGCGCCCGTGGCTACCGGCGCGCGCAATATCGACGTGACCTGGCTGCTGCGCAGCATGTTCCACTCCACCGAGCCGCATAAGTCCCCGGGGATGGGCTTCCTGCCCAACGACTGGCTGGACGGCGAGCTGATCGCCAGCGCGCTGCGCGGCCTGGGCCGCCAGCCGGGCAGCCATTTCCTGGCCAGCGGCACGCCGCAGGGCTTCCTGCCCCTGCGCCAGCAACTGCGCAACCGCCTGGCCGAGCTGGAGATCGGCGCCACCCCGGACCAGATCGTGCTGACCTCCGGCATCACCCAGGCACTCGACCTGATCGCCCGGCTCTACCTGCGTCCGGGCGACGCCGTACTGGTGGGTGATCCGGCCTGGTTCGTCATGTTCGGCCGCTTTGCCGCCCAGGGCGCCCAGCTGATCGGCATGCCCTACACCGCCGAAGGCCCCGACCTGGAAGCACTGGAGCGCATCCTGCAGGCGCGCCGGCCGCGCCTGATGGTGATCAACTCGGTACTGCACAACCCGACCGGCACCTCGCTGTCGGCCGCCAAGGCCTTCCAGCTGCTGCGGCTGGCCGAGCAGTATGACCTGCTGATCGTCGAGGACGACATCTATTGCGACCTGTGCCCGCCCGGCCACGCCGCCACCCGGCTGGCCAGCCTGGACCAGTTGCGCCGCGTGATCTACCTGGGCAGCTTCTCCAAGACGCTGGCCGCCAACCTGCGGGTGGGTTTTATCGCGGCGCACTCCGAACTGGCCGCCAGCCTGACCGACAGCAAGCTGCTGGCGGGGCTGGCCTCGCCGGAGATCAACGAGCGAGTGCTCTATAAGGTGCTGACGGAAGGCCACTACCGCAAGCATGTGGAGCGGGTGCGCAACCGGCTCGACCGCGCCCGCGACGACACCCGCCGTACCATCGAACGGCTAGGCTTGACGCTGTTTCCCGGGCAGCATGCCGGCATGTACCTGTGGGCGGACACCGGGCGGGACACCAACGCCATCGCCACCGCCGGCCACGAAGAAGGCTACCTGTTCGCGCCGGGCAGCCTGTTTTCGCCCTCCCAGATGCCTTCGGGCTGGATGCGCTTCAACGTGGCCAGCAGCCAGGATCCCGATATGCTGGCCTTCCTGGCGCGCCAGCTGGACCGGCGCTAGCGGCGCAGCCGCCTGCGCGCCGCATCTTGAAAACGGCGCCGCCGCCCCTATGTTTGCGGACATTGGCGTAATGCCGGGCCGGCACCAGGAGGGGGCGGCCCGGCGTTGCCAGAAGTTCGCGCGGACCGGACCCGGTAGCTTTCGGGTCCGGTCCGCCACATGACCCAGATTCCCAAGTTAGCCAAGTTTGAAGAGGAGAACCATGACCGCACCGCACGAGACGATGAGCTTCCAGGCGGAAGTGAAGCAACTGCTGCACCTGATGATCCACTCGCTGTACAGCAACAAGGAAATTTTCCTGCGCGAGCTGGTTTCGAATGCTTCCGACGCCACCGACAAGCTGCGCTTCGAGGCGATTGCCAACCCGGCCCTGCTCGAGAACGATGCCGACCTGGCGATCCGCTTCGAGGCCGATCCCGCGGCGCGCACGCTGAAGATCACCGACAACGGTATCGGCATGAGCCGCGATGAGGCGATCCGCAACCTCGGCACCATCGCCCGTTCGGGCACCAAGGAATTCTTCCAGCAACTCTCCGGCGACCAGCAAAAGGACGCCGCCCTGATCGGCCAGTTCGGCGTGGGTTTCTACTCGGCCTTTATCGTGGCCGACAAGGTGACGGTGGAGACCCGCCGCGCCGGCCTGCCCGCGAGCGAAGCCGTACGCTGGGAAAGCGCCGGCGACGGCGAGTTCAGCGTGGACGCCATCGACCGCGCCGAGCGCGGTTCCACCATCACGCTGCACCTGCGCGAAGGCGAGGCCGATTTCCTCTCGGCCTGGAAGCTCAAGGGCATCATCCAGAAGTACTCCGACCATATCTCGCTGCCGATCCGCATGCCCAAGGAAGTGTGGGATGCCGAGGCCAGCGCCTACAAAGCCACCGGCGAGTGGGAAAGCGTGAACCAGGCAAGCGCGCTGTGGACCCGCTCCAAGTCGGACATCACCGAAGAGCAGTACACCACCTTCTACCAGCACATCGCGCACGACAACGAAGCGCCGCTGGCCTACACCCACAACCGCGTCGAAGGCCGCAGCGAGTACACGCAGTTGCTGTACGTGCCGGCGCGCGCGCCGTTCGACCTGTGGGACCGCAACCACAAGGGCGGCCTCAAGCTCTATGTGAAGCGCGTCTTCATCATGGACGACGCCGACCAGCTGCTGCCGGCCTACCTGCGCTTCGTCAAGGGCGTGGTGGATTCGGCCGACCTGCCGCTCAACGTCTCGCGTGAATTGCTGCAGGAAAGCCGCGACGTCAAGGCCATCCGCGAAGGCTGCACCAAGCGCGTGCTGTCGATGCTGGAAACGCTGGCCGACAGCGACGACGAAGCCGAACGCGCCAAGTACACCACCTTCTGGCAGCAGTTCGGCCAGGCACTCAAGGAAGGCCTGGGCGAAGACGCCGGCAACCTGGAGCGCATCGCCAAGCTGCTGCGCTTTGCTTCCACGCAGCAGGACACCGCCGAGCAGAGCGTGGCGCTCGCCGCCTACGTGAGCCGCATGAAGGAAGGCCAGGACAAGATCTACTATGTCACGGCCGACAGCTGGTCCGCGGCCAAGTCCAGCCCGCACCTGGAAGTGTTCCGCAAGAAGGGCATCGAAGTGCTGCTGCTCACCGACCGCGTGGACGAGTGGATGCTGTCCTTCCTGCGCGAGTTCGATGGCAAGGAACTGGTCTCGGTGGCACGTGGCGACCTGGAACTCGGCGCGCTGGCCGATGCCGATGAAAAGGCCGAGCAGGAAAAGGCGGAAGGCGACTGGAAGGACGTGCTGGAACGCGCCAAGACCGTGCTGGAAGGCAAGGCCAAGGACGTTCGCGTGACGCTGCGCCTGACCGAGTCCGCGTCCTGCCTGGTGTCGGACGAAGGCGACATGAGCGGCTACCTGCAACGCCTGCTGAAGCAGGCGGGCCAGAAGGCGCCGGACGCCCAGCCCATCCTGGAGCTGAACCCGGACCACGCGCTGGTGCGCAAGCTGCGCGCGCTGGCGGAAGCTGGCCCCAGGGACGAAGCCTTCGGCGATCGCGTGCATGTGCTGTTCGACCAGGCCCTGCTGGCCGAGGGCGGCACGCTCGAGGATCCGTCGGCCTACGTGCACCGCATCAACAAGCTGCTGGCGTAACCCAAGCGGCGGTTTGCTCCCCTTTCCCCCGCGCACCGGTGGAGAGGGGGGGCGGGCGCTGGCAGCAAGTCGCGCAAGCGCTTGTCCGCCACCGGGCGTGCCAGTTCCCGCGCGGTACACTCCCCCCATGCAAGTTCCTTCCTCCGCATCCCTCCCGGTTCTCCCTCCCGATCTCCAGCAAGGCCTGCCCCCGGTCATCGACCGGCACACCCGCGTGCTGGTGCTGGGCAGTTTTCCCGGCGCCGCCTCTTTGGCGGCGCGGCAGTATTACGCCCACCCGCGCAACCAGTTCTGGCCGCTCCTGGGGGCGCTGACCGGCGAGCCGCTGGCGGAGCTGCCCTACGCGGAGCGGCTGGTGCGGCTGCTGTCCCACCGCATCGGCGTGTGGGACGTGCTCGGCGCCTGCGTGGGCGAGGGCAGCCTGGACAGCAATATCCGCCACCCGCAGGCCAACGACTTCGTGCGGCTGATGGCACTGGCGCCAGAGTTGCGGCGGGTGGGCTTCAACGGCGGCACCTCGGGACGCTTCGCGCAGCAGTTCGCGGCGGCCGGCTATGAGACGGTAGTGCTGCCATCGTCCAGCCCCGCCCATGCGGCGCGCAACTTCGCGCAGAAGCTGGAGTTGTGGCGGGCGCTTCTGTCACAATCGCGGCCATGAATCACGGTGGCACGCCACCGTCCCACGTTATGCAGGTAGACCGACAATGCCATACCTAGGAATTGGTTTTCACGTCATCGTCGCGGTGTTCTTTGCCGTGCATGCGGTGCGCACGCAGCAGAACATGTACTGGCTGCTGATCCTGTTTGCCTTCCCGGGGCTGGGCAGCGTGGTGTATTTCTTCGCCATCTACCTGCCCGGACTGCGCCAGACGCGCGGTGCGCGGGCCGCCACGCGCGCCATCGGCCAGCTGGTCGACCCCAACCGCGCGGTGCGCGAGGCGCGCGACGCATTTGACCGGGCGCCCACCGTCGATCATCGCATGCGCCTGGGCGCCGCCTTGCTGGATGCCGGCGACCCCAAGGCCGCGCTGGAACACTACGAGGCCGCCGCCAGCGGCCCGTTTGCCACCGACCCGGCGCTGCTGCTGGGCCTGGCGCGCGCGCAGTTCGCCACCGGCGGCCATGCCGCCGCCGTGGCAGCGCTGGAACGCCTGTTCGCCGCCCAGCCGCAGGGCCGCCAGCAAGCCGATCCCGCCTTGTTGTATGCGCGCGCGCTGGCCGCCTCGAACGCGCCGGGCACGCGCGCCGCATTCGAGCAGGCGCTCACCTGCGCCAGCGACGCCGCCGCGCGCTGCCTGTTCGCCGACTGGCTGACGGCGCAGGGCACGCCGGCCGACCGCGAGCGCGCCCAGGCGCTGTACGCCGAGATCGTGCACGACGGCAAGCACTGGCCGCGCCACGCCCGCGAGCACAACAGCGAATGGCTGCGGCGCGCCCAGAGCGCGCTCGGCAAAGCGTGAGCTGAACGAACCGGCGCGGGCCTTCGCATCGCGGGGCCATCGCCCGCCGCCGTATTACGTGCCGCCTATGCGGGCGTCACATCGACTTGTTTTTTCCTGACCACCATGACTCTTCTCAAACGCAAATCGATCGAAGCCGAGGCCTCGCGCCGTCCTGCACGCGGCACGCGCAGCCGCGACGGCGCGCAGGCGGCGCCGCGCGAGGAAAAGCGCATGACGCCGCGCTTCGCGCCGGTGACGTTCTCCGAAATGGAAGGCGTGCGCTACCTGCATTTCGGTACCGAATGGGTGCAGGGCGCGATGCGCCTGCGCAAGCCCGATGCCATCGAGCTGGAGTACGCGCAGCAAATGATGGCGTGGCTGCTGTTCCTGTCGCCGTCGGCGCCGGATTTCCACGTGGCGCAACTGGGTCTGGGCGCGGCCGCGCTGACCAAGTTCTGCCATCGCCAGTTCAGCCGAGCGCGCGTTACCGCGGTGGAGCTGAATCCGTCCGTGATCGTGGCCGGGCGCAGCATGTTTGGCCTGCGCGAGGACGACGAGCGCCTTAGCGTGCGTGAGCAGGATGCCTGGGACTACGTGATGGACGGCGCCCACACCGGCGCTCTCGATGTCCTGCAGGTCGATCTCTACGACGCCACCGCGCGCGGACCGGTCCTGGACACGACAGCCTTCTACAAGGCCTGCCGCCGCGTGCTGAAAGCACCGGGCGTGATGACCATCAACCTGTTCGGCGACCACGACAGCTTTCCCAAAAACATCGTGCGGATCTGCGAAGCCTTCGATAACCGCGTGCTGGTGTTCCCAGAGGTGCACGACGGCAATGTCATTGCCCTGGCCTTCAACGGCCCGGCGATCGATGTGTCGTGGGATGTGCTGGAAGCGCGCGCCAAGGTGGTGGAGGACAGCACCGGCCTGCCCGCGCGCGACTGGGTGAAGAAACTGCGGGCGGCGAATGCGCGGCAGGAGGACGGTTTGCGGATCTGAGGCGGCTGGCTTGCCGCTTGCGGCGCCGGCCCTCGCCGCCGGCGCCGCAAGCAGGGAGCGCTTCGGCGCTCTGCCTTACTGCTTGTGGAAGAACTGGGCGAGCGACCATTCGTCGGTACGCGCTTCATACTTCAGATCCTTGCGCATCGCCCACATCGCCAACTGGCTATGGGAAGGAACAATGGCATGATCCGCCAGCGCAAACTTGGCCGCGATCCGCGCATTTTCCTCCCGCGACTTGTCGCTGCTCACCGTGGTCAGCGATTTCTCAATCAGCAGGTCAAGCTGCGTATTGCTGTACTTGCCCCAGTTCCACGTTCCGTATCCCGTCTTGGGATTCGGCGTCCCGGTGATCGAGCGCAGCGCCACGTCGGCCGCCGCCGACCCCCAGCCCAGCATCTCGAACGCAAAGTCTCCCTGGCGCGCGCGCGTGAAGTACGCGGCCACCGGCAGTGTCTCCACCTTGGTCTGAATGCCGATGCGCGTCAGCATGCTGGCGGTAGCCTGCGCCACCGCGGCATCGTTCAGGTAGCGGTTATTGGTCGCGTGCAGCGTCAGGCCAAAGCCATCCGGATAGCCCGCCGCGGCCAGCAGCTTCTTCGCGCCTTCGGGATCATAGGCCTCGGGCTTGGTGCCGGGATGGCCAAAGATCTGCGGCGAGACGATCGAGGAGGCCGGCACGGCCAGCCCTTCCATGATGCGGTCGACGATGGCGTCGCGGTTCAGCGCCTTGCTGATCGCGGCGCGCACGCGTGCGTCCTTGAACGGGTTCTTGCCGAGCGGCTTGCCGGCCTTGTCGGTGACGAAGGGCGGGTTGTCGCGCGACTGGTCCATCTGCCAGAAGATGGTGCGCCACGAGACCTGCTGCTCGATGCGGAACTTGGGGTTCTGCCTGAGCCTGGCCACGTCGGCGGAGGGCACGCTTTCGATCACGTCCACGTCGCCGGACAGCAGCGCCGCGCTGCGCGCGCCGTTGTCGGTGATGATGCGGAAGATCGCCCGATCCCAATCGACCTTGGGACCCCAGTAGTCGGGGTTCCTGGCCATCACGATTTCCTGCCCGCGCGCGAAGCGCACGAATTTGAAGGGGCCGGTGCCGATCATCGCCTTGCCCGAATCGAAATCGGCCTGGGTCAGCGTGGCCGCGATCTTCTTCGGCATGATCGGCACGCTGTTGAGGTCGTTGGCCAGGTTGGCGTAGTTGGGCACGCTCATGGTGAGGCGCACCGCAC
>NZ_JBFTSG010000032.1:0-103588 GCF_056399885.1 Cupriavidus sp. 01L45 | reverse complement strand
TAGATAGACTGGTTGGCCCAAAAAAACGGGGATTCCCCGGGTGTTGCGCTGGATCCTCTTTCCTGCTTCAGCTTTCTTGCTGGGGCGGAGCAGTGGCTTCCATGTCCTGAATATTATCTACTGGTAGATAGATAGTCAAGGGGTTTTTTGCAAGCCATCTGCAAGCGCACGATGTCGTCACGGGCGCTCGAGCAGGATTTGCACGTCCATCAACGTGTGCCCGCACCCTCCGGCCCAAAAGGGAATCGCCGAAATGCCAGCAACAAGGATTTACAACGTTTTACTTCAGGCAGCATGAAATCACTCCTACGATGATATTTGCGGGATGCAGTACAGGGTCCTCGCTACCACCGGAGCAAGAGATGCGCAAAGTCCTCACGATGACGTTACTTATCGCCGCCGCGACGGCTTCAGGCTTGAGCTATGCCCAGCAAAAGAAGTTCGACCCGTACACCGACGGCGCCAAGGCAGGCAAGGCCGACCCCTATACGGACGGCGCGAAATCCGGCAAGTTCGATCCATACACGGATGGCGCCAAGCAATCCACCCAGATGGACCTGAATGCCAACCAGGCCAAGCCCGACCCGTACACCGACGGTGCCAAGGCTGGCAAGGCCGATCCCTATACGGACGGCGCGAAGGCCGGCAAGGCCGACCCCTATACGGACGGCGCGAAGTCTTCCAAGTAATTGGCATCCGCGTTGCCGCTCCGCAAGCGGCAACGCATATCCACCATGGCGCGCCTACCGCAGCGAACCCGCGCGGCCTCCTCCCCTAGCCGCGCGGCCTGCACTTATGCCTGTCGCGGCTTCATCCGTGCAACCCCTGCAAAAAGGCAAGCAAGTCTGCATTGACCTGCTCTGCGTTGACCGCGCACATCCCATGCGATGCGCCCGGGCAGACCTTCAGCGTCGCGTTTCTGACCAGCCTGGAGGCCAGCATGGCCGCCGCCCCGATCGGCACGATCTGGTCGGCGTCGCCATGCAGGAACGGCGTCGGCACGATTCCGATTGCCGCCCCGCAAGCCGTGGCGCCTAGCCAGCCAGGACGCGCTTGGGCGCATGGGGCCGGCCCCCGTAGCCAAGCAAGATTTCCGTACCGCGCTGCGAAGCCAGGATGGCGTGCGAACTGTGTTCCCGCATGGCGGTTTCGTAACTGCCGATGGCCGCGCGCAGCGAACAGTGGCCGGCGGCGGCCTCGCCCAGTTGCCGCGCCAGCAGGTAGGCATCGTGCAGCGCCGCATTCGCCCCCAGGCCACCTGCGGGACTCATCGCATGGATGGCATCCCCCAGCACCGTGACCGCATTGGTCGGCCAGGCCGGCGGCACGTCTGCCGTCCTGACGGGCAGCATGGCCAGCGAGGCGCGATCGCCCAGCTGGAACAGCGCCCGCAGCCCGCTGTGCCAGTCTGCCGTGACGCGCTCGATGCGCGCGGCGAGTTCGTCCTGGCGCAACGCATCGCCACCCTCCCAGCCGATGCCAAGGCTCTCGCGGGCGCCGACGATGGCCCAGTAGAGATAGTCCTCGCACTCGCCCAGGCGGTAGCCCGTGGGCTGCGGCCGGAACCGCATCGGATCGATGATGACCGCGAGGCCATCGCCGAAGACGATAGAAGTCCTGTCCCGCAGCACGCCGGAGATCCGCGCCAGCGCGGCAGGCGTCGGGCAAGTCTTGCCATAGAGGCAGGCGCACCCGGTATCCGCCGGGGTGGCGCCCGGCAAACGGCGCCGGCGCACCTGGGAATTGACGCCATCCGCCGCCACCAGCACGTCCGAGACGGCGGATGAACCATCCGCAAACACGGCGGCCACGCGCCCGTCTTCGCACTCCCGGTAACGCACGCACGCCTTGCCGAAATGCACACGGTCCTCGATGCCGCACAGCAGGACTTCGCGCAGCGTCTGGCGGTTCACGCTCAGGTCGTCCTCTTCAACATTTCCAGCGCCTTCGTTCCCGGCCCGCCGCCACGACTCCACCCACATTCCGGTCACGGCATCGAGCCCTGTGTCAACCACATTGACGCCCTCCACCGGCATCGCGCCGGTTGCCTTGAACAAGGCGAAAAGGTCTGCCGGCAAGCAGGCCTTCAAGGCTTGCTGGCCCCGATGATCGATGCGGATGCGGTAGCCCTGCGTGCGGCTGTCCAGTGCCGCATCGCGCTCGTAGACATCGAAGGCGATGCCATGCCTCCTGAGCCCTTGCGCCAGGCACAAGCCGCCCAGGCCGGCGCCGACGATGGTGATGTGCATGGGCCTCGCCATCAAGGCGCGCTGCGCCGCCACAGCGCCCGCCCGGCGTTCAGCGCGCGGGGCCATCTTGCACTCCGGCAACCGCATTCGCCGTGGTCGTGGCAGCCAGGGCATCGTTGCCCAGCGCCAGCGCTTCCGCCATGGTGGCGGCCATCGCCACGGGCACGCCAAAGGCCTTGACCGCCATCTGCGCCTGCTCGGCCATTGCCGCCCGCTTGTCCGGGTCGGGTTCGATATGGATCAGCGCCCTGCAGCTTCTCCCGAGTGGCGCCTTGTGCTGTTTGAGCCATAGCGCGCGTTGCTTGCGGTCCTCGTGCGCTTCTTCGTCCCGTGCGGCATGGATCAGCACAAAGACCCGGTCCTGCCCGACCAGGGCCGTCATCTCGTCGCGCCACCGGGCGGCGTAGCCTGCATGGCTTCGGCGCGGCCGACCACGAGGGGGAAGTTCGATACGTCGTAGATGTGGAAGCTGGAAGCCTGTGCTTGCATGTCGCTCTCCTGCGCTGCGGGTAAAGGTTGACGCGTTGAATAAGGCGCCTCGCATGCAGTATCCAGTGGAAGCGGGTAGACTCGATAACGTTATCACGCCTAAAAATATTGAATTCCGGCCATGCCTTCCCGCCCAGCCCATCCTGCGGTCCCTAACGCTGACGACGCGTCCCCGCAGGCGGAAACCCAGACCCTGCTCGCCTCCTTTGCCGACTCGAGCGAGCAAGCGGGCGGCCCTGCCCTGATCGCCATGCGCGGTGCCGACAGGACCGACAACGAATTCCGACTTGGCACGCGTGAGCTGGACTGGCATAGCCACGTGCGCGGCCAGTTGTTCTGCATCGACAACGGCCTGGTGCATGTCCGCACCCGCCACGGCTCCTGGCTGCTGCCCGCCCAGCGCGCTGGCTGGATGCCGCCGGGCGAGACGCATCGCGTCACCATCAGCGGCGTGCTGGGCGGCTGGAACGTGTGGATTGCCCCCTCCGCGGCGCAGGACCTGCCGCGCCTGCCTTGCGTATTGGGAACCAGCGAACTGATGCGCGCGCTGATCAGCCGTGCTGCGTCCTGGCCCTCGCCTTTCGCGCCGGATCCTGCGCAGGAGCGCATTGCCGCGGTACTGCTCGACGAGATCCGGCAGGCGCCGCGCGAGCCCCTGCATCTGCCCTTGCCAACCGACCGGCGCGCGCTGCGGATCAGCAATGCCATCCTGGGATGCCCGGATGACCATCGCAGCCTGGTGGAGTGGGCAGACTGGGCGGGCATGTCGCCGCGTACGCTATCCCGCCTGTTCCTTGGAGAGACTGGCCTGAGCTTTGCCCATTGGCGCCAGCAGGCTCGCCTGACCCTGGCGCTGGAACGGCTCGCACGCGGCGAAGCCGTGGCCGCTGTGGCCGAGACCCTGGGCTACGCCACGCCGAGCAACTTCATCGCCATGTTCCGCCGTGCTTTTGGCGACTCGCCGGCCCGGTATTTTGCGAACCGCGGACTGGGTGGCTAGCTACCGGAAGCGGCCCGTTCCTCGCCCTCACTCCCGCCCCGGCGGCTCACTGAAAATCCGCAGATTCTGACCTTGAATTTATCTGACTTATCAAATAATATCCATCCAGCAAACAGGAGGCGCCCATGAAGCACTACACCAGAGAGAACTTTCGCCTCACGCAGAGCGTGGGGTTCTTCCTCAACAAGGCCCGCAACCTTGTGCTGATGGAAATGGACGCCGCCCTCAAGGAACTGGATATCACCGCCCAGCAGATGGGCATCCTGCTGTCGCTGTCCCGAGGCGTCGCCACCACCCCGTTCGAACTCAGCAAGCTGCTGGTGATCGACACCGGCCTGATGACCCGCATGCTCGACAAGCTGGAGCACAAGGGCCTGCTGACCCGCTCGCGCAGCGTGGACGACCGCCGCGTGGTCAACCTGGAGCTGACCGCCAAGGGCCATGGCGTTGCCGAACAGATCCCGGAGATCGCCCCCGAGGTGCTGAATGCGCGCCTGAAGGATTTCACCAAGAGCGAGTTCGACGAGTTCATCCGCCTGCTCGGCAAATTCTCGGCCGCCTGAGCGCATCATTTTTAATTATTTAAAAGCGCGCGACGGTTTCCTTGCGCCGGTGCCGGGCAAAATCATGCCGTGCCCCGATGCGCGTGCTGCTACCCTGGCCTTCGCCGGTTTTGCAGTGGTGTTCTTCATTCGCTCGGGCTACACCACCACCGTGGACACCTTGACGCTGGTGCCGCCCGCGTTGCGGCAAGGCATTCCGACCGCGCCCGCCAGGTGGTTGATGATGGGCGGCAACATCTGCGCCACGCCCGCATCGATGATGAAAAAACTGAAGCTCCGCTCTGCCGCCGCGGGATCGAAGGACACAGGATCAGAGCGCAGCGCGCGCATACGTTCCAGGATGCCCAGCACGGGCTCCGCCAGCGCCCGGTCGCTATCGGCCAGCGGCAAATTGTCATGCCGGATCCGAGCCTCGCCATCGGTCTTTATGTTGCATTTAAAATGCTTGTTTTATAGAATCGTTATCGGGTTGCTGCGCCGCACGATATGAAGCGCCGGTAACACCGGTAACGCCGGTTGGCAAGCGAGGCCGCTGCGACACCGCCTTGGCGGCTGCCGCATCCCGAATTCCACCCGACACATTGAGAGCCGAACCATGCTGCCCCTTGCGCAAAACCAGCCACCGGCAAGCCACGCCACCACGCGCTATCACGGCCATCCCGTCCTTGCGCTGGCGTTCCGGCCGTTCTACCTGCTGGCGGCCGCCTTTGCCGTGGTGGCCGTTGGCGTCTGGACCGCGATCTACCTGGGCTGGTGGCCCCATGCCGGTGCGCAGCCGGCCATGGGCGGCATGCTGTGGCACGCGCACGAGATGGTGTTCGGCTTTGCCGCCGCGATCGTGGTCGGCTTCCTGTTCACTGCCGGCAAGAACTGGACAGGCCTGCAAACACCGCAGGGCGGCTTGCTGGCCTGCCTCGCTGCCGTCTGGCTAGCGGCGCGTGTGCTGATGTGGACCGGGCCGGCAGCCGTTGCGGCGGGGCTGGACCTGGCCTTCCTGCTGCTTTGCGCGGCCAGCTTCCTGCGCGTGCTGGTTCGCGCCGGCAGTACGCGCAACTACGGGCTTGCCGCCGCGTTGTTCCTGCTGTGGGCGCTGAATGCGGTGTTCCATGTGGCGCTGGCCAACGGCGCCGTGCTGCTCGCGCTGCAAAGCGCCGATGCGGGGATCGGGCTGATCGTCATCTTCATTACCGTGATCGGCGGGCGCGTGATCCCGATGTTCACCGCCAACACGGTCCCAGGGGTACGCATCCGGCGCTCGGCGGCTATCGAGCGCAGCGTTGTGGCGCTGACGCTGGCCGCGATGACCGCCTGCACGCTGGCGCCGCGCGGCATGGCCACCGCCGCGATCGCGCTGCTGGCCGCGCTGGCGCAAGCCGTGCGACTGGGCGGCTGGAGCTCGCGGCGCACGGCAGGCAAGCCCCTGATCGCCATCCTGCACCTCGCCTACGGCTGCCTGCCGCTGGGCCTGCTCTTGCTGGCGGCCGCCGCACTTGGCTGGGCCGACCGCTCGGCGGCCTTGCACGCGCTCACCGTGGGCGCGATCGGTTGCGCCATCCTGGGGATGATCACGCGCACCGCGCTGGGCCATACGGGCCGCAAGCTGGAGGCCGGCCAGATGGAGAAAGCGGCTTATGCGTGCATCGGCACGGCTGCCCTCTTCCGCGTCCTGGGGCCGCTATTGCTGCCGCAATACAAGCCGTTCTGGATAGCCGGGGCCGCTGCGCTGTGGATGGCGGCGTTCTTGCTTTACCTGGTGAAATACACGCCCTACCTGACCAGGCCACGCGCCGACGGGCGGGACGGCTGAGCGGCCAGGGCCCGGGCCAAGCCCCCCTCCAGCGCCCCTTCACCGATGGCATGAGCGGCTACTAAAATCAATGAACTTTTCTCCGTCTCAGGTAGCCAGCAAATGGACGTCCATTTGACTATTCACGGCCGGCAGGGCCTGGCCGGCCAGCTTTATCGCCAGTTGCGCGCGGGTATCGTCGACGGACGGCTGGCGCCGGGCGAGAGACTGCCGTCTACCCGCGACCTCGCCACGCAGCTCGGCATCTCGCGCAAGACCACGCTCGATGTGTTCGAGCGGTTGATTGCCGAGGGCTACCTGCGCTCGCGCGCCGGCGACGGCACCTTCGTGGCGCACGAGATGACCCGCCTGGCACCGGCGCCGGCACCGGTCTCCCCGAGTCCCGGCTCCGGCTCGATCTGGGAGACGTTGCCGGACGCCTTGCCGATGACGGCGCCCGGCGCGGCGCCCGCGTTCGACTTCGTGGGCGGCGTCACAGACAAGGCCTTGTTTCCCTTCGATAAATGGCGCAGTTGCGTGAGCCACGCGCTGCGCGTGCAGGCCCGCGGACGCGGCACCTACCGGGATCCCGCCGGGGAGCAGGAGCTGCGCCTGGCGGTCTCGCGCTACCTGGCTTTCAGCCGCGCCGTGGCCAGCAACTGGCAGGACGTCATCGTGACGCAAGGCGCGCAGCAGGCGATCGACCTGATGGCACGGGTCGTGATCCGCCCAGGCGATGTGGTGGCGGTGGAAGATCCCGGCTACCCGCCCGCGCGCATCGCATTTTCCGCGCTCGGCGCGCAGGTGGCGCACGTCCCGGTCGATGCCGAGGGGCTGGTGGTGGACGCCCTGCCCGGCAACGCACGCATTGTCTACGTCACGCCCTCGCACCAGTTCCCGCTGGGCATGGCCATGAGCATGGAGCGCCGCGTCGCGCTGCTGGAATGGGCGCAACGCCGCGGTGCGCTGCTGCTGGAAGACGACTACGACGGTGAATTCCGCTTCATGGGCCGCCCGATGGAGTCGCTCAAGAGCCTGGACAAGACCGGCGTGGTGGCGTACGTGGGCACCTTCTCCAAGACGATCTTTCCCGAACTGCGCATTGGCTACGTGATCCCCCCGGCACCGTTGGCCACAGCGGTACGCCGCGCCAAGCAGGTCGGCGACTGGCATAGCTGCACCATGACGCAGACCGCCCTCGCCAAGTTCATGCTCGACGGCTATTTCGGCAAGCATCTGCGGCGCATGCACAAGGAATATGCCGCGCGCCGGACCGCGCTGCTTGCGCACCTGGACGGCCCGCTGAGCCGCTGGTTCACGGCGCTCGCGCCGGCCGCCGGCATCCACCTGGTTGCCCGGCTGAAGACGGAGCAGGATGAGCAGGCGCTGATCGCACGTGCCGCCGCCGCATCCATCGGCCTGTACGGCATCTCCGGCATGTACGCAGGGCAACGGCCAACACCCGGGATCCTGTTTGGCTATGGCGGCATCGGCGTGGCCGACATTCACGCCGGCATGGAAAAACTGGCCGGGGCGATGGATGGCCATCACTGGCTACCTTAAATTACAAAAAAGTGGCTATTTTTTATAACCAGTTGCCGTCCTAATCTTGTTCCTGTCGCGCAGCCAACCCGGCGGCGCAAACCAGGAGCAAACCATGGAACAACGTCTCGACTTCTACAAAGCCAGCCCCGCCACCATCAAGGCGCTGATCGGGCTGGAGGAACGCATCGGCAAGAGCGGACTGGAACAGCCGCTGGTGGAACTGGTGCGCCTGCGGGCTTCGCAAATCAACGGCTGCGCCTATTGCATCGACTTGCACACCACCGACGCGCGCAAGGGCGGCGAAGACGACCGCCGCCTGGCCACCCTGTCGGTCTGGCGCGAAACGCCCTTCTTCTCCGCGCGCGAGCAAGCCGCGCTGGCCTGGACCGAGGCAGTCACGTTGGTCGCGCAGGACCACGTGCCCGACGCCGCCTGGGAAGCCGTCCGCCCGCACTTCAGCGACGCCGAGCTGGTCGACCTGACGCTGCTGATCTCCGCGATCAATAGCTGGAACCGCTTCGCCATCTCGTTCCGCAAGACGCCGGCCTGAGCCAGGGGAGACAATGACGATGACCCGATTGCAGATTGGACGGGCCGTGTCCCGCCTGGCGATTGCGACAGTAGTGTCGGCCGTGCTGGCGTTGCCGGGCGCGGGCAGTGCCCTTGCCCATACGCCTGACGGACAACCCGGTAAGTCAGAGGAAAGCGTGCAGCCGCTGATGAAACAGCCGATCCCTGAGGCCGCGGGCAAGAACGTCCTGCTGGCAACAGTGACATTCGCACCCGGCCAGGAGTCCGAGCCCCATGTCCACCCCGGATCGATCTTTGCCTATGTACTGGAAGGTACCGTGGTATCGCAACTCGGCGGCGAGCCCGAAAGGACCTATGGCAAGGGCCAGAGCTGGTACGAAGCGCCCGGCGCGCGGCATCTCGTCACCCGCAACGCCAGCAAGACCAAGCCGGCCAGACTACTGGTGTTTGGCATCGCCGCCGAAGGCGATCCAATCAAGCAGCCGCTGCCCCGATAAGCTGGTGGCCAGGACCTGCGGGCGTGGGCCTGCCGGCATGCCCGTTCCAGACCCCGCGCATGGCAGTGTCCCGGCTCCCGGCTCCCTTCACCTAGACGGGAGACCGGCGAAACGCGATGCCGAAGCGGTTAAGACTATTGACCGCCGTGACCAGCAAGGTCAGGTCCACGATCTCCCGCTCCGAAAAATACGGCCGTACCGCCTCCCAGACGGCATCCGGCACATGCGTGCCGGCGATGTCCGTCACCGCCTCGGCCCACGCCAGCGCCGCCCGCTCACGGTCGGTGTACAGCGGCGTCTCACGCCAGACTTCCAGCATATCGATCCGCGCCGCCATTTCGCCGTCCTTGCGCGCCCGCGCCGAATGCAGGTCGATGCAATATGGACAGCCGTTGACCTGCGACACACGCAGGCGCACCAGATCCACCAGCGAATGCTCAAGCCGGTAGCGCTGGTTGCGCCTGTCCAGGCGAATCAATAGTTCGGTGCTGAGCCGGTTGGCCCGGTGGCTGTCGAGCCGCAATGTCATCCCGATCTCCCCTGCCGGCCCTGCCGGACGGCTGGCCGCATACGGCAGACTAGCGCCGCCAGCGGGCGCAGACAATAGCCACTACGGCGCCATTTCGGGTAACCAGTGCAGGCCTCCGCTTCGGGGTCCCGGCTACTTACTGCTCACCTGCATCGCCTGGCGCTGCCCGGGCAGGCCTGGCCTTGCGCATCACGCTCTTCACGGGAATTCCCACCATGGTGGCCGCCCCGTCCTGTCCAAGCGCGCGGCTCAGCGCCGCGGGCTTCTCCACCAGATCCTGCAGGCTGTAGGCATCCAGCACTTCGAAATATGCCCGCAGCGCGGCGGCAAGCACGCCCCGCAAGCCGCACACGCGCGTGATCACGCAATGGTTGTCATCCCCCTGGAAGCACTCCACCAGGTGGAAATCCGACTCCATGGTGCGGATCACCTCGCCCACATTGATCTGCGCCGCCGGCCGGCCCAGCTCGATGCCGCCGGCGCGCCCGCGCACCGTGTGCAGGAAGCCGGCCTGGCCAAGCTTCTGCACAATCTTGATCAGGTGGTTCTTGGGAATGCCGAACGCATCCGCGATGCGCTGGATGGTCACAAGCTCGCCTGGGTGGACCGCGACATAGATCAGGGTCCGCAGACTGTAGTCGGTGTAGTCAGTCAGTCTCATGGCTTGGGTCCGGCTTGCGGCGGTGATGGTATGCGTGGCAGCCAGGATGGCTCTGCGGCAGGCGCAGCGCTGCTTTGCGCAACGCCGCCGCAGTCTAACATGGCCCCCGGATGCATCTTTCCGCACCGCCACAAACTTTATGTTGCATTACAAATGCATGTTTAATAAAATCCTTCCCAAGGCGTCGCAACCACATCGCACGCCGCCACCGCGGAATGCCGCGGCATTTTTTCGCTTTTTTGTTGCATCTATCGTACATCTTTGGAGGTTGTCGTGCTGTCTGAAAAATCGAGACCACTGATCGACGCAAGCGTCCCCGTCCTGCGGGAACATGGCCTGGCCATCACCCAGACCTTCTACCGCAACATGTTTGCCGATCGGCCCGAGTTGACCAACCTGTTCAACATGGGCAACCAAGCCAACGGTTCGCAGCAGCAATCGCTCGCCTCCGCAGTCTTTGCCTACGCCGCCAACTACGGCGACAACAGCGCCCTGGCCCCGGTTGTCAACCGCATCGTTCACAAGCACGCCTCGGTCGGCATCAAGCCCAGCCACTACGCCATCGTTGCCCGCCACCTGCTCGGCGCCATCGGCGAAGTGCTCGGCGACGCCGCCACCCCGGCACTGGTAGCCGCGTGGGATGAAGCCTACTGGTTGCTGGCCGCCGAACTGATCGCCGCGGAAACGCGCCTCTACGAGCGCGCGCAGACCGGCCCGGACCACCGCCAGCCCGTGCGGATCGTTGCCCGCGAAGAACAAAGCGCCGACATCACCGCCTTCACGCTCGAAGCCGTCGGTGGCACCACGCTGGCAGATTTCCTGCCGGGCCAGTACATCTCGGTCGTGGTCGAACTGGCACCCGGCGCCTTCCAGCAACGTCAGTACAGCCTGTCGGACGCGCCCAACGGAAAGACCTGGCGCATCTCGGTAAAGCGCGACAGCGGCAACGGCGACACCCTGCCCGCCGGCGCCGTGTCCAACTGGCTCCATGACAACGCCCGCCCTGGCGACGTGCTGATGGTCAGCCAGCCCTTCGGCGACTTCGCGCCGCGCATTGAGCCGGCCACGCCCATCGTGCTGCTCTCCGCCGGCGTCGGTGTCACGCCCATGATCTCCGCGCTGAATGCCGTGGCGAAACGCAATCCTTCGCGCAAGGTGGTGTTCGGCCATGCGGCGCGCAAGGTCTCGCATGTGGCCCACCTGAAGGATGTCACGCACGCGGCGCGGAAACTGCCGAAGCTGCGGACGCATTTCTTCCTGGAGTCGGCGGAGCCCGCTGAATTCCTCGCGCAACCCGCCCTGCCCGGCCGCATGGATATCGACGTGATCCTGGCGGACGACGATCTTGCGGATGCTGACTTTTACCTGTGCGGGCCGCTGCCGTTCATGCAGGCGCAGCGGGCAGCGTTGCACGCGCGGGGAGTGAAGGCTGAGCGGGTGCATCGGGAAGTGTTCGGGCCGGATTTGCTGGATGGCCTGGTGTAGTGGGTGTAGTGGCCGGCTGGCACTAACAATGGCCGGGCCCATCGGCGAATGCGACCAAAGCGTCCGCCCTGAAAAACCAGGATCGCGGGTCCGGCCGGCTTTTGCCGGCATTCAAGCTGGCAGCAAACGCCGGCCGCCAGACGCGCCCTGGCTCATGCGGCGTACCACAGGTGATGTACTGCCAATCTTTCGCAGACGCCGATGAGCCACATGGATCATGCGGTACTCCGGGATCACACCAGGCGTCATTCCCTTGCCTGCCAGGTGATCCCGCGGCAACGCGTATGTGCCGCATACCACCAAGCCCGGGCCACGGGCATTCCCTCCATGCCGACACCTGAGTAAGATCAGGGGAATGCGCCTCCCGCCGCATGGCTGGCGCGCACACTGCATTGCCCTCACCCGCGTGATCTCCCGCCGCGGGCGACGGCATGGGAAAGAGCGAGTCCATGGCTTCAGGCAGCGCCTACCGGCAACTCTGGCACCTCACCTCCGAGGGTTGGGGCTACTGCGCGCTCGGCACCTTCAGCCACGATGGCCTGCCACCGGAATGGCGGTCCGTGCTGCCGCTGCTGCCGCTGCGCGACCGCTATTCGGCCGTCAAGGCGGCACGCATGGTGCTGGTCACCATGCAGCTCCGGGGCGCGGCACCGGCTCGCGCAAAACTATCGGATCCGCAGCGGCCGTTGTATTACGTGTATCAGGCCTGGAGTACGCAGATGGTGGCGTGACCGGAATCTGCTCCTTTTGCCCCCGTCTTCGCCATGCACGCCCGTTAGCAAAAGAAAAAGCCCGCGCGAGGCGAGCTTTCTCTTTTCTACCAGCGAGCCAGCGGCAAACCGCTCAACCCACCCACTTCCGCGCGTTGCGGAACATGCGCATCCACGGGCTGCCGCCATCCGCCACCTGCTTCCAGGCATCCGGCGCCCAACTCATGGTGGCGGTGCGGAACACGCGCTCCGGGTGCGGCATCAGCACGGTGAAGCGGCCATCCGTGGTGGTCACCGAGGTAATGCCGTCCGGCGAGCCGTTCGGGTTCAGCGGATAGGTCTGGGTGGGTGCGCCGAGGTTGTCCACGAAACGCAGCGCCACCTGGGCCTGGCTCTTGTCGCCTTGCTGCGAGAAGTCGGCAAAGCCTTCGCCGTGCGCCACCACGATGGGGATGCGGCTGCCTTCCATGCCGGCGAAGAAGATCGACGGCGAGGACTGCACTTCCACGGTGACGTAGCGCGCTTCGTACTGTTCCGACTGATTACGCGTGAACTTGGGCCAGGCGCCCGCGCCCGGGATGATCGGGGCGAGGTTGCTCATCATCTGGCAGCCATTGCACACGCCCAGCGCGAACGTATCCTGGCGGTTGAAGAAGGCTGCAAACTGCTCGGCCATCTGCGCGTTGAACAGGATCGTCTTGGCCCAGCCTTCGCCAGCGCCCAGCACGTCGCCGTAGCTGAAGCCGCCGCAGGCCACGAAGCCGGAGAACTCGGCCAGGTTGGCGCGGCCCGCGATCAGGTCGCTCATATGCACGTCGTGCGTGTCGAAGCCCGCGCGGTCCATGCTGTAGGCCATCTCGATCTGCGAGTTGACGCCCTGCTCGCGCAGGATCGCCACGCGCGGACGCGCACCGGTTGCCACGAACGGCGCAGCAATGTCTTCCGCCGGATCGAAGGTCAGTACCGGCGAGATGCCGGGGTCCGCCGCGTCGAGCAGGCGGTCGTATTCGCTATCGGCGCAGGCGGGGTTGTCGCGCAGGCGCGCGATGCGCCAGCTGACTTCGCTCCAGGTGCGCTGCAGTTCGCCGCGCGCGGCGCCGAACACCTTCTTGGCGTCGCGGTAGATCTCGATCTGGTCGGTGGTGTTGGGCTTGCCCACTACGTGGCTGCATGCCGACAGGCCAACCTCGCGCAGCACGGCGAACACGGCATCGCGCTCTTCCTGGCGTACCTGGATCACCGCGCCGAGTTCCTCCGAGAACAGCGCGCGCAGGGTCTGCTCGTCCCGGCGGCCGGAGATTTGCTGGGCCCAGTTCTTGGCGTCGCCGAAGTCCTGCTCCTGGACCGGGTCCAGCGCCAGCATGTCGACGTTGAGCGACAGGCCGCAATGGCCGGCAAAGGCCATTTCCGCCAGGGCAGCCAGGAAGCCGCCGTCGGAACGGTCGTGGTAGGCCAGCAGCTTGCCCTCGCGGTTCAGGCGCTGGATCACGTTGAAGAAGTTCTTCAGGTCTTCGGCGTTGTCCACGTCCGGCGCGGTGTCGCCTACCTGCTGCGTCACCTGGGCCAGGATGCTGCCGCCCAGGCGGTTCTTGCCGCGGCCGAGGTCGATGGCGATCAGCACGCTGTCGCCGGCATCGGTGCGCAGTTGCGGGGTCAGGGTCCGGTCGGTGTCGTCCACGGCGGCAAACGCCGAGATGATCAGCGAGACTGGCGCGACCACTTCCTTGTCGGCGCCGTTGTCCTGCCACTTGGTGCGCATGGACAGCGAATCCTTGCCCACCGGGATGCTGATGCCCAGCGCCGGGCACAGCTCCATGCCGACGGCGTGCACGGTGTCATACAGCTTGGCGTCCTCGCCTTCCACGCCGCAGGCCGCCATCCAGTTGGCCGACAGCTTCACCTTGCCCAGGTCCTTGACCGGCGCGGCGGCCAGGTTGGTCAGTGCCTCGCCGATGGCCATGCGGCCGGAGGCCGGAGCGTTGATCACGGCCAGCGGCGTGCGCTCGCCCATGGTCATGGCTTCGCCGGTGCGGCCCTTGTAATCGAGCGTGGTCACGGCCACGTCGGCCACCGGCACCTGCCAGGGGCCGACCATCTGGTCGCGCGCGTTCATGCCGCCCACGGTACGGTCGCCGATGGTGATCAGGAAGGACTTGCTGGCCACGGTGGGGTGGCGCAGCACGTCGCGCACGGCCTTGTCCAGCGCGATGCCGGTCACGTCCACCGGCGGCAGGCTTTGCTCCACATGCCTGACGTCGCGGTGCATGCGCGGCGGCTTGCCCAGCAGCACGTCCATCGGCATGTTCACGGCATGGTGTTCCTTGAGCGCGGCGTCGACATGGGCGTCGACCAGCTGCAGCTGCTTCTCCTCGGTGGCGATGCCCACCACCGCGAACGGCGAGCGCTCGCGCTGGCACATGGCCTGGAACAGCGGGAAGGATTCCGGCGCCACCGCCATCACATAGCGTTCCTGCGACTCGTTGCACCAGATCTCGGCCGGGCTCATGCCGGACTCTTCCAGGTGCACCTGGCGCAGGTCGAAACGCGCGCCGCGGCCGGCGCCGTCCACCAGTTCGGGGAAGGCATTGGAAATGCCGCCCGCGCCCACGTCATGGATCGACAGGATGGGGTTGTCGTCGCCGAGTTGCCAGCAGGCGTTGATCACTTCCTGCGCGCGCCGCTCCATCTCGGGGTTGCCGCGCTGGACCGAATCGAAGTCCAGGTCGGCGGTGTTGGTGCCGGTCGCCATCGAGCTGGCGGCGCTGCCGCCCATGCCGATGCGCATGCCCGGGCCGCCCAGCTGGATCAGCAGCGAGCCGGCGGGCAGGTCCTTCTTGTGCGTGTGGCCGGCGTCGATATTGCCGATGCCGCCGGCGATCATGATCGGCTTGTGATAGCCGCGCACGGTGCCGCCGACGTTTTGCTCGTAGACGCGGAAGTAGCCACCCAGGATGGCGCGGCCGAACTCGTTGTTGAACGCGGCGCCGCCAAGCGGGCCGTCGGTCATGATCTGCAGCGGCGAGGCGATGCGATCCGGCTTGCCGGTCACGCCGGGCTTGTCGGCGGGGTTGCGGTGCGCCACCGGCTGGGCCGCGTCGCGCGCGTTTTCCCAGCCTTCGACGGCATCGGGCAGCATCAGGTTGGAAACCGTGAAACCGGTCAGGCCCGCCTTGGGCTTGCCGCCACGTCCGGTGGCGCCCTCGTCACGGATCTCGCCGCCGGCACCGGTGGAGGCGCCGGGGAACGGCGAGATGGCGGTCGGGTGGTTGTGCGTCTCCACCTTCATCAGCGTGTGGGTCAGCGCCTCATGGCGGCCGTACTTGTGCCCGGTGCCGCGCGGGAACCAGCGCTCGGCCACGTCGCCTTCCATCACCGCGGAGTTGTCCGAGTACGCCACGATCGACCCTTGCGGGTTGAGCTGGTGGGTATTGCGGATCATGGCGAACAGGGATTTATCCTGCTGCACGCCGTCGATGGTCCAGGTGGCGTTGAAGATCTTGTGGCGGCAGTGCTCGCTGTTGGCCTGCGCGAACATCATCAGCTCGACGTCGGTCGGGTTGCGCTCCAGCCTGGCGTAGGCGTCCACCAGGTAATCGATCTCGTCTTCCGACAGCGCCAGGCCCATCTCGGTATTGGCCTGCGCCAGCGCGGCGCGGCCACCGGAGATATCGATGAAGCGCAGCGGCTTGGCGGGCAGTTCCTGGAACAGGCCGGCGGCGTCCTCGCGCGAGGCCACCACGGATTCGGTCATGCGATCGAACAGGTGGGCGGCCACGGCGGCACGGGTGCCGGCGTCCAGCGACTTGCGCCCGCGCAGCAGGCCCTTCTTGCACACCACGGTGATCTCGATGCCACGCTCGATGCGGTGGACGTGCTCGAAGCCGCAGTTATGCGCAATATCGGTGGCCTTGCTGGCCCACGGCGAAATCGTGCCGAAACGCGGGATCACCACGAAACGGTCGCCTTCGGTCTGTGCCTCGAAAGGCGCACCGTAGGTCAGCAGCGCGCCGATGCGGGCGCTGTCGTCCTGGGACAGCGGCACGTCGGTGTCGACGAAATGCAGGAACTGGCCGTGCACCGACTCGATGTCGGCGTCGATCTGCTTGAGGGCGGTGAGCAGGCGTTGCTGGCGGAAGGCGGAAAGCGCCAATGCACCGGGGAAGCACGAGAAATGCGCCATGGTCTGAGCGGTCGGGAGGGCAGGAGGTAGGGGCTGCTACCGGCCGGCGCCGCTGGTTGGGGCGCCGTGCTGGCGGGAAACCGGCATTATACCTTGTCGAAGGGGGTTTCCCGCGATGCAGCACGGGCAGCTTGATGGACAAAGGCACGGGTGCCGCGGACGAGCCTCGCAGCCATCACGCGGAAGGCGCCCCGCCCGGCACAGCATGCCGCAAGCGGCACTTCAATCCGTCTGCCGCAGCCGGCACCCCTGCGCCGGCGAAGCGCCGGTGTCACCGCCGGCGCTGCTTTACGGGCGTGGCCGGCTCAGCGGTCGGGCCACGGCGCCGCATCCACCACCGGGAAGCTGCCGCTGAACTGGTCCAGCAGGCCCATGAAGCGCGGCAGCAGCGATACGGCGCCGCTCAGCGAGAGGCGGCCTTCGGCCATGGCCTCGGCAACGGTCCAGCGCCGCGTCAACAGCCCGTCGAGCGTGTCGCGGGTGGTTTCGATGACCACGTCCGCCGAGGACGCCGCCTCCACCTGCAGGCTGCTCAGCGCGCAGTTGGACAAGGTGCTCACCCACTGCTCGCCGCTCTCGGTGAAATGCCAGCCGAGCTGGCACGCCATGCCTTCGGCACGCTGGCCATGGATGCGCACCGCCAGCGCGTCGAACAACAGTTCGTTGCTCATGGCGTGCATCAGGGCATTGGCCGGCGGCCCCTGCGGATTGGCCTGGGGCGGGCCTTCGCGATCACGTGGACTTCGTGTTCCGCCTCGATCGACAGCGTCGGCGCGATCAGCGTGGAGCGTCCCAACGGCAAGGTCTTGCCCAGCCCCGCATCCACCTGCGCCGCCGGCCCCTTGGCCAGCGTATGGCCAAACTGGAACTGCGCGCGGCGCGCCATTGCCACGCCGCCGATCACGTTCTCGGCAATGGCGTGGTGCATGAAGCCGGATGGCGCTATCACCTGTACCCGTCCGGCGCGCACGTCGGCTTCGTCCACCAGTCCCGCCACCCCGCCGAAGTGGTCGGCATGGCTGTGGCTGTAGATCACGGTGTGCAGCGTGCGGTTGCCGCGATGCTGCCGGTACAGCGCAAGCGCCGCGGCGGCAGTCTCCGGGCAGGTCAGCGCGTCCAGCGCGATCACGCCGGTGTCGCCTTCGATAAAGGTGATGTTGGCGATATCGAATCCCCGCACCTGGAAGATACGCGGCGTGACCTGGAACAGCCCGTGGATACGGTTCAGCCGCGCCTGCCGCCACAGGCTCGGGTTGACGATATCCGGCGCCTGCCCGGCATCGAGGAAACCGTACGCCTCCAGGTTCCACACGCCGTGGCCGTTGGCGCGCGCGACCCTGGCATCGGGGATGGTGCCGAGAAAGCCGCGCTGCGCGTCCTCCCAGTCCTGTTCGTCGTGCTCCGGCAGTTCGCGCGCCAGCAGGCGATGAAAGTCAGCCGTGGCCGCGTGGGCACAGCCTGGATTGTCCGTCATGGGGTCTCCGTGTTGGTTAATGCGGGTTACTGCCAGCGCAGCACCAGCGCGCCGGGCAACTTCTCCATCAGCCGGTTCGTCATTCCCCCTCGGCCTTTACATTGAGATAGGCCGACAGCGCCGCCAGCAACTCCACCTGCAGCGCAGGCGCGTCCAGCTTCAAGGGCCCGGGGTCGGTCAGCACCGCGTTGATCAGGACGCCATATGGGAGCGCGCCAGCGGCCAGGAGGGCGAGGTCTCGCGGGCCGCGGGCGGCATGCGGCGCGGCTCCAGCACGGCGGCGGCGTACAAGCCACGGTGCTTGCTGAAGTCTTGGCCGCGCTTTGTGTTCACGTTATCCGGAAATACCCTCGCAAGGCGGCAGTGCCTCAGGCGCGCGGCTGCCCGGCTGCCCGATGGATGGCCGCCCTGATCCGCGGATAGGTGCCGCAGCGGCAGACAATGCCGGACATGAACGCATCGATGTCGGCATCGCTGGGCTTCGGGATTTTTTTCAGCAGTGCGCTGGCAGCCATGAGCTGTGCGCTCTGGCAGTACCCGCACTGCACCACATCGAGATCGATCCAGGCAGCCTTCAAGGCTTGCGCCTGCGCGCCGCGCAAGCCTTCGATGGTCACGATCCTGGTCTTTTCCAGCGACGAGACCTTGCGCTGACAGGCGAAGCCCCGGTCGTCGTTCATCTGTACCGTGCAGGCGCCGCAAATGCCCACGCCGCAGCCATACTTGGTGCCGGTCAACCCCAGTTCGCAGCGCAGCACCCACAACAGCGGCGTGTCCGGATCGGACCGCACGGTCACCGCCTTGCCGTTGATGTTCAGGGATAACATGGTTCTCTCCCGCAGCTCATGCAAACTTCAAGGGCAATGCGCGCAGGCGCTGCCCGGTCAGCGCAAACAGGGCATTCGCCACCGCCGGCGCAATCGGCGGCGTGCCGGTTTCGCCCACGCCCCGCGGATGTTCCTGGCTCGGCATGATGTCGGTTTCGATCGCCGGGCAGTCGTTGATGTGGATGACAGGAAATTCCTTGAAATTCCGCTGGTGCACCTGGCCATGGTCGATCGTGATTTCTTCGTACAGCGCGGCCGACAGGCCAAAAATGATCGCACTTTCCAGTTGCTGCCGGATCAGGTTCGGGTTCACCGCCGTACCGCAATCGATCACGCAGACCACCCGGTGCACACGCACCCGCTTGTCCGGCGCCAGCGATACCTCCGCCACCTGCGCGACGATGCTGCCGTAGGCCTCGTGCAGCGCCACCCCGCGCGCGCGCGCGGCGCCGTCGGTAGCCTGCCCTGGCGCCCGCCCCCAGCCGGCCAGTTCCGCGGCGCGCTGCAACACGGCCATGTGGCGCGGGTGCTTTGCCAACAGGCCGGCGCGGAACGCCACGGGATCCTTGCCAGCCGCCGCCGCCAGCTCATCGATGAAGCTCTCGGTAAAAAAGGCCTGGTGCGAATGGCCGACCGAGCGCCAGAAGCCCACCGGCACCGGCAGGTCGACAATCACATGGCCGACCCTCGCGTTCGGCCATTCGTAGGGCCGGTCGAATGCCCCTTCCGTCGTGGTCTTGTCGATGCCGAGGCGAGGCAGGCCAAGCAGACGCGACAGCGCGCCCGGCACGATCGCCTGGCTGGCCGACGTGTTGTGCCAGGCTATGAGGTTGCCTGCGCCATCGAGCCCGGCCTTGAAGCGCGAGACGCAAGCCGGCCGATAGAAGTCGTGCGTGGTGTCCTGAATGCGCGTCCAGATCGTCTGGACCGGCCTGCCGCCCCCCTCGCGCGCGATGGCCGCCGCCTGGGAGATGAAATCCACCTCCAGCCGCCGCCCGAATGCGCCGCCGACCAGTTGCGGCTGCACGTCGACCCGTTCCGCATCGAGCGCGAGCACCCTGGCGACCGCTTTGCGCGCCAGGCCAGGCAACTGCGTCGAGACCCAGACCCTGGCCGCGCCGTCGCGAACCTGCACCGTGCAGTTGATGGGCTCCACCGCGCCATGCGCAAGGTAGGGCACGCTGTACTCCGCGTTGAGGGTTTTCGCGGCGGATTTCAACGCGGCATCGACGTCGCCGTGCCGGTAATAGGCGTGGCCGTCGGATTCATCCAGCGCCTGCGCCAGACGGCGGCTCACGTCCGCGCTGGACAGCGCGGCGGCGGGGCCGTGGTTCCACACGATCTTGACCGCATCCAGCGCGGTCATGGCCCGGTACGCATTGTCGGCGATCACCGCCACGCCGCCGGTGCCGCCGTTGTAGCCATCGACCGCGAACACCTTGACGATGCCCGGCAACGCGGCCGCGGCCGAGCCGTCGAAGCTCGCCACCGTACCACCCAGCGTCGGACACATCATCACGCTGGCGTACAGCAGTCCCTCGGGCAGCACGTCGATGCCAAAGCGCGCGGTGCCATCGATCTTGGCCGCGGCCTCGATGCGCCGCATGTTCTTGCCGATCAGCCTGAATTCGGATGGCGCCTTCAGCGCCACCTTCGCCGGCATCGGCTGTTTGGCGGCCTGCGCCGCCAGCTCGCCGAAGGTGGCCGTTTTGCCGGAGGCGTGCAGCACTTTGCCGTCCTGCGCGCGGCACTCGCCCACAGGCACGTTCCACCGCGCGGCGGCGGCGCCGATCAGCATCGCGCGGGCGGATGCGCCGGCCTCGCGCATCGGCTCCCACAGGTCGTTGACGCTCGACGAGCCGCCTGTCACCATCTCGCCGATCTCGCGCATGAGCTTGCGGGTGAACCAGACCGCCCCTTGCCTGACCACGCCATCGTCGTCCGCCCGGAACGGGAGATCGTCGACAACGACTTCCAGGTTGTTGTAGATCTTGTCCACGGGCGCATGCTCGACCTTCACCTGCGCCCAGTCCGCGTCCAGTTCGTCGGCCAGTACCATGGCCAGGCCGGTGTGCACGCCCTGCCCCATCTCCGTGCGGCACATCATGATGGTGACGCTGTTGTCCGCGGCGATCTTGACCCAGCCGTTGAGCCCGACCTGCGTGCCGACCGCCGGCAATGGGGCCGATGTCGTCAGGCGCTGGCGCGGCGGCAGCAACGACCAGCCCACCAGCAGCACACCGGCGGCGCCGACTCCGCCAAACAGGAAGGTCCTGCGCTTCATGATGGTCAGAACACAAGGGAAAAGTCGATCAGGCGATGCTTGTCCCAGTACACAACGCCGAGATAGGCATCCGGCGCGATGCAGCGGATCTCGTCCCGTATCCAGTGCGCCACGACCGAAGTCTCGGCATAGTCCAGGACAATGCACTCCTTCTGGTCGAGCCAGCTTTCACCCTTGTACACCTTCGCCAGGATGGCCTCGAGCCCGAAAGGCGATATCTTGTTCTTGAGCACCCCGCGCCTGGCGTCGAAGACTTTGCCCTGCCAGGCGAAAAGATTGATCATCCTTGCGATGCTCTCGCTGAACACCGTGCCGGGCGAGATGATCGCCGTGCCCGTGGCTTCGCCATCCGGAATCTCGCCGGCCGGGCTGTTGCGGAACAATTCGTCCAGCTGTTCCTGGCTCATCGCCAGCAGCTTGCTCACGTCGTAGGCCATCTTCCACCTCCCTTGTCGATCGGCTGCCTATGCGCCCGTTGTCGTCTCGTTCAAGATGACATCGGCCGCCTTCTCGGCAACCATGCAAATTGCGCTAGCCGGGAAAAAGCCAGGAATCCTCGGAAAAACGGAGGCGTCGACGACACGCAGCCGGCGCGTTCCGTGCACGGAAAAACCGCTGTCGAGCACACCGCCCGCCTCGCGCGGGCCGATGGCGCAGGTACACGATGCGTGGTGCCCCCACGCGTTGTCGCGCACATAGCCAGCCAGTTCCGCATCATCGCGCAGGTGGGCGCCGGGAAGCTGCTCCTGCGCGATCACGCCGCGCTCGGCCAGCGGTACGGCCAGCTTGCGCACGTAGCGGATGGCTTCGATCACCGCGCGCATATCCTCGTCCGAGGCGGCATCGCCCTCCTCGAAATAGTGGAAGTTGATCAGGGGCGTATCGAGCGGATTCGCGGACCGCAGCAGGACCGTGCCCGCGCGATTCTGCGTGTGCGCCTTGAGTATGGCCCAGGTGAGGATATCGTCGCTCTGGGCGAACACCTTGGAATAACCCGGAAAATAGCCGGCAAAGTGCTCGACCAGCGCCATGCAGAAAATATCCGGCACGGGAAGGCCTTTGCGCGAACGCCTCGCCACCGCGATCGCGACGCCGTTGGAAGTGTAGACACCGTGGCGCAGGTCGCGCCAGCTGCAATAGGCCGGGTCGTCCCTCTCGAAGCGGGCGCCGTTCAGTATCTGCCAGGGCCGCGCCATCCGGCTCACGACGCCCACCTCATAGCGATCCTGGAGGTTGCGGCCGACCCCAGGCAGATCCACCCGCACGGGTATGCCATGCTCGCGGAGGTGCCCGGCGGGACCAATCCCCGAGAGCATCAGCAATTGCGGCGTATTGAACGCGCCGCCCGCCAGGATCACCTCGCGGCGAGCGCGCACTTCCTGCCGCACGCCGGGCGCCGGATTTGGCGAGACGTGCGCCTGGTAGAGATGCCGCCCCTTGAGATATTCGACCCCGAACGCGGTGCCGTTCGCGTCGATCAGCACCCTGGTCGCCAGTGCGTCCAGTTCGATATGCAGCCGCGAGGGAAAACGGCCGGCGACTTCCAGCACCCGTTCGCGCGTGCCGGTGCGGGCATGGCCGCTGGTCGTCATCGGCGTATAGCACACGCCATCGAAACATCGTCTTCCCCAGATCCTGGAGTTCGGGTCGCCCTGCCACCGGAAGAAGCGCAGCAAGGCATGGAGCCGCCTCGGCACGCTGCGCGCCGCCATCTCCATCGAGCCGAGAATCAGGCGCGTCAGCGCGTCATCGGTGAGCGCCTGCAGGGGAAACGCGCGCTCCGTGCTGAGCCAGCCGTCCCAGCCGTGGGCAGTGGGATCGAAACCCAGGCGGCGGGCAAGCGCCCACAGCGGACGGTGACGGCATTGCTCCAGCCGCTTGGCATAGCGGCGCATGTGGCTGGCCTTCCACGAGCGGTCGCCGGTCAGCGCGGCAATGCCGTCCCAGTCGGCATCGTGGGGGTAGAGAAAGATCATCGCGTTGTGGGCGGTGCAGCCGCCCAGGGTCGCGGCCCGGGGATAGAGCACGCCTTCGCTGCCGCACTTGGGGTCGCGCCGTTGCTGTGCATCGTCCGCGTAATGACGCACGAAGAAGTTCCAGCTCATCGCGGGATTCTCGGAGGCGCAGGCGTGAAACGCCGGCACTTCGTAATCCTCCGGCAGGCACGCCGCCCCATGCTCGCGCGCATCGCAACCCGCCTCGATCAGGAACACGCGCATGCCTGCTTCAGCGAGCCGCGCGGCGAGCGTGCCGCCGCCCGCGCCGGAGCCAACGATCACATAATCCCAAGCTTCCTCGCCTTGAGCAGACATATCCCCGCCGCGCAGTCTTCATCAGAAGGTCTTGAGAAAGGCAATCAAGGCCCGCTTGTCCTCGTCGCTCAGTACCGGCTCCTGCCCGAACGATTGCTCATCGGCGCTCAGGCCGGCCTGGTTGTTGAACTCCGCCGTGCCGAAGTAATGGCCGCGATTCACCACGAAATCCGGGCATTTGCTCAGGCTCAGCATGGGCTTGACGAGGTTGGCGTAGGTCTTTCGCAGATCGTCGTCGGTGGCGCCCTCCGGTACCGAAGCCAGGTCGGACTTCAGCTTGACCGCAAGGCTCACCACCTTGGCCGCGTGGTCGGCCTTTGCACCGGTTTCGCTGCTTTCCGCCAGCGGCTGGATATTGGCGATCAGGTTGACCGGCATCTGCCTGGGCGCGGGACCGATGGTCACATCGCCTCCGGCCCCTACCAGCCACGGCGCGAAGCGGTGCATGAAGCCTTGCAGCGGCTTGAGCGCATCCGGCACGAAGCCCGCCGGGACAGTGATCTGGCTGCGCTCCGTGGTGCGGTCGATCACGCCGGGCACCTTGGTCCCCAGGACCTCGTCGCGCGCGCGTTTTTCCGGCCAGAGCAATTGCTCGATGGAAGCATCGAATACCTTCACCCGGCTTGCCACCGAAGGATCCTCGCTAAACGGCCCGAGCGCATTGTTGAGGAAGAGCGGCGCAGTCGACCACACGCTGATCAGCGAGGGCACACGCGTGTAGCCACGCCCGCCGGCTGGCATCCGGTACTGCCAGCGCTCACCCGTAAACGGGTCATTGAGCGTGATGGTGCCAACCGATGGCAGCGTCTTGTAGGACTCCGACGAAAAGTTGTCCCAGATATTTCCCCGCAGCGCATTGGTCGCCAGCGGACTGCATGCATTCGTGCGCAGCAGCGTGACGGGAACGCGCGCATCGGACGAAAGATAGTTGCCCTCCAGGAAGTCCGGCGCATTGACGACCTTGCGCATCTGCGCCTTGAATTCGTCCGTTTGCGTCCATTTCCAGTACCGCATGAAGCACGCGAGGTAGTTCGGCCCCGCGCAGTTCTGCAGGTTCAGGCTGGCCGGCGGCGGCGGCGCCTTGCTGGAATGACAGCGTGCGCAGGTATCGGCAAACACGTTCTTGCCCTGTTCAAGCAGCGCGGCGCCGGCCGGCGACGACACGTCCGCCAGGAATGACGCACCGCCCGGCGCATCGCTCAGGTGGTCCGGCGGGGTCGATTTCAGCAGGAACAGCGCCGTATTGAAGGTGCCGGCTTCCGTCGCCTTCCAATAGCTCGAGTTCCTCTGCGCCACGGAAAGTTCGATGGGCGTGATGGACTTGCCGCCGAGGATAGGATTGAAGTGCAGCAGCCACTCCTCGCTGAACAGCCCGATATTCAGGTACACCCGGTTCAGGGCGCCCAGCACCCCGACCGAGTCGGCACCATCCTTGAGGACGTGCGGCGTCCATACCGTATCGGGCGGCGCGTAGAACTGCGTCAGCGCGCCGCTTTTCACGAAGTCGTTGATCTGCCGGTTGTTCAGCTCGCCGCCGGCCAGCTTCTCCTGCCCGATCCGCTTCGCCACGCCCATGCGCGCCATCAGGTCGTAGAGCGCGTTCATGGTCCTGGGGTTGTTGATGTTGTCCGTGGAGACCAGCGAGGTATCCATGGCGCCCGGCCGGAACGTATGCACGAGTTGGAACATGAAATTCTGCTGGCCTTCGCGCGTCGATGCATTGTGGATGAAGAGCCGGTCCACCCACATATACTGCGCGCCCACCGTGGAGCTCAGGTCGGCCCATTTCGGATGCGCCGGGTCCGCGGGCGGATGGACCGGGCTGGGGCCTGCGTGGCAGAAGCCGCAGGCCATGCCCACGCGATAGGGGCGCACCAGGTCGGCTCTGTTGTAGTAGGCCGGATCGGTGTAATAGCGCTGCGGATCCCACGCCTTTGCGGCCTTCTCGTCAAAAGCCGGATTGGGAAACAGGCGCAACCCGACGATGCCGGTGGGATAGCCGTAGTAGGAGCCGACCGGGAGCTTCGCGCCGTTCGAGAAAGTGGTGCCGCGCGCGCCGGTCCTGACCCCTGGATAGGCCTGTTCGTTTTCGAACGGATCGGCCGGGCAA
Organism: Cupriavidus sp. 01L45; assembly: GCF_056399885.1. Lineage (NCBI taxonomy): Bacteria > Pseudomonadati > Pseudomonadota > Betaproteobacteria > Burkholderiales > Burkholderiaceae > Cupriavidus > Cupriavidus sp. 01L45. The sequence goes on along the minus strand of NZ_JBFTSG010000032.1, from coordinate 78,356 downwards.
TCCTTCACCCGTTGGTCGAGCCATAGCCCGAAGCGTTGCGGATCGGGCGCGAGGGGCTTTTCGAAACAAGGCTCGTTGACCAGGCCGAGGGAGCTCCAGCGGGTGTCGCGCGAATAGCCCTGGCCGGGATGCGAGCTGATGGACTTGAGCAGGTCGAAGGCGCCGAACGTGAAGTTCGTCATGCCGTCCCAGAACCTGTCGTTGCCGCCACTCCAGACGAGCCACATATTGCGGCCCATGATCTCTTCCCTGGTCAGGGCGACACCACGATCCATATCGTGAAAATAGTCTTCCGCGGCGTGCCGGAACGACTCCGCGCCGCGGCCCGCCTGCTGCGCCTCGTCCAGGACGTGACCCGGTTCCGGTTTCGAACACCCGCCCACGGCGATCGAGCCAATCAACGCAATAACCAGAACGATAGCTCTGCTGCCTGGATTCACCGCCGCCCCTCCCTGCCCAAGAGAATCGGCCATTTATCGCGCTATGGCCTTGCACCCCGGAGTCTTGATAAACCTAGGAATGACCTGGGGATAAGTCAAGGAAATTGCTGCAACGCGGTTATTTCAGCGTCGTCGCCAGGAGTGCCGGAGTTGCCGAAAATGGTGGATCTGAAAATCCGGATGACGGCCTTGAGGCCAAGTGACGAAAGACGGATCTGTTCGACGTTGAATTCTGCTTCGCGCGCCATGAATGGCAACGAGCCGAAGCGCTCTCGCTTCGGCTCGTGAAAACATCGAGGACGTTCGCGGTCCCTACGCCGCCCCGAAGCCGCCGCCCCCCGGCGTTTCCACCACGAAGATATCGCCCGCCTCCATCTCGCAGCGGCCGACATGGCCCAGCGCCTCCTCGCTGCCATCATGGCGCACAACGTAGTTGCGCCCCATGGCGCCGGGCTCGCCGCCAGCCATGCCGAATGGCGCATGCAAGCGGTTATTGGACAGGATCGACGCCGTCATCGGCTCAAGGAAGCGGACCTTGCGAATACCACCGTTGCCGCCATGCCGCTGCCCGGCCCCACCCGATCCCGGCCGGATCTCATAGCTTTCCAGCCGCACCGGGAACCGCCATTCCAGCACCTCCGGATCGGTCAGGCGCGAGTTGGTCATATTGGTCTGCACCACGTCGCAGCCGCTAAAGCCCTGCCCGGCGCCGCTGCCACCCGAGATGGTCTCGTAATACTGGTAGCGATCGTTGCCGAAGGTGAAGTTGTTCATGGTGCCCTGGCTGGCCGCCACCACGCCCAGCGCGCCGTAAAGCGCGTTGGTGATGCAAGAGGAAGTTTCCACGTTGCCCGATACCACCGAAGCCGGATAACGCGGATTCAGCATCGAGCCCTCGGGAATGATCACCCTGATCGGCTTGAGGCAGCCGGCATTGAGCGGGATATCCTCGTTGACCAGCGTGCGGAACACATAGAGCACGGCCGCCATGCACACCGCGCGCGGCGCATTGAAGTTGTTGGACAACTGCGCCGACGTGCCGGTGAAGTCCACCACCGCTTCGCGCCGGACCTGGTCCACGGTGACGCGCACCCGGATCTGGGCGCCGTTGTCCAGCGGATAGCGATAGGCGCCGTCCTTGAGCGCGGTGATGACGCGGCGCACGGCTTCCTCGGCGTTGTCCTGCACGTGCCCCATATAGGCACGCACCACCGGCAGGCCGAACTGCACCACCATCTTGCGCAATTCCTCCACGCCCTTGGCGTTGGCCGCCACTTGGGCGCGCAGGTCGGCCATGTTCTGGTCGATATTGCGGGCCGGGTAGCGCGCGCCGGCCAGCAGCGCGCGCATGCCGGCATCGTCAAGCACGCCGGCCTTCACCAGCGGGAAGTTGTCGATCATCACGCCTTCCTCCTCGACCACCGTGGAGTCCGGCGGCATCGAGCCCGGCGTGATGCCACCGATATCGGCGTGATGGCCGCGAGAGCCGACGTAGAAGAGAATCTCCGCGCCGGCCTCGTCGAAGACCGGCGTGATCACCGTGACGTCGGGCAAGTGCGTGCCGCCGTTGTACGGATCGTTCAGCACGTAGACATCGCCGTCGGCCATGCGACCGGCATTGCGCGCGATCACGGTCTTGATGCTCTCGCCCATCGAACCAAGATGCACCGGCATATGCGGGGCGTTGGCGATCAGGTTGCCGCCGGCATCGAAGATCGCGCAGGAGAAGTCGAGCCGCTCCTTGATGTTCACCGAGTACGCCGTGTTCTGCAGGCGCTGGCCCATCTGCTCGGCGATCGACATGAACAGGTTGTTGAAGACCTCCAGCATGACCGGATCGGCGTCGGTGCCCATCGCGCGCCGCCGGGGACGCGGCACGGCGCGGGTCAGCACCAGGTGGTCGCGCGCGGTCAGCTCGGCCTGCCAGCCGGGCTCCACCACCGTGGTGGCATTGCGCTCGGCGATGATGGCCGGTCCCGGCAGCACGTCGCCGGGTCGCAGCGCATCGCGCGGGAACAGCCCGGTATCGTGCCAGTTGCCGCCGCTGAACATGCGCACCTGCTCCGCCGGCACCGGGCCGCCTGCGCGCGGCGGCGGCTCGGGCAGCTTTTCCTCGGGCGGTTCGCTGCTGCCGATGGCTTCCACCGACACGGCTTCCACCACCAGCGGCTTGCCTTGCATCAGGAAGGCATAGCGCTGCCGATAGGCCGCATCGAACGCGGCCTGCATGGCAGCCTGACTGCCGAATGGCACCACCAGCGCCGAATCCGTGCCCTCATAGCGCAGGTGCGCGCGGCGCACCACGTCGATCTGCGCCTCGGCCACCTCCTGCTCCAGCAACTCCCGGCGCGCCTCGCCTGCCAGCGTATCGAGCACAGCCTGCAGCACGGGCAGCGCCGCAGCGTCGAGCCGCGCCTCCACCGCCCGCTCGCGCATCGCGGTGCGGTCAGCCAGCCCCATGCCGTAGGCCGACAACACGCCGGCCAGCGGATGCACGAACACGGTCTGCATGCCAAGCGCGTCCGCCACCAGGCACGCATGCTGGCCGCCCGCGCCGCCGAAGGTGGTCAGCGTGTAGCCCGTCACGTCGTGGCCGCGCTGCACCGATATCTGCTTGATCGCATTGGCCATATTGCCCACGGCGATCTCGATGAAGCCCTCGGCCACCTGCTCGGCGCTGCGCGCATCGCCGGTGGCGGCTGACACGGCTTGCGCCAGCGCCTCGAACTTCGCCACCACCACATCGCGATCCAGCGCCGCATCGGCGCGCGGGCCGAACACCGCGGGGAAATGGCCCGACTGGATCTTGCCGAGCATGACGTTGCAGTCGGTCACCGCCAGCGGGCCGCCGCGCCGGTAGCTCGCCGGCCCGGGATTGGCGCCGGCGGAATCCGGGCCGACGCGGAAGCGGCTGCCGTCGAAATGCAGGATGGAGCCCCCGCCCGCGGCCACCGTGTGGATGCTCATCATGGGCGCGCGCATGCGCACGCCCGCCACGCTGGTTTCGAACACGCGCTCGAAATCGTTGGGATGGCTGCCGTTGAAATGCGAGACATCGGTGGACGTGCCGCCCATGTCGAAGCCGATGATGCGCCCGAAACCGGCGCTCTGCGACGAACGCACCATGCCGACGATGCCGCCGGCCGGGCCGGACAGGATGGCGTCCTTGCCCTGGAAGCGGTGCGCATCGGTCAGGCCGCCGCTGCTCTGCATGAATTGCAGCCGCACACCCGGCATCTGCTGCTCCACCTGTTCCACGTAGCGGCGCAGGATCGGCGACAGGTAGGCATCCACCACCGTGGTATCGCCCCGCGAGACCAGCTTCATCAGCGGCGACACCTGGTGCGACACGGAGATCTGCGTGAAGCCGGTCTGCCGCGCGATCCGCGCCGCCGCCAGCTCGTGCGCCGCTTGCCGGTAGCCGTGCAGGAACACGATGGCGATGGCGCGGATGCCGCTGTCGAACACGCGCCGCATATCGGCGCGCAGCGATGCCTCGTCGAGCGGCGTCACCGTTTCGCCCCGCGCGTCCAGGCGTTCGCCCACCTCCACCACTTCGCGGTAGAGCAGCTCCGGCAGCACGATATTCAGGTCGAACAGCCGGGGCCGGTTCTGGTAGGCGATGCGCAGCGCGTCCCGGAAACCGCGCGTGATGAACAGCGCCACCGGCTCGCCCTTGCGTTCCAGCAAGGCATTGGTCGCCACCGTGGTGCCCATCTTCACCACCTCCACCTGCGCCGGCGTGACCGGCTCGTCGGCCGCCAGCCCGAGCAGGTGGCGGATGCCGGCCACGGCGGCGTCGCTGTATTGCTCCGGATTCTCGGACAGCAGCTTGTGCGTGACCACCGTACCGTCCGGCCTGAGCCCGACCACATCGGTAAAGGTGCCGCCGCGGTCGATCCAGAATTGCCAGCGGCGGCGATCCGAGACATTGGCGGCGGAGAATGGCAGCGACATATGGGAGATTCCCTGCAGCGGTGTGATGGCAATGTCGGGGAAAAACCTGGAACGTCAGGCAAGCGATTCCCGTAGCAGCCCGGCCCCGGGCCGCTACGGAAGTCGCCGCTGCATCGGCAAGGGCGGTTACAGCGACGTGGCCGAGCGCGCGGCCTGCTCGTACAGGCCGGTCAGCACACGCAGCAGTCGTGCCAGCTCGCCGATCTCGGCGTTCTCCGCGCTGCCCGCGGAGAAATTGCTGGTCAGGCACTGCTCCCGGATCTCGCGGTAGCGCGCGCAGGCTTCCGTGCCGGCTGGCGTGGTGATGTAGGTGGCTTCCTTGCCGACCCGCTCGCCCTCCACCAGCGCCAGGCCCTGCAGCTTCTTGAGCGCGTAGGTGACGAGGTGGGTGTCCTCCACATTGAGCACAAAGCAGATATCGGCCAGCCGCTTGGGACGCGCGCGGTGGTTGACATGGTGGAGCACCAGCACATCCAGGAAAGTCAGGTCGCGCACGCCGGAGGCGCCCATGCAGCGCACCACCCAGCGGCTATAGGCGTTGTAGGCCGTGTTCAGGCCGAACTCGAACTCGGACAGTTCCGGGCTGCGCTCGGACACCAGGTGCGAAGACGACACGATATTCGGCCCGGACGATCGCGCAAACGCGCTGGCCGCGGACCGCGCGGACGCCTCGTTCCCGCTGCCGTCGTCGTCGGCCCGGGCTGGCTCGGATGCTGGCTTACGCGCCATGTCTTCACTCCTTTCGTGGGTTGGTGCCTGGACGGTATGACAAGGATGACTAGGTATATCCCCGATGCCGCCGCCACCATATTTGGCTTGACAGTTTATTAACAAATTATGAGGATAAACACAAAATAAATCCAAGCAAAACATCGGAGATGTCACCGTGGATTCTGCACGAAAACAGGGCGGAGAAAGCGATTCACGCACTATCCCAGGGACCTTCTCGCGCCCGGCAATGGGCTGGTTGCGCGGTGCGAATGCACTGGATAGACTCGATCCGAACCCTCCTGAGCGCGATTGAGCGCGAGCCCAATGTCCACGGATATCCATACATTACAGACAAAACTTCGCGATGGCGCGACTTCGCGGGCCGACGTGATCGCTGAAGCGGAGCAGCTTGCGCAGACGCCGGCGGCCAATGCCGTCTTCCTGCGCACCACCTTCGACGCCGCGGCGCAGGTAGCGCGGGCGGCCGACGCCGCCAGCCTGGCCGGCAAGCCCCTGCATCCCCTGGCGGGCCTGCCGGTCTCGGTCAAGGACCTGTTCAATATCGCCGGCGAAGCCACGCACGCCGGCTCACCGGTACGCAGCGACGCGGCGGCAGCCACGGCCGATGCCACGGTGGTGCGCCGGCTGCGCGACAGCGGCGCGGCCCTGGTGGGCCGCACCAACATGACGGAGTTCGCCTTCTCCGGCGTGGGCATCAACCCGCATTTCGGCACGCCCGTGAACCCGGCGGATGCGCAGGTGGCACGTATTCCCGGCGGGTCGTCCTCCGGCGCCGCCGTCTCCGTGGCGCTGGGCCTGGCAGTGGCCGGGCTGGGCAGCGATACCGGCGGTTCCATCCGCATCCCAGCGGCCCTGTGCGGCCTGGCCGGCTTCAAGCCCACTGCCCGCCGCGTGCCGCTGGACGGCGCCTTCCCGCTGTCTTACACCCTGGATACCGCCTGCGCCATGGCGCGCACGGTGCATGACTGCGTCCTGGTGGACAGCGTGATCGCCGACGAGGCTGTCATCCCGGCCATCAAGGCCGCGGCCGGCATTCGCCTGGCCATCCCGCGCCAGTACCTGCTGGACGACCTCGACCCCGTCGTGGCGCGCGCCTTCGACCGTGCCCTGGGCCGGTTGTCCGCGGCCGGCGTGCAGATCGAGCACATCGACCTGCCCGAACTGACCGAACTGCCCGCCATCAACGCCGCGGGCGGCTTCACCGCCGCCGAGGCCTATGCCATCCACCGCCACGCGCTGGCCACCCGGCGCGAGCAATACGACCCCCGCGTAGCCTCGCGCATCGACCGCGGCGCCAGCATGGGCGCAGCCGACTATGTCGACCTTATGCGCGCCCGCGCCGACTGGATCGCGCGGGTTGCGGCGCGCATCGGCGGCTTCGACGCCGTGGCCTGCCCCACCGTGCCGATGGTGGCGCCGCCGATCGCCCCGCTGGTGGCGGACGATGCCCTGTTCTTCCGCACCAATGCCCTGCTGCTGCGCAATACCTCGGCCTTCAACTTCCTTGACGGCTGTTCGATCTCGCTGCCCTGCCACCAGCCCGACGAATTGCCGGTCGGCCTGATGCTCTCGCACGGTGCGCTGCGCGACGCGCAACTGCTGGGCACGGCAATTGCATTGGAATCCATCGTCAAGCCGGCCGCCTGAGGCGCCGGGCCAAGCCGCACACCGCCGTGCAATCCATGAGCCAGGTTGCACGGGCAGCAAAGATAAGAAACAAAAGTCAAAGACAGACAAAGACGTATCAGCCAAAACGATCAACCAGGAGAGATCGATGCAAGGGAAGGCAACACTTAAGTACATGCTGCTGGGCGGGGTGCTTGCCACCTCCTCCGTCATGATGTCCGCCGCGCAAGCCGAGACCAAATGGGACCTGCCGACCGGCTACCCGGTCAGCAACCTGCACACCGAGAACCTGCAGCAAATGGCCAGCGACGTGGAGAAGGCCACCGGCGGCAAGCTGAAGATCGTGATCCACCCCAACGGTTCGCTGCTCAAGGCCAACGAAATCAAGCGCGGCGTGCAGACCGGCCAGGTCCAGATGGGCGAGATCCTGATGTCGCTGCTGGCCAACGAGAACCCGGTGTTCGGCGTGGATGCGGTGCCCTTCCTGGCCACCAGCTACCAGGACTCCTACAAGCTGTGGCAGGCCTCGCGCGCTGTCACCGACAAGGTGCTCGACAAGCAAGGCCTGAAACTGCTGTACGCGGTGGCCTGGCCGCCGCAAGGCATCTACGCCAACAAGCCGCTCAACAACGCGGGCGACATGAAGGGCCTGAAGTGGCGCGCCTATAACCCCGCCACCTCCAAGATCGCCGAGCTCGTGGGCGCGCAGCCGGTGACGATCCAGGCCGCCGACCTCGCCCAGGCGCTGGCGACGGGCACTGTGAACTCCTTCATGTCCTCGGGCGCCACCGGCGTCGACACCAAGGTGTGGGAGAGCGTGAAGTACTTCTACACCGTCGATGCCTGGCTGCCCAAGAACATGCTGGTGGTCAGCAAGAAGTCTTTCGCCGCGCTGGACAAGCCGACCCAGGACGCCCTGCTCAAGACCGTTGCCGAGGCCGAGAAGCGCGGCTGGCAGGTATCGGAGCAGAAAACGCGTGAGTACCTGGCCGTGCTCGGCAAGAACGGCATGACGGTGCAGCCGCCCTCGCCCCAGCTCAAGCAGGACATGCAGAAAGTTGGCCAGGTGATGGTGGACGAATGGGCCAAGGGCGCCGGCGACGACGGCAAGGCCATTCTCGACGCCTACAAGAAGTAAGCGAAGTAGCGAGAAACAAGCGATCCGTATCCGGCCGCGGCGGCACTGCCTGCCGCCACGGCCACTGCTGCCGCAGCATCCCGCGCCCTTTTTTCACCGCATTCTCCCTCCCCTCTCGCCATGGAAGCTCCTTCCGTCAACAAGCGCTGGCTGGACCGGCTGCTTGACCTGTTCGCCGTGCTCGGCGCGCTATGCATTCTCGGGGTCTGCATCATCATGATCCTGATGTCGTTCTCGCGCGAGACCACCATCATCTTCAAGGGCGGCGACGACATCGTTGCGTGGCTGTGCGCCGCTTCCGCCTTCCTCGTCCTTGGCCAGACCTTCCAGCATGGCGGCATCGTGCGCGTGGAAATGCTGCTAGAGGCCGTCAAACCGCGCATGCGCTGGTGGCTCGAACTGGTCTCGCTGGTCATCTGCGCGGTGTTCGCCGCCTATGCCACCTGGGCCTTGTTCTCCTTCGCCTGGCAGAGCTGGGAGATCGGCGATGTCTCGCAGGGCCAGATCGTGGTGCCGCTGTGGATTCCGCAGAGCTTCGCGGTGCTGGGCTGTGGCGGCTTCATGCTGGCAGTGCTCGACGAACTGCAGCGCGTGGCGCGCCGGCAAAAGCCGCGCTACCAGCTGGCGCAGGAAGCCAAGCTGGCCGCCGGCGATTTCGGGGAGACCGTCTGATGAGCACCGTCCTGATTTCCCTGATCCTGCTGGTGGTGATGATCGTCTTCCTGGTCATCGGCGCGTGGATTCCGGTTGCCATCGCCGTCACCTCCTGGGTGGGGCTGGTGGTCTTCGCCGACCGCGATGCGCTGGTCAATCTGGCCAATGCCTGGTGGTCGTCCAGCGCTTCCTATACGCTGGCATCGCTGCCGCTCTTTGTCTGGATGGGCGAGATACTCTTCCGCACCAAGCTGTCCGAGCAGATGTTCAACGGGCTGTCGCCCTGGCTGAACTGGCTGCCGGGGCGGCTGATGCACGTCAACATCCTGGGGTGCGGCATCTTCGGCTCCGTGTCGGGCTCGTCGGCCGCCACCTGCGCCACCATCGCCAAATCCGCGCTGCCCGAACTGACACGGCGCGGCTACGACGAGCGCGTCACGCTGGGCTCGCTGTCGTGCGCCGGCACGCTCGGCATCCTGATTCCGCCTTCGATCACCATGGTGGTCTATGCGGTCTCGGCCGATGTGTCGATCATCCGCGTGTTCCTGGCCGGCTTCCTGCCCGGCCTGCTGCTGATGCTGCTGTTCTCCGGCTATATCGTGGTGTGGGCGCTCTCGAACCCGGACAAGACGCCGCAGGCGGAACGCTTCGACTGGCGCTCGCGGCTCGCCTCGATCCGCCAGCTGATGCCCTGCATCGTGCTCATCGCCTTTATCACCTGGATCATGATCACCGGCTACTCCACCGCCACGGAAGCCGCGGCATACGGCGTGGTGGCTTCGCTGGCGCTGGCGTGGGTGGGCGGATCGCTGACGCGCAAGGCCTTCTGGGAGAGCCTGATGTCGGCCACCCGGCTGACCGCGATGATCATGTTCGTCCTGGGCGCCACCTCCTTCCTGTCGGTGACCATGAGCTTCACGGGCATCCCGCGCGCGCTGGCGGAATGGGTGGCCGCGATGCACCTGTCGCCATGGGCGCTGATCGCCGTGCTGACGGTGATCTATATCCTGCTGGGGACCGCGCTCGACGGCATTTCCATGATCGCGCTGACCACCGCCACGGTGCTGCCGATGGTGCAGGCGGCGGGTTTCGATCTGGTATGGTTCGGGATATTCATCGTGCTGCTGGTGGAAATCGCCGAAGTGACGCCGCCGGTGGGGTTCAACCTGTTCGTGCTGCAGAGCATGACAGGCAAGGACAGCAACTACATAGCCCGGGTGTCGCTGCCATTCTTCATGATGATGGTGGTGGCGATCGCCATCGTCACCGTGTGGCCGGAAATCGTCACCTGGCTGCCCGACGTGGTCATGCAAAAAGAGTTGAAGTAGCCATCGACAGCGAGGGCCGGTCCGGCCCTCAACGGAGTGCCATGCATGTGATCGTGATCGGCGCCGGCGTGATCGGCGTCTGCTCCGCCTGGTACCTGCGCGAAGCCGGCTTCGAAGTGACCGTGGTCGAACGGCGCGCCGCGCCGGCGCAGGAATCCAGCTTCGGCAATGCCGGCGTGATCGCGCCCGGCTACGTTACCCCGTGGGCCGCGCCCGGCATGCCGGGCAAGGTGCTGCGCAACCTCTTTGCCAGCACCTCGCCCGTGCTGTTCCGGCCCAGCGCCGATCCGGCCATGTGGCGCTGGATCGCGCGCTGGCTGGGCGAATGCACGCTGGAGCGCTACCGTGTCAACAAGCTGCGCATGCAGCGCCTGGCCTTCTACAGCCGGGAATGCCTGCACACGCTGCGCAGCCAGCTGGAGATCGACTACGAGCAGTCGCAAGGCTACCTGCAACTGTTCCGCACCGAGCGCGACCGGAGCCTGGCCGAACCGGCGCTGGCCTTGCTGCGCGAGCACAAGGTGCCGCACCGGCTGGTCGATGCCGCTGGCTGCCGGGGCATCGAGCCCGGCCTCACCACCGACACGCCGCTGGCCGGCGGGCTGCACCTGCCCGAGGACGAATCCGGCAATTGCCCGATGTTCGTGCGCCGGCTGCGCGTGCTGGCGGAAGCCGCCGGCGTGCGCTTCGTCATGGACAGCCACGCCTGTGCGCTGCGGCCGCTGCCGGGCGGCAAGCTCGCGCTGGACCTGCGCGCCGGCGCTGCCGGCGCCACGCGCGAAACACGCACCGCCGATCGCGTACTGGTGAGCGCCGGCGTCGCCAGCGCCGCCTTGCTGCGCCCGCTTGGCCTGCGCATCCCGCTCTACCCGGTCAAAGGCTACTCCGCCACGGTGCAGGTCAGCGACGAACTGCAGGCGCCGCTGGCCGCGCTGATGGACGAGTCGTACAAGGTGGCCGTCACGCGCATGGGCAACCGCATGCGGATTGCCGGCACCGCCGAACTCGGCTCGCGCAAGCTCGACCTGCGCCCCGCGGCCATCAACACCTTGCTCAAGGTGGCGCGCGACTGGTTTCCCGTCGCCGGCCACTATGACAACGCCACGCTATGGGCCGGCGCCCGCCCCATGCTGCCTGACGGCCCGCCGCTGATTGGCGCCACCGCCATGCCCGGCCTTTTTCTCAACCTGGGTCACGGCTCCACGGGCTGGGCCATGGCATGCGGCTCCGGCCGCATCGCCGCCGACCTGATCGCGGGCAACCACCCCGGCATCGACCTGGACGGCCTGACCCCCGCCCGCTATGGCTTAGGCCCGCGCTGACCATGCAAACCCCTACCCAGATCCCGCCCACGCACGCGCCAGCCACGGTACTGCCCACCGACGCCTGGCTGCCCCTGGACACCGCCAGCGCCAGCGAGATCCCGCTTTACGGCGTGGCGGCCATCCGCCAGGTCGAAGCCACCGCCATGGCCAGCCTGCCCGCCTTCGAACTGATGACGCGGGCAGGAAATACCGCGGCCGCCTGGCTGGCACACCATGCCCCGGCTGGCCCGCTGCTGTTGCTGGCCGGACCCGGCAACAACGGCGGCGACGCATTGGTGGCCGCCACCCGTCTGCACCAGGCCGGGCGCCAGGTCCAGGTGTGGCTGACCGCCGAGCCCGATCGCCTGCCCGCCGACGCCGGCCGCGCCTGGCTCGAGGCGCGCGCGGCGGGCGTCACGCTGCGCGCGCTGCCGGAGACGGCCTGCCACGGCACCCTGCCTGCGATTCCCGGGGATACCCGCGCGCTGGTCGACGGACTGCTCGGCATCGGCCTGAACCGTGCCGCCGATGGCTTTATGGCGCAGTGGATCGCGCATCTGGCGGACTCAGAGTTGCCGGTGTTCGCGCTCGACATCCCGAGCGGGCTGTTCGCCGATACCGGCGGCGGCGCGCCGGCGGTCCGCGCCTGCCGCACGCTGACCTTCATTGCGGCCAAGCCGGGCCTGCTGACGCTCGATGGACGCGATTGCGCGGGTGAAGTCGATATCGCCCCGCTGGGCCTGCCCTACCCCCCGGCCCAGCCGGCCTGCGCCACGGTCAACGTGCCGGCTTCGTTCGCCAGGGCACTGCCCGCGCGCCGCCATGCCACCAACAAGGGCACGTTCGGCTCGCTCGCCGTGATCGGCGGCGGCATCGGCATGACCGGCGCGCCGCTGCTCGGCGCGCGCGCCGCGCTGCACCTTGGCGCCGGGCGCGTGCACATCGGCTTCCTGGCGCAGCCCGCGCCGCTGCTAGACCCCGTGCAACCGGAACTGATGCTGCACCCGATCGCGGAGATCGCGCTGTCTGCCATGTCCGCGCTGGTGGTCGGCCCGGGCATGGGCACCGGCACGGCGGCACGCGAGCAGTTCGCGCAACTGCTGCACGGCAGCGCCTGCGCCGCCGAGTTGCCCGCCCTGGTACTGGACGCCGACGCGCTGAACCTGCTCGCCTCGGATGCCGCGCTGGCTGCCATGCTGGAGGGCAGCCCGCTGGTGCGCGTGATGACACCCCACCCGCTCGAAGCCGCCCGGCTGGCCGGCCTCGGCGTGGCGGAAATCCAGCGCGACCGCCTGGCGGCGGCACGCTTGCTGGCCACGCAATGGCAGGCCGTGATCGTGCTCAAAGGCTCCGGCACAGTGATCGCGGCGCCACCGGACGCCAGCGGCAACGTAGCGCTGTCGGTCAACCCGACCGGCAACGCCGGGCTAGCGACTGCCGGCACCGGCGACGTGCTGGCCGGCATGATCGGCGCCCTGCTCGCCCAGGGCATGCCGGCGCTACAAGCGGCGCAGGCGGCGGTCTGGCTGCACGGACGCGCCGCCGACCAACTTGTGGCTCACGGCACAGGCCCCGCCGGACTCACCGCCAGCGAGCTCTACACGCCGATGCGCAGCCTGTTCAATGCCTTGCTGCGAGATCCGCGCGGCTCATGAACAAGGCCACCGACAGCGTTACCCGGCTGTCCGCCGCAAGCGCGACAGCCACTTCGCCGGCCCGGCGCCAGTTGCTCACCGGCATTGCCCTGCTGGTGCTCGGCCAGTGGATCCTCAGCCTGCTGGACGCCAGCAGCAAGACGTTGACGCAGCAAGGCCTGCCGGTGGCAGCGGTAGCCTGGGTGCGCTATGTCGGCCATGTGATCGCCATCTTCCTGCTGCTAGGGCCGGCGCGCTTCCGCCAGCAATGGCGTCCGGTAAAGCCCGGCCTGCAATGGCTGCGCGGCGGGCTGATGCTGGTTTCGACCCTGGTGTTCTTCAGCGTGCTCAAGCTGATGCCGCTGGCCGAGGCCACCGCGCTCAATTTCTGTGCCCCGCTCTTCGTGGTGGCGCTGTCGCCCTGGCTGCTCGGCGAGCGGCCGGGACGGCATGCGCGCGTCAGCCGCTGGAGTGGCGTGGCGATCGGCTTCGCCGGCATGCTGATCGTGGTGCGGCCGGGCGGCGAGCTGAGCGGGGCGGGTATTGCGCTGGGCCTGCTGTCCGCGCTGGTGTTCGCGCTGATGCAGATGCTGACGCGACGCATCGCCGCGCACGACGCCCCCATGACCACCCTGATCCAGAGTGGCGTCACCGGCGCCGCCCTGACCACGCTGCTGGTGCCCTTTTTCTGGTTCCACGCGGTGCCCACGCCCCTGCAAGCGGTGCTGCTGGTGAGCACCGGCATCACCGGTTCGGTTGGACATTATTTTGTGATCCGGGCGTTCCAGTATGCCGATGCCTCGTTTCTCAGCCCCTTTCTCTATTTGCAGATCCTGTCGGCCACGACGATCGGCTACCTGGCATTCGGCCAGTTGCCGGACTGGATCACGGCGCTGGGCGTGGCGGTGATCTGCGCCGGCGGCGTGTGTGTGGCGGGAGGGGAATCGGCATTGCGCGCGGTCGCCCGCCGGCTTGGCCGCCCGGGCTGATGTCAGAACACCACCGATAGCCGGAAAGGATTCGCCCTGCTATTGTTTCCGCTAATGGCATGAATGCTGTGCTTTGCTGCCAAATCCTAAAGTCGCGCCAAAAGTGCGCGTTATACTTAAGCCGCTCCCGACGGCCGGACCAGGCCCGCCAAACGGCCTGCCCGGGAACAATAAAATATGGCTGAAACCTAGCTTAGAACGGTACTTCCGCGCTGGCCTTCAAGAATTACGCACGCATGCCCACAGACCTACACGCCTGGCACTCTCTCCTGCAACATCACGACGCCATTCGCGAGACGCCGATGCGCGAGTGGTTCGCCGACGGCGCCGCCAGCCAGCGCGTCAAGCAGTTCTCGCTGGAAGCCGCAGGCCTGTATCTCGACTACTCGAAAAACCGCATTACGCCACAGACCGTGGCATTGCTGATGCAGCTGGCGGACGAAGCCGGCGTACCCAAGCGCCGGGATGCCATGTTCGCGGGCGACCACATCAATGCCACCGAGGACCGCGCGGTGCTGCACATTGCGTTGCGCGCCGGTCCCGACGCAAGCTTCAAGGTGGATGGCAAGCCGGTGATGCCCGCCATCCACGACGTACTGAACCGCATGCGGGTGTTCTCGGAACGCGTGCGCAGCGGCGACTGGACCGGCGCCACGGGCAAGCGCATCACGGACGTCATCAATATCGGCATCGGCGGCTCGGACCTCGGCCCGCGCATGGTGTGCCGCGCGCTCTCCCACCTGGCGGGCAACGGGCCGCGCATGCATTTCGTCTCCAATGTGGACGGCACCGAACTGGCCGAGACCCTGGATCGGCTCGACCCTGAGCAGACCCTGGTGATTGTCTGCTCGAAGACCTTCACCACGCTGGAAACCATGGCCAACGCCTGTAGCGCGCGCCAGTGGTTCCTTGACAGGGGCGTGGCCAGGAACCAGCTGGCCAGCCATTTCGCCGCCGTATCCACCAACGTGGAGGCGGTGCGCGCTTTCGGCATCGACCCCGCGCATATGTTCGAATTCTGGGACTGGATCGGCGGACGCTTCTCGCTGTGGTCCTCGGTCGGGCTGTCGATCGCACTGGCGGTGGGCTTCGATGCCTTCGCCGACCTGCTGGCCGGCGGCCGCGCCATGGACGAGCATTTCAGCAGTGCGCCGCTGGAGCGGAACATGCCGGTCGTGCTGGGCATGATCGGCATCTGGTACCGCAATTTCTTCGGCATGCCGACCAGTTGCATGGCACCGTATTCGACCTCGCTCGAATTGTTTCCCGCCTTCCTGCAGCAACTGGAAATGGAGAGCAACGGCAAATCCGTCCAGCTCGATGGCCGGCACGTGCGCGCCCATACCGCGCCGGTGGTCTGGGGCTCCGCCGGCACCAACGGCCAGCATGCTTATTTCCAGCTGATCCACCAGGGCTCGCAGATCGTGCCGGTGGATTTCGTGGCTCCGCTGCGGCCCCCGCGCGTCCTGCCCGGCCATCATGCCAAGCTGCTTGCCAATTGCTTTGCCCAGGCCGAGGCGCTCATGCGCGGGCGCACCGCGGAGGAACTGCGCGCGAGCGGCCTGAGCGATGAAATCCGCATCGCCCACATGGTGTTCGAGGGCAATCGCCCAAGCAACACGCTGCTGATGGAAGACGTCACGCCACACACGCTCGGCGCGCTGATCGCGCTTTATGAGCACCGCACCTTTGTGCAGGGCGTGGTGTGGAACATCAATTCATTCGACCAATGGGGCGTGGAACTGGGCAAGATCCTGGCCAAGCCGATCGAGTGCGAGCTCACTGGCGAGGCCAACGCGGCCGCCAGTGGCCAGGAGCCTGCGCACGATGCCTCCACCAGCGCCCTGATCGCGCGGGCGCGGGCGGCACTGGGCAACGCCTGACGCTGGCCCAGCGCCTACACGGGGGCCGTCATCCATTCGTCGCTGGCCACGCGGCCGGCGTCGATGGTCAGGATGCGCCCGCAGCGGGCTGCCACGGAGCGATCGTGCGTGACCAGCACCAGCGTTGAGCCGGCATCGCGATTGAGCTCGAACATCAACGCAATCACGGCCTCGCCGGTAGCCGTGTCGAGACTGCCGGTAGGCTCGTCGGCAAAGAGGATATCGGGACGCGCCACAAAGGCGCGCGCCAGCGCCACGCGCTGCTGCTCGCCGCCGGAGAGCGTGCGCGGATAGTGGGACAGGCGCCCGCCCAGTCCTACCCGCGCAAGCATGTCGGCGGCGCGCTCGCGGACACCGGCGGTTTCGCCGCGCAACTCCAGCGGCAGCATCACGTTCTCCAGGGCATTCAGGTGCCCGACCAGCTGGAAAGACTGGAACACAAAGCCCACATGGCGCCCGCGCTGCGCGGCGCGCTGGTCTTCGTCGAGCTGGAACAGGTCCTGGCCATTGAGCCTGACGGTGCCCGTGGTAGGCAGGTCCAGGCCCGCCAGCAAGCCAAGCAGGGTTGACTTGCCCGAGCCGGATGCGCCGACAATGGCCAGCGTTTCGCCGGGCGT
Source organism: Cupriavidus sp. 01L45 (assembly GCF_056399885.1). Taxonomy (NCBI): domain Bacteria; kingdom Pseudomonadati; phylum Pseudomonadota; class Betaproteobacteria; order Burkholderiales; family Burkholderiaceae; genus Cupriavidus; species Cupriavidus sp. 01L45. Next base: position 62,054 of record NZ_JBFTSG010000032.1, on the reverse strand, counting down.
GACGGAAAACGTGACGTCATGCAAAATCGTCAGCGAACCCGTCGTGTCGGCTACGGTCTTTCCTAATGACTCGACTGCAAGAATGGATGAAGACATGAGCAAGAAGTTCTGGTGCGGTTGGCGAAAGCTGGCGCTGGCGGTATGCACGGCCACGCTGCTGCCTGCGGCGGCGCCGATGGCCCGGGCGGCAGCGCCCGCCATCCTGGTGCTGGGCGACAGCCTGTCCGCGGAATACGGCATCGCGCGCGATGCCGGCTGGGTCAAGCTGCTGGAGACGCGGTTGCGGGCGGAGCGTTTCGATTATAGCGTCGTGAATGCCAGCATCAGCGGCGAGACCACGGTAGGCGGCAAGACACGCCTGCCCGACCTGCTGGCGCGGCACCACCCTGCGGTGGTCATCGTCGAACTGGGCGCCAACGATGCCTTGCGCGGCCTGCCGCTGCAGACCACCGAGGCCAACCTGCGCAGCATCGTCGCCAGCGCGCAGCAAGCCAAGGCCGGCGTGCTGCTCGTGGGGATGCGCATCCCGCCCAACTACGGGCCGGACTACACCGAGCGATTCTTCTCGCTCTACCCCAGGCTGGCCGGCGAATACAAGGTCCGGCTGGTGCCTTTCCTGCTGGAGCGGGTCGTCGCCAGGCCAGAGTGGTTCCAGGCTGACCGCATTCATCCCACGGCACAAGCGCAGGGCACGCTGCTCGACACAGTCTGGCCGCAGCTCAAGCCACTGCTGAAGGCACCGGCAGCCCGGACCGCGGGGCGCTGAGCCCTTGCGGCGCGGATCATGAAAAAGGCGCCCGGAGGCGCCTTTTTCATGTTTGCGGGCTGTGCTTACTGCGCGCCGGCACCGCTGGCGGCACCCGCTTCCGTCGTGGTGGCGGGCTTGAGCAGCTTCACCTTGGCGCGGTCCTTCAGGCTCTCATAGAAGGCCTCCAGCTGGCTCTGGCCAACCATCTGCCCCAGTTGCTGGGCCTCGCCCTGGCGTTGCGCGGCATCGGCCTGCGCAGGCTGGCTGACCTTGCCGATGCGATAGATGGCGTAGCCGGCGGCACCAAGGTCCACGCCCACGAACGCGGGCAGCTTGGCGGTATCGGCCCGCATCACGGCTTCGACCGCCTTCGGCGGCAGGCCATCGGCCTTGGCGCGAGAGACCGTTACCGGCGCGCCGAAGCCGTCGGCGCCGCCGCTCTTCTTCAACGCCTCGAGACGCTCCGCACCCGCCTTCACGGCGAGCTCGGCCGCCTGCTGGGCGATATAGCCTTCGCGCACCTTGGCCTGCACGTCTTCGAACTTGCGCACCGTGGCCGGGCGATATTCGACGATACGTGCCGCCACCAGCGTGGTCGGGCCCACCTGCACGGCTTCGGTATTGCGCTTGTTCTTGACGGAATCGTCGCCGAACAGGGCCTTGAGCAGCTTCTCATTGTTGAGCGGGCTTTGCGCACCCAGCGCCGGGTTGGGCTGGCGGGTCACGTTGTCGGCGCTCTGGATGGCCAGCTTGAACTTGTCGGCAGCAGGCTTGAGGCTGTCGGACTGTTCGTAGACCGTGTTGCCGAACGAATCAGCCAGTTCGGTGTACTTCTTGGCGGCGAGCTGCTTGCGCAATTCGGCTTCCAGTTCGGTACGGACCTGGTCGAGCGGCTTGGTTTCGGCAGCCTTGATGCCGGTGAGCTTGATGATGTGGTAGCCGTAATCGGTCTCCACCACGTCGCTGATCTGGCCATCCTTGAGCGCATACATCGCATCCTCGAACGGCTTGACCAGTGCGCCGCGGCCCATGAAGCCGAGGTCGCCGCCCTTCTCCGCAGAGCCCGGATCCTGCGATTGCTTGCGGGCCACATCGGCAAACGTTTCGGGATGCTTGCGCAGGTCCTCGAGCAGCTTGGTGGCCTTTTCCTTGGCTGCCTGGCGATCCGCCGCCGGGGCATCCTTGGGCGAGCCGATCAGGATATGGCTGGCGCGGCGCTGCTCTTCCGTGCGGAAGCGCGCGATGTTGCTGTCGTAGTAGGACTTGAGCTCTTCGGGCGTCACCGGCGTCGATGCCGCCAGCGCGTCGGCCGACAGCACCAGGTATTCGACCTTGGCCTGCTCGGGCACCGAGAACTGCGCCTTGTGGCTGTCGTAGTACGCCTTCAGCGCGGCTTCGTCGGGATTGACCTTGGCGGCGAATTCGGCCGGCTTGAGCTGCAGCGCCTGCACCTCGCGCTGCTGGTCGCGAATGGCGATCAGCCGGTCGAGCAAGGACTTCGGCACGAAGGCGGTGGCAGCGATGGAAGTGCCGAGCTGCTGGGTGGCGAGATCGAAACGCATGCGCGCATCGAACTGCTCCGGCGTCATGCCTTGCTGGGCGAGCAGGTCAACATAGGCCTTGTCGTCGATCGTGCCGTCCTTCTTCTTCGGCAGCTGGGCGATGGCGGGAATGCTGCTGATGGTCTCGAACAGGCGTTCGTTGGACACCGTGAGGTGCTTGTTGGCCACCTCATTGGCCACCACGCGCTGCAGGATCAGCTGGTCGAGCACCTGCTGGCGCGCCAGCGCGCCTTCGAATTGGCGCGGATCGTAGTTCGCGCCGAGCATCTGGCGCATGCGCTCGCTCTGGTCACGCACCACGTTATCCACTTCCTGCGCCGTAATGGCGCGGCCATCGACCTTGGCAAGATCGTGCGAGCTGTCCATGAAACGCGAGTAGCTCTCCACGCCGAAGAACACGAACGACGGGAAGACAAGCACCAGCAGCAGCAAAAGCATCAAGCGCCGGTTGTTGCGTACGAAATCAAGCATGCTGACTCAGGAAAAGGGTTGGTACCGAACGGCAAACTCCGGGATTCTATCAGGAGCGGCAAGCTTCACGCGATTTGGCGGCCGGTGCGGCCTCGCCGGGCAACGCCCGATGGCATCCGGCTCGGACAGGAAACCTGCGATATCGCGTACCGTCCCCTCGCGCCAGCAGTGGCTCGGCGGTGCAAAACACCGCCAGATACGCGATCAGGGCCCGCACCCTTGCCGGCCCTCAGGAAAGAGGGGGGGAAGACGCGCCGAATGCAGAAAGCGCAAAAAGCAAAACGGGCCGCTAAGGGCCCGTTTTGCTGACTGCGTATTTGGCGGAGTGGACGGGACTCGAACCCGCGACCCCCGGCGTGACAGGCCGGTATTCTAACCAACTGAACTACCACTCCTGTATCGGTGCGGCAGCACGCGTCATCTGTGTGGATTGTCTTGCGGCAGGAGCGTGGTGGGTGCTGAGGGGCTCGAACCCCCGACCTACGCCTTGTAAGGGCGCCGCTCTACCAACTGAGCTAAGCACCCGCTCGTACCGCAGCCGCACTGCATGCTGCAAGCATCGCCGCGCACATATCAGAGTAATTACTGCTGTTTGCGTTGCGAGGGCGCAAGTGTAATACAGCCCCTGGCATTTTGCCAAGTATTCTTCGCGGACATTTTGAGAAACGCAAAAAGCACCCGCTGCCTGCACGCCTGGGGCGCCGAACAATGTGAGGCGAAATAGAAAAACGCCGCGGGGAAAAGCCCGCGGCGTTTTCAAAAGCGGCCTGCTTCGGCAACGCCCGGCCCGGATCGCAGGATCCGGGCAGCGCCATCGCCGGCGTCAGTGATGAATCATCTCGACCTTGGCAGCACCCTTGTCCGCCACATCGGCGGGCTTGGCCACTTCCTCCGGCAGAGGCTCGGGCTTGCGCTCGAGCGCGAGTTCCAGGACCTTGTCGATCCAGCGCACCGGGACGATCTCGATGGCGTTCTTGACGTTGTCCGGGATCTCCGCGAGATCCTTCACGTTTTCCTCGGGGATCAGCACCAGCTTGATACCGCCGCGATGGGCCGCAAGCAGTTTCTCCTTGAGGCCGCCGATCGGCAGGACTTCACCGCGCAACGTGATTTCCCCGGTCATGGCCACGTCGGCGCGCACCGGGATACCCGTGAGCACCGACACCAGCGCCGTGGTCATCGCACCGCCGGCCGAAGGACCATCCTTGGGGGTGGCGCCTTCGGGCACGTGGATGTGGATATCGCGCTTCTCGAACATCTCGTCCGTAATGCCCAGACGACGTGCCCGCGAGCGCACCACCGAACGTGCGGCCTCGACCGATTCCTTCATCACGTCGCCCAGCGAACCGGTGCGGGTGATGTTGCCCTTGCCCGGCATGATCGCGGCTTCGATGGTCAGCAGATCGCCGCCCACTTCCGTCCACGCCAGACCGGTCACCTGGCCTACCTGGTTTTCCTTGCCGGCCAGGCCGAAGTCGTACTTGCGCACGCCAAGGAATTTATCCAGGTTCTCCGATGCCACCTTGACCGTGCCCGTTTCCTTCTTGAGCAGCAGCAGCTTGACCACCTTGCGGGCGATCTTCGACACTTCACGCTCGAGCGAGCGGACGCCCGCTTCACGCGTGTAGTAGCGAATGATGTCGCGCAGGGCGTCTTCGCTCACTTCCATCTCGCCTGCCTTCAGACCATTGTTCTTGATCTGCTTGGGCAGCAGGTAGCGCTGGGCGATGTTGACCTTCTCTTCCTCGGTGTAACCCGACAGGCGGATCACTTCCATCCGGTCCAGCAGCGGAGGCGGAATGTTGAGCGAGTTCGAGGTCGCCACGAACATCACATCGGACAGGTCGAAATCGACCTCGATGTAATGGTCCTGGAAGGTGTGGTTCTGTTCCGGGTCCAGCACCTCGAGCAATGCCGACGAAGGATCGCCGCGGAAATCCATGCCCATCTTGTCGATTTCATCGAGCAGGAAGAGCGGATTGCGCACGCCGACCTTGGCCAGGCTTTGCAGGATCTTGCCGGGCATCGAGCCGATGTACGTGCGGCGGTGGCCGCGGATCTCGGCCTCGTCACGCACGCCGCCCAGTGCCATGCGCACGAACTTGCGGTTCGTCGCGCGCGCCACCGACTGGCCGAGCGAGGTCTTGCCCACGCCGGGGGGGCCCACCAGGCACAGGATCGGCGCCTTCACCTTGTCCACGCGCTGTTGCACCGCGAGATACTCGAGAATGCGTTCCTTGACCTTCTCGAGACCGTAGTGGTCTTCATCCAGCACGCGCTCGGCGTTGGTCAGGTCGTTGTTGACCTTGCTCTTCTTGCGCCACGGCAGGTTGACCAGCGTGTCGATGTAGTTGCGCACGACAGTGGCTTCGGCCGACATCGGCGACATCAGCTTGAGCTTCTTGAATTCGGCGTCGGCCTTCTTCTTGGCTTCCTTCGGCATGCGCGCGGCCTTGATGCGCTTGTCGAGTTCTTCCAGGTCGGCACCCTCTTCGCCTTCGCCCAGTTCCTTCTGGATGGCCTTGACCTGCTCGTTGAGGTAGTACTCGCGCTGGCTCTTCTCCATCTGGCGCTTGACGCGGCCACGGATGCGCTTTTCCACCTGCAGGATGTCGATCTCGCCCTCGAGCTGCGACAGCAGGCTCTCCAGGCGCTCGGTGACATTCACCATCTCCAGGATCTTCTGCTTCTGCTCGAGCTTGATCGGCAGATGCGCGGCGATGGTGTCGGCCAGGCGACCCGGCTCGTCGATGCCCGACAGCGAGGTCAGGATCTCGGGCGGGATCTTCTTGTTCAGCTTCACGTACTGGTCGAACTGCGACACGATGGCGCGGCGCAGCGCCTCCGTCTCGGCGGTCTCGACCGGACCCGGCGGCACGGGCACGGCTTCGCACATGAAGTGCGACTCGTCTTCGCTCACTTCGCGGATATTCGCGCGCTGCGTGCCTTCCACCAGCACCTTGACGGTGCCGTCGGGCAGCTTGAGCATTTGCAGGATGTTGGCGATGCAGCCTACCTCGTAGAGGTCGTCGGCGGTCGGCTCATCCTTGGCCGCCGTTTTCTGGGCCACAAGCATGATGCTTTTGCCCGCCTCCATCGCAGTTTCCAGCGCCTTGATGGACTTCGGACGTCCCACGAACAGTGGGATCACCATGTGCGGAAACACCACCACGTCGCGCAGGGGCAACAGTGGCAAGCGAATCGGCTCAGCCGGGAGGAGTTGTGTTCCGGACATCATTTTCCCCAGTCAGTCATTTAGGCGTAAATTGGGTCTCATGAATCGATTGCAAGATAGGTGCCAACGATTCAATGCATTGTGCAAATGCTGCTCCCCGCACTTGCAAGACCCGTCCAAACAGCATACCCCCGTTTTCCCCCCTTCGTTTTACGAAAATGAAGAAAAAAAGCCGCTCGCTTTTCGCGAACGGCCTTTAGGACTCGCTGCCGGCCTGAGATCGTCATAAGCGCCGGCGTTCGCGTCAGTTCGAACCAGCCACCTTCGGCTGTTCCTCATACATCAGCAACGGCGGAGCGTCCCCGGTGATGGTGTTCTCGTCGATCACCACCTTTTGCACGCCCTTGTAATTGGGCAAGTCATACATCACATCCATCAGCGACTGTTCGAGTATCGAACGCAAGCCGCGTGCACCCGTCTTGCGACGGATCGCCTTGCGGGCAATCGCGGACAGCGCGGCCGGACGGATTTCCAGCTCCACGCCTTCCATCGCCAGCAGCTTCTGGTATTGCTTGATCAGCGCGTTCTTGGGCTCGACCAGGATCTGCATCAGGGCGGCCTCGTCCAGCTTGGCCAGCGTCGCCACCACCGGCAGGCGGCCGATCAGTTCCGGGATCAACCCGAACTTGATCAGGTCTTCCGGCTCGACCTGCGGCAGCACCTCGCTGGCCTCGCGCTCTTCCTTGCTCTGAACCTGCGCGGCAAAACCGATGCCGGTCTTGTCCGAGCGCTGCATGATGACCTTTTCCAGGCCGTCAAACGCGCCGCCGCAGATAAACAGGATGTTGGTGGTATCCACCTGCAGGAAGTCCTGGTTCGGATGCTTGCGGCCGCCCTGCGGGGGCACCGAAGCCATCGTACCTTCGATCAGCTTGAGCAGAGCCTGCTGCACGCCTTCACCGGACACATCGCGGGTGATGGACGGGTTATCCGACTTGCGCGAAATCTTGTCGATCTCATCGATGTAGACAATGCCGCGCTGTGCCTTTTCCACCTCGTAATTGCAGTTCTGCAGCAACTTCTGGATGATGTTTTCCACGTCCTCGCCGACATAGCCGGCTTCGGTCAGCGTGGTGGCATCGGCGATCACGAACGGCACGTTCAGCAGGCGCGCCAGCGTTTGCGCCAGCAACGTCTTGCCCGAGCCGGTGGGCCCGATCAGCAGGATGTTGCTCTTGGACAACTCGACGTCGTCCTTCTTGCCGAGGTGCTTCAGGCGCTTGTAGTGGTTGTACACCGCTACGGCCAGGATCTTCTTGGCCTGCTCCTGCCCGATCACGTACTGATCCAGGCTCTCGCGGATCTCGTGGGGGGTGGGGAGATCGGACTTGGCCGAGGCGCCCGCATCCTTGTCGGATGCGGCTGCCTCGTCGCGGATGATCTCGTTGCACAGATCGATGCATTCGTCGCAAATGAACACCGACGGGCCGGCGATGAGCTTCTTTACCTCGTGCTGGCTTTTGCCGCAGAACGAGCAGTAAAGGAGCTTCTCACTGGATGAACCTTTTTTATCCGCCATAGGAATCAGTCACATTAGCAGTGTGCGTGCCGCAGTGCCGGAGCGCTGCGGGGATACGCTTCAAACGCATCATACGCCAAAAAAATTGGCGCGGCGGGTAGACCCCCACGCTGTGGGGCAAAAGCAAAAAACGAGGCACAAGGCCTCGTTTCTGCATAGCCTTCTTCGTTGCGGCCGGACGGCGATACCCTAAGGATCACCGCCCGGCCCCTGCCCGGCCCGCCTTGCGGCAGCCGGGCCGGTCTGTCAGGCACGGCGGGTGAGCACCTTGTCGATCAGGCCGTAGTCCACTGCCTGATCGCCGCTCATGAAGTTGTCGCGATCGGTATCGCGGGCAATCTTCTCGACCGGCTGGCCGGTGACTTCCGACAGGATCGTGTTGAGCCGCTCGCGCAGGTACAGGATCTCGCGGGCCTGGATCTCGATGTCCGAGGCCTGGCCGCGCGCGCCGCCCAGCGGCTGGTGGATCATGATGCGCGAGTTGGGCAGCGCCGAACGCTTGCCCTTGGCGCCAGCCGACAGCAGGAACGCACCCATGCTGGCTGCCATGCCCATGCACAGCGTGGCCACGTCCGGCTTGACGAACTGCATGGTGTCGTAGATGGCGAGGCCAGCCGACACCGAGCCACCCGGCGAGTTGATGTAGAGCGAGATGTCCTTGTCGGGATTCTCGCTTTCCAGGAACAGCAGCTGTGCGACCACCAGGTTGGCAGTCTGGTCGTTGACTTCGCCGACCATGAAAATCAACCGCTCCTTCAACAGGCGCGAGTAGATGTCATAGGCGCGCTCGCCCCGGCCGGACTGCTCAACCACCATCGGCACCAGCCCCAGTCCCTGCGTTTCCAGGGCGGAGGCCTGCGTGGTAGCCAGACGGTCAAGCAAATCATTGCGGGTCATGCAAGTTCTCCTGGAGTTCGGTAAGAGACAAGGCTGTGGCCGGCGCGCCATGCGCTCCGGCCACGGGCCAGGCTCAGGCCTGCTGAGGCTGGTTGTTGCCTTCGGCAGTCAGTTCCTCGAAGGACACCGTCTTTTCGGTGACCTTGGCCTTGTCGCACACGAAATTTACCACGTTGTTTTCCAGCACGTAGGCTTCCATCTCGGCCAGGCGCTGCTGGTCACCGTAGTACCAGCGCATGACTTCCTTCGGGTCTTCGTAGCTCTTGGCGAAGTCCTCGATCTCGGCCTTGATCTGGTCGGCCTTGGCGTCCAGGCCGTGAGCCTTGACGATCTCGGCCAGAATCAGGCCCAGCTTGACGCGGCGCTCAGCTTGCTGGGTGAACATCTCGGCCGGAATCGGCATGTCCTTGGCATTCGGCATGCCGCGCTGTTCCAGGTCGCGGCGAGCCATTTCCACCAGGCGCTCCTGGTCTTGCTCGATCAGGGCCTTCGGCACTTCCAGCTCGCTTGCCTTCAGCAGCGCGTCCATGACCTGGTCCTTCAGCATGGCGTGCGTGCGGCGCTTGACTTCGCGCTCCAGGTTTTCGCGGATGTCGGCGCGCATCTTCTCGACGCTGCCGTCGGCGATGCCCAGCGACTTGGCGAACTCGTCGTTCACTTCCGGCAGGTGCGCCCACTCGATTTTCTTCAGCGTGACGGTGAACTCGGCGGTCTTGCCGGCCACTTCCTTGCCGTGATAATCCTCGGGGAACGCCAGCGGGAAGGTCTTGCTTTCGCCAACCTTCAGGCCCAGCGCAGCTTGCTCGAACTCGGGCAGCATGCGGCCTTCGCCCAGCACGAAGGCGAAGTCGTCAGCCTTGCCGCCGGGGAATTCCACGCCGTCGATCTTGCCGACGAAGTCCAGGGTCACGCGGTCGCCGTTCTGGGCGGCCACTTCACCGCCGCCGTCGCCGTGCTCGCCGGCTTCGCCACGGGTGTGGTAATGCACGCGCTGCTTGCGCAGGATGTCGATGGTCTTGTCGACTTCGGCATCAGTGATTTCGGTCTTGGTGCGGGTCACTTCGGCGCCGGCCAGGTCGCCCAGCTTGACTTCCGGATAGACCTCGAAGGTTGCGTCGAAGGCCACTTCGTCTTCGTTCACGCCGTCGGTCTTGACCTCGAACTTCGGCTGGCCGGCAACCTTCACATCCTGCTCTTTGGTGATGTCGAAGAACTTGCGTGCAGCCTTGTCGAAGCGGACTTCGAATTCGACTTGCTGGCCGTACTGCTTCTCGACCATCTTCATCGGTACCTTGCCGGGACGGAAGCCGGACATCTTCACCGTCTTCGACAGGCGAACCAGACGTTCCAGCTTTTCCTTTTCGACTTCGGCCTTGGGAATGGCCAGGGTCACCTTGCGGTCCAGTTTGCCAAGGTTTTCAATGACATTCGACATGGTCGTTGATCCAATCCAGAAATGTTGTTGTGTTCGTAAGCGCACCCCGCTCGCGTGCCCGACAAGACACAGGCAAAGCGACGGCAAATGCCGATGCCCGGTACGCGGGCGCTATCGAAAACTGCGGGTACGCGCGGAAAACCGACGAACCCGGAGCATCCGGGCGCAGGCCCACGCAAACGGAAAACGGGGATTATCGCACGGTTTTCATTCGGTTCCGGCAGTTTTTAGCCGGGAACCGGCTCGGATGGCGCGGCCGCGCCTTCCGCCTCGCTTGCCACCTGCCCTTGCCGCAAGGCACGGACCAGCAGCCGCGCGGGGTCGATGGCCTCGGCCAGTTCGAGTTCGAGCGGTAAGGGCTCTCCTTCGATTTGGCTGGCCAGAAACTCCGCCCCCAGTGCCGCCCATGTGAGGCCACGCGAGCCATATGCAAGTGCCGCGTAGAGCCCGGAAAGACGAGGGATATCCCTGAGACGCGCGCCGCGAAGCGCGACGGCGTCGCGCGCGGCCTGCGCCTCATCGGCAATGCGGCCGATCAGCGGCAGGCGATTGTGTGAAACACTGCGCACGCCAACGTAGCCGCGCAGGGCCGCCGGATTCAGCCGGGCCGCGGCGGCGGCGAGATCCGGCAATAGCAAGCCCAGCTTGGCAAGATTCTCCGCGTGCACTTCCGGGCGCTCGGCGAGTTCGCCCTGCCCTTCGGCGGCCGGCTCGTAGCTGGAGCCGACCCGCGCACTACCGTCGCCGGCCCTTGGCAACAGATAGCCCGAGCCGGTCACCACGCAGTCCGGCCAGGTGCCCAACTGCTCCACTTGCGCGGCCTCGAGCGTGGTCAGCTGCCCGCGCACGCGGTCGATCGTCATATGGTGCAGCGGCAGCAGGCGCAGCGCCTCGTGCGCGTTGGCGAGGACCATCACCGGCGCCTGCGCCATCACCGCCCCGGCGTCGTCCAAGGCCTGCCAGCCATCCGCGGCACGTACCAGCCGCGCGACCCGGCGGCCAAAATGCGTCGTCACCGCTGCTCCGGCCTGCGCCAGTTGCGCGTGGCAGATGTCGGGCGGCGGCGCCCAGCCGCCCTGCCCGAACCAGAGTCCGCCATGGGGAACGGCGGCGCCATGCCGGCGCGCGGCTTCCTCGGGCGGCATCCAGCGCGCGAACGCTTCGGGAAACCCCAGCGCGGCCAGCGCCGCCCGCTGGATTCGGGCGTCCTCCGCGTCCGCGCCAATCTGCAGCACGCCGCACCCCTGCCAGCCCGGCGCATGCCCTGCCGCGGCCAATGCCTCCCAGGCTCTCAGAGAGAACAGGTTCCCGGCGCGCGACAAGCGCGACAGGAGGCTGTCGTCCGACGACAGATGCGGGTGCATGGCTGCCGCGCGATGCGCGGAAGTCAGTCGCGCGGGGCCATCATGCGCGTCGAACAGCGTCACACGCCAGCCGCGTGCGGCCAGGCGCTCCGTGACCGCGCAGCCAGCCAGCCCGGCACCGATCACGATGGCGTGTCGCCCGGGCCAGTTAGCGGCGGCTGGCGGGGGATGCCGGCGCTGGCCGCGCGCCGCGGGGAAGCGCGCCACCGTCATATGCCACTTGCTGCCGTAGCCGGTCGCCCGCTTCACCTCGAAGCCAGCTGCCTGCAAGCCGCGCCGGAAAAAACCGGCCGCCGCATAGGTCGCCAGCGTGGCCTCCGGACGCGCCAGCCGGGCGAGCCGCTTCATCAATGGCGGCTGCCACATATCGGGATTGCGATCGGGCGCAAAGCCGTCCAGGTAGAACGCATCGACGCCCAGCGCCAGCCTTGGCAACACGGTATCGATATCGCCGAACGCAAGCGTCAGCACGACCGCCCCGCCCTCGAATTCCAGCCGGTGCAGCCCGGGCAAGGTCAGCGGCCATGCCTGCCGCAACTGCGTGGCCAGCGGCGCCAGTTCCGCCAGGCCGGGCAAATTGGCGTGGACGGCGGCGAGACCGTCGCTGGTGAACGGGTGCTTTTCCACCGACACGAAATGCAGCCGCCGGCAACGCGCGGGATCGGCCCGCCACGCCTGCCACGTCGCCAGGAAGTTAAGCCCGAGGCCAAACCCGGCCTCCAGGACTACGAACTGGTCGCGCCCGCCCCACGCGCCTGGCAAACCGTTGCCCGCCAGGAAAACGTGCCGGGCCTGCTCCAGGCCACCCTCGTCGCTGTGGTAGACATCCCCGTAACGCTGCGAGTATGGCGGGCCCGAGGCGGCGAAAACGGGCTCGGCGAGATCTAAGGCGCGGGTCATGGACAAAACTTGGACAAGGAGGGGACGGAGAACGTCGGACAGGAATGGGTCGGGACAAGACGCTGGCGCGCAGGCCGGGGCACCATGGCGAGCCAAGGCGCCCGGGATGCTAGCGTCTCGCGCGGCACCGCGAACAGCCGTACGGCAGCGCCAGAGCCCGGCGATGGTAGCATAGCGCCCTGTGCCGCCGGCCCGTCCAGGCCGGCATCGGCACGCCCTTTTCCCGCCTCGCCATGCTCAGCTACCGTCACGCCTTCCACGCCGGCAACCACGCCGATGTTCTTAAACACGCCATCGTGGTCCAGTTGCTGGAGCAGTTGAGCCAGAAAGACAAGCCCTTCTGGTATATCGACACGCACGCCGGCGCCGGGCTTTATGCGCTCGACCACGCTTACGCGCAAAAGAAGGGCGAATACGAAACCGGCATTGCCCGGCTGTGGCAGGCCGCCGCCGCCAAGCGGCCCATGCCGACCTTGCTCGAGGACTACCTGGAACAGGTGCGTACCCTTAATCCGGACGGCAGCCTGAAGCACTACCCCGGTTCGCCCTGGCTCGCCCGGCAGATGCTGCGCGACGCCGACCGCCTGCGCCTGTTCGAGTTGCACAGCACGGAAATCCAGGTGCTGCGTGAGAATTTCCGCGGCGCCGGCCGCCGCGTCATGCTTTACGACGGCGACGGCTTCACCGGAATCAACGCCATCCTGCCGCCGCCCCCCCGCCGCGCGCTGGTGCTGATCGACCCCTCCTACGAAGACAAGCAGGACTACGCCCGCGTGCTGCGGACCCTGCAGGATGGCCTGCAGCGCTTCGCCACCGGCATGTACGCCATCTGGTATCCCGAAGTGCAGCGCCGCGAATCGGTGCAGTTGCCGGTGCAGTTGAAGAAGCTGCCGCTCAAAAGCTGGCTGCACGTCAGCCTGCGCGTCAAGCATCCGGTTTCCGGCGGGCTTGGCCTGCACGGCAGTGGCATGTTCATCGTCAATCCGCCGTGGCGCCTGAAGGAAACCCTGGAGGCGGCCATGCCCGCCCTGGTGACGCTGCTGCGCCAGGATGATGGCGCGGGCTTCACGCTGGAAGCCCAGGAAAGCTGATCCTCGCGCCAGCCGCGCGCGCTCAGCGGCGGATGGCCGACTCGACGAAGTCGGCCCGCCGCGCAGCCGGCAAACGCGGCACTTCCAGCAGTTCATAGCCGTAACCGGCATAGACGCTCACCATGGCGTCATAGGTGCGTGCCGCCTCCTGCGGCGATTGCCGGCGTTCCGCATCCCGGCTGTAAATATCCTCCCAGGGCGGCAGGATGAAGACGCAGCGGTGATAGCGAAGCAATCGCGCGGCGGCGTCGATATGCGGCGGCACCGGCAAACCCGACAGGCTCAGGTAGCCGGCCACATCCGGCACGCCGCGATCGAAAAACACCGGTTCGACCCGGCCCGCATGCGCCCGGTGGTTGCGCATCTCGCGCGACAGCATCAACTCGGCGAACAAGCGCGGATCCACCCACGGCAGGCCGGGGCCGTTCACCAGCGTTTGCTCCTGGATAATCTCGCGCCCGACCTCGTCCGAGGTAGCGTATCCCCGGCGCGCCAGTTCGGCGATCAAGGTGGTTTTGCCGGCGCCGGGGCCGCCGGTGAGGATGAAGAACGGAGATGTATCGGTCATCAATGGCAATCAGGATGGGGTCGGTTCAGCGCGCCTGATCTTGGGCGGGGATGGAACCGGCGCCAACGCGGCGCCGTGACACGACAAGCGATTACAGCAGGCACCCCGCCGGTAGGACAAGAATCACTTTGGTCCTTCCCGCCCGTCCGCCATACTGGATATTCCCTTTCACATGCAGCATCGGCATGGAGACAAGCCATGTGCGTCAACTACGCGCCCGTGCAGGCGGCCGTTTTACGCGATGTCTTCGGCCTCACTTGTCCGGTGCGGGAATGGCCCCCCGAAACATGGCCTGACTACGTCGCGCCACTGCTCGTGGCGGACCACGACGGCCAGCGGCAATGCCTGGCCGGCACCTTCGGGATGGTCCCCAGGAAGCGCATTCCGCCCGGCGTCGCGAGGTTCGACACCACGAACGCGCGCTCGGAGTCGGTGGGTGAAAAACGGACGTTCTCGGCGGCGTGGAAACAGGGTCAGCTATGCCTGATACCAGCGCAGTGCTTCTATGAGCCCGACTACGCAACCGGCAAGGCGGTACGCTGGCGGATCTGGCTCAAGGATGGCGAGCCCATGGCAATCGCCGGCCTCTGGCGCGCATGGCCTGGCGAAGGCGGCCAGGACGTCTTCAGCTTCACCATGCTGACCATCAATTCGGAGCACCACCCGTTGATGCAACGCTTCCATGCGCCGGGCAAGGAAAAACGGATGATCGTGATCGTCCCGGGCACGGAGTGGGATGATTGGCTGACTTGCAGGAATACGGAACTGGCGCGCAGCTTCCTGCGCCCCTACGCCGCGGAAAAGCTGGCCGCCGAGCCCGCACCGCTGCCGCCGCGGATTGCGGCAGGATCTCCGGAGGCGTCAGCCTGAGCGAACTGCGTTTGCCCGGACTGAACAGCGTTCAGGAAATCTGATACCGGTTCTGCCGGCTGCGGGAATAGAGCCCGCGCGCGAGTTCCAGGATGTGATCGCGGTGGCGGTCGAATGCATCGAGCACGGCAGGCTCGTCCGGGCGCAATTCAGGGCTGAGGGTAGAGAGTACCGCGCGGTCCACCTCGAAGGCGATTTCACGCGAGTTGTCATAGCCCCAAAAACATACGCAATGCCTGGAAGGGTCGTAACTCCGGCTGGGATTGGGGAAATTGAGTGCCATGCATGCATCCTAGTCCGAATCGCGGGCATCCGTACGGTATCGAGGGCCCGGTTGCGCTATTTCGCCAGGATTCGGGGACGCGCCCCCCGGCAAGTCTGGAAAGGGGCGCTTTATCGCTGGCCGCGCATCGCGCGGGCTGCCCGGTGACGCGGCTTTGGCGAGACATTCTCGCGCCCGTACATTGAGCGACATATGCATCGGGAATACCAGATCTAAGCATCTTCTACTTGGCCCGCGAACGGCGAGACCGTAGCATTCCCAGGTCATCGGCTCATCGGCGCGAGGCATGCCAGCCAGCGCATGCGCCAGTACAACGATGTCGATTCGACACGGCAGGCGCGCCAACGCGGCCCGGCCGCCGTGCACCCGGACAGGACCGGCTACCAAAAAGCCGGCCGCCGGAAATCTGTACAAGGGTCAAGGGGTCATATGAAGATATTTAGCGGAATCAGCAACGGGTGGGCAGCGGAAACCGAGGCGACGGACGGAGGGATCTGGAAAAACACGATTGCCGCCGCCAGCCATGCGCTTGAGACCGTGGCGCTGGTCGAGCATGGCGTAGGCATGACGCTGAAGCTGCAGCGCAAGGTCCGCGCCCTACGCGAACGGCTGCGCACAACGCAAGCCGAACTCGATCGTTACCGCGACATGCACGCCCACGCCATGGAGGCGTTGCGTCAGACCGAAAGCATCGTGCCGCAGGACACGAGCCAGCTACGGGCGGAGGGCGAAGCCCTGCAGATGCGGCATCGTGCCTACAAGCTGCTGGTCGAGCACTATGCTCGCGCCGGCATCCCCATCGACCTGGCTGTCTTTGCCAGGCAACGCCGCCGGGTTCTCCAGCACATCCTGTTCCAGCAACGCCGGGGCGTGGCCGTCGCGCAAATCAGCGTGGACGATATCGCGTTCCTGCTGCGTTGAGCGACCGGCACCGATGAGCGGCGGGCTTTCGCCCGCGCTCCGCGCTGGCATTTTCAGCTTGCCGGCAAGGCGGCGGGAAAACCCGTTGTCATGCGACGTGAACCGTCTTCTCTTCCGGCCGGTTCATGTCGGCATCGACGAACATTACCCACTTAAATGATAATGCGTTGCATTTTCAATCATGCGCCTGCTTGCGCATCGATCGCCAGTTGCTGCGCAATAGCAATAACACTTCGCACTTGCCCGCCGCGGGCATCGTGCTGACGACGACCTACGTGCATCGCTGGCAGGCCCACCGGGGCGCCGCGGGGATTCTTCTTGTAGAATTCGATATACTGTATATGCATACAGTAACCGAGGCGGCCCGCCCCCGAGTCCTTTCTCGCGGCCGGGGCGCGTCGTCAACCCCGTTCGCTGACGCCATGTCATTTGCCCCCCGCCGCATCGCCCACCTGGATATGGACGCTTTCTATGCGTCCGTCGAGCTGTTGCGGTATCCGGAACTGCGTGGCATGCCCGTGGTGATCGGCGGCGGACGGAATGCGGTGCCCGAGACGCTTGAAGACGGAAGCCGGCGCTTTGCGCGCCTGCGCGACTATGCGGGACGGGGCGTCGTCACCACCTCGACTTACGAAGCGCGCGCGCTCGGCGTTTTTTCCGCCATGGGCATGATGAAGGCAGCCCAGCTCGCGCCTGATGCCATTCTGCTGCCCACCGATTTCGATTCGTACCGGCACTACTCCCGGCTCTTCAAGGCGGCCGTCGCCACGTTCACGAGCCAGGTCGAAGACCGGGGCATCGACGAAATCTACATCGACCTGAGCGATGTGCCAGGCGAGCCCGCCGATATCGGCAGCCGCATCAAGCAAGCGGTTCGCGAGGCCACGGGGCTAAGCTGCTCCATCTGCATCGCGCCCAACAAGCTCCTCGCCAAGATCGGATCCGAGCTGGACAAGCCCGATGGGCTTACCCTCCTGACGCCGGAAGACATCCCGCTGCGCATCTGGCCGCTGCCGGTGCGCAAGGTCAACGGCATCGGCCCGAAAGCCACGGAGAAACTCGCCGTGCTCGGCATCGCCACCGTTGGCGACCTCGCCAGCGCGGACCTCGGACTACTGCAGACCCATTTTGGCCGCAGCTATTCCGCGTGGCTCGCCGAGATCGCGCAAGGTCATGACGAACGCCCCGTGGTCATCAGCTCGGAGCCAAAGTCGATGAGCCGCGAAACCACGTTCGAGCGCGACCTGCATCCGCGCCACGATCGCCAGGCTCTCGGCGAAGTTTTTACCGGTCTGTGCCAGCGCCTTGCCGAAGACCTGCGCGGCAAGGGCTACGTCGGCCGCACCATCGGCGTCAAGCTGCGCTATGACGACTTCCACACCGTCACCCGCGACCTCAGCATGCCGGTCCCGACCGCCGACGCCACCTTGTTGCGGCGCGCCGCCACCGAATGCGTCAGACGCGTTCCGCTGAACCGGAAGATACGGCTACTGGGCGTACGGGTGAGCGCGCTGACGCCAGCCGGCGAGTTGGAGTATGCGTCGGCGCCGGTCCAGGGAGAGTTGCCTTTCGGCGAAGACGAATAACGGTCGCAGCCGATAATCAGGCCGTCTGATAGTGCGGGCACGGGTCGCACCGGAAGGCGATGCAGGCCCTCGGCGCCTGTAGGACGGCAGCACGCCATGGCACGGATTTGTCACCAACGTGACTGAGTGCAAGCGCACAGAGGCGGAACTGCGGGAATTCGCGACAATTGAATTGCTGACACTGCCACCCAATCGACGGCATTTTCAACTCTGACCCGGCCGGACACTAACGTGCAGGCACGGCGGCAGCCGGTCCTGCCCAGGCTGCCGATGCCGCGTCGCCGACCCCGGCTGCGTCAGTCTGCCGGCTTCTTCCTGCCTCGCTGCTTCCCGGCGACACGCGTGCCGGACTCGTGTACCGCCCCGCTCGCGGAGCCAGTTGCCGTGCGCTTTCCGGTCGTCAGTACCTGCGCCTGTTTTGTGCCCTTGCCATATTTGCGCACCGAGCGCACGCCCTCGACCTGCATCAGCAACTCAATGGCCGTCAGCAGGCGGTCGATATCCTCGTTGCGCAAGTCCTTGACCAAGCGAGCCACCCGAATGGCCACGCCAGGCGGGAGGATCTCGTCATTCGAGGGAGCGACAGCATCCTCCATGCTGCCGTCCAGCCACAGCCGAGGCAAGCCGAGCTTGGCCTCGATGTCGCGGGCAAGCCGTTCGCCGATGCGCTTCTTTCCGGCCTTGCCTTCCGACGAAAAAACTCGGGAGAAATATGAGGGTTCGCGGTCGACGCGGTCCGCGAGGCGTGCGATCGAGCCTCCGAACTGTTTCTCCAGCACTTGGGCCAGGCGTTGTTCGCGCGTATCTTGGATGTCCATCACTCATTAAACCCGCGCATTACCTCAAGGTAAATTTTCTTCTGGTACTGTAAATTTAGTGACTAAAAGGTAATTTACGGAGCAAGAGGACCTTTCGCTCCCTTCTCGGCGCGATGGTTCGGCGGGGTCGCGCGACACTGACGCGGCAAGCCACGGGCGCGTCGGCACCTTGGCGGCTTCCGTGGATCGAGGACCTGGACTCGCGGCCGGCAAGTCATGATGGTTACCAAGAAGACTTGTCTTTATATTTACCTTTGGGTAAATTATCGGCGTTAACTTGAAGCGGTATCAGAACCCCGGCATTTCCATACCCAACGCCGGGCTGCATCGCGAGCGCCAGGGCTTGTGTCCGCGCCGGTCCGGCCTGGTTGCGCCCATCGGGGCGACCCCGTATGCCCGGCCATGGAAGTCACGGCCTGGCACCGCGCCCGCCCGGTCACGCCGCATTGCGCCACGGCGCCAAATCCGCGCACCGACCTCGTTGACCTCAAGCACCCACAGGCGAACGACCACGACAAAGGAAACCTCATGCTTATCGGACTTTGCGGCCGTCCCGGCTCCGGTCGAGACCTCGTCACCAGCTACCTGACTTCCGCGAACCACGCCTTCCTGACCGTCACGTTCGACGCCCCGCTGCGCCATATGATCCAGGCCTGCGCCGGCATCAACGACGCGCAGTTCGACGCGGCAAGGCGCAATGATGTCGTTCCCACGCTAGGGAAATCGCCGGTACAGTTGCTAAACGCCCTTCGCGAGTCCTGGATCCGTGCCCGCATGGATCCGGAAGTGCTGGTCAATCACTGTGCCGACGCGCTGGACCAGCTCGCCGGCTGCGATGTGGTGGTACCCGACGTCGCCATCCATGCCGAGGCCGAGTTCATTCATGCGCGCGGCGGCCGGCTGATCCGGCTCGTTTCGGAGCACGGGTACGGCGTTGAACCATTGATCCGGCCACAACTGTTCGACTTCCAACTGCGTGTCAGCGACAAACCCTCCGGCTTGTATGAGGAGCTGGATGCGATCGTGGGCAAAGAGGTGTTCGCGGAGGCTGGCGCGTGAAAGCCCAGCCCTGTCCCGCGTTGGCGCCGGAACCGCCAGCCAACTTTATTCGCAATTCGGTTAGCGCCTAGCTAACATGAAAGCGCAAGCAATCGCATTCAACAGGTAAGCGGCGCAGGCTCCCAACCCCGCCCGGGCATGTTGCGATCAGCAATCCACGCCGGGCTCCGGCGCACCGGCAGTCGACACGGCTGCCGCCTCCGTCCTGAGACTGGCGAGTGCGGTATCAGATCCAGCACGGCCCGATCGTGCTCGACGCGCCGGCCGTGCTCCTCTGGAGGTGCCAATCATGGTCAAGATTCAATTCATCGAACGCGACGGCCACCCCGAGTTCGCGGTGGTGCCCATTGAGGTGTGGGAGCGCATCAAGCACCGGACCGGAGAGTGGGACGATGGCACGCTGCCCGGCCACGCCGAGGCGCGGGAAGACGGCTTTCGGATTCCCGCCGCCATACTGGACGCCGAACTCGCCGGCGACAACCCGATCAAGGCCTGGCGCGAATACCGCCGGATGACCCAGGACGCGCTGGCAACCGCCGCGGGACTCAGCAAGCCCTATCTCAGCCAGATTGAGAACCGCAAGCGCGATGGAAGCGTGGAAGTGTTCCAGAGCCTGGCAGAGGCACTGCACGTGCCGCTGGATGTGTTGGTTGGGCGGGAGGGAAAATGAAACGCGCCCTCCAGCCGGCTCCACATTGCCGTTAGCCCGCATAGGAGATTGAGGCAATCGCGCTGGCCGTCACCGACGCCACCGATGGCAACTTCTGGACTCCGTCCAGTCCACTGACTATAACCGGTTCGGGGCTGAATCCGGTCCAAAGGAGGCGCAACCATGAAGCCGCAACCGTTTGTCGTAACACCGAGCGCCTATCCTCGTGCGCTCGATGTGGTGGGCGAGAAGATTACGATACTGGCATCAAATGCCGCCACGCAAGGCTATGAGATTTTCTTGCAGCAAGGCGATGAAGGCACCGGACCGCCACCGCACAGCCATGACTGGGACGAATCCTTCTACGTGGTCAAAGGCAGTGTCGAAATCAGCTACGGCGGCAATACCCTGGCCGCCACGGCTGGCACGCTCGTTCACTTGCCCGCAGGCACGATTCACAGCTTTCACTTTGGCCCGGGCGGCGGCGAAATGATTTCGGTCACCGGCCAAACCGGGCACGCGACGCGTCTCTTCACCGCAATCGACCAGGAAATTCCTCCGGGGCCGCCGGACGTCCCGAAATTGATCGCGATTGCGGAGAAATGCGGTGTGACGGTTGCGGGCTGATGGGCATGGGCGATCCGATGCCGGGGCGGGTCAATCACCTAGAGTCCCCCACCAACCGTTGGTCTCCTTGCCAGCACCACCCCGACCGGCACCTTAATCAGCACAACCGTCAGATTGCTACCGTACCCCGGGCCTTCACGACGAAGATTTTCAGTATTGTTGTGCAATGAGCAACTATGCGTTTCGCAAACTAGGGTTTATAGCCATAGGGCAAACCCCTATCATGCAGCCTGTTGCGGAGTCCCCAAATTTTGGCGGCTCGATGTCCCCTTTCAATTCATCATGAATATCCAACGTTTCGTTCTGATTGCCGCCACTGTCGCTCTGACCGGTGCCCTGTCCGCTGCTTTTGCATTGGCCAAGGCTGGCGAGTTCGATGTGCGCACTGATGGCGCACGGGCCGGCAGCTCCGACACGTACGCCGATGGCACAAGGGCCGACACGTTCGAAACGTTCCCGGATGGCGCAAGGTCCGGCGGGTATATGTCTTCGTCTTCTTACGGCGCTCCGTTGTAACCAGGAGATTTCGCCGGACTCCCCACTTCTGATGAAGGTGACAGCTTGGTTGTCACCTTTTTTCATTGAGCTCGGCGATCGACTGGGCAGGTAGCGCTTCGCCATCAACCGCGCCCGCGGCCCCTAGTTCTCCAGATCCGTCAGCCGCTTCGCCTGCACCACCTGTGAGTGGTAAACACTGAGCCGCAAACTTCCACGACGACGGCCAGCACGGTGCACGGTATCGAGACACGGCACATTGAGAAGATGATGTGGACAGCCGACGCCGCCGCGGCTCTTTATACACGCAACGCACGCAAGTCGGACGATGCCCTATGGCGCTGTCCTCCCGGCGCGCCTACAACGGAAGCACCGCCCCACAGGACCAACCATGGCACCGAGCGCGCCGGCGCCGAAGCTGGCCGACCTCTCCCCCAATGTGCTGTCAGAACGGAAAGCCGTTCCGCGCGCAGATGGCTGGCCTTTCGGGTTCACGTACAAATAAGTACCCCAGTCCGTTTGTTTTCCCCCTCCGCCGCCGCCACGTGGTGGCCGTTGCGTTTGGCGACGAGAGGCGGTGCGATTGTGAGGACCCGATGCGTGCCGTCATTCTTGAATCCGTACTGACCTGCCCGCACTGCGGCTTTGCCAAGCAGGAAACCATGCCAACGGACGCCTGCCAGTTCTTCTACGAGTGCAGCCACTGCAAGGCGCTCCTGCGGCCCAACTCCGGCGACTGCTGCGTATTCTGCTCATTCGGTTCGGTCAAGTGCCCGCCAATTCAGCAACAACGCGGGTGCTGTGGATAGAGATTGGCGGAAGATTCTTGCGGGCCGTGCCGCCGGCCGAACTGCTGTATGTCCAAGACGTCGACGATGGGAATGACCATATGACAATGCGCTGGCTTCTCGATAGCGTAAACGGGAATCTCGAATTGGACCCCACCGACCTCAAAAGCCTCGTGCGTCGGCAGCGCGTACAAGTCGATTGCCTGACACACGGCCGTAGCCAGGTTCGTCTCACCAACCACGGGCGCAGTTTTCTGGACACCATCGCCAAGAGGTGCTGAACGGCGGGCCTTCTGCCTTCACCTTCATCTGTGCGCATCACCCGCATGCGGACTTCGTAAAGTGTGCCATTTCGTGGGACCGAACGTGGGGCCACTATGGGACCGGAGCGCCGACAATAAGTGAAAGGGCAATGTGCAGAGTGCAATGAGGCGATTGCTTCAAATCGCCTGCCAGGCCTTACGTAGCTTAGCTTTGCGTGTTGATACGGTGCGGAAATACGGGAAATAAAGTGAGGCGTACGAGTGATGCAAAAGAGGACTGTGGTGCGAGGGAGGGGACTCGAACCCCTACACCATTGCTGGCGTCAGGACCTAAACCTGGTGCGTCTACCAATTTCGCCACCCTCGCAGTCCCTGCGGCGTGCATCCCTGGCGGGAGGCCGCTGTGCTCGTTGATTTGCAGGCGGGCCAGGCAGCGATGGGGGTGATCACAAAGCACAAAAGCAAACAGGCGGCTGAAACTGCCCGCCTGGCTTTGTGTTACCCGTGCTGCCGGCGCACTTTGCGCATGCAGCGCAACGAGGCAGCGGATTCTAGCGCAAAGCGCCGCGGGAATCCAGCCCCCTCGTGCTACCTAAGGCATCCGGCTGGCCGTCGCCTCCGTTCAGCGCCTGGTTTTGATAAACGCCAGCACAAGCACGGTGGCGCCCGCCTCGAGCGCTGCGACAAAGTACAAGCCCGCCGAGAGCTGCCCGGTACTGGTCTTGAACCACCCGATCATGTACGGCGCAACGAAGCCTGCCAGGTTGCCGATCGAGTTGATCAGGGCAATCCCGCCGGCTGCGGCGGTACCGGCCAGGAAGGCTGAGGGCAACGACCAGAACACCGGGAAAGCCGCCAGGATGCCGATGGAGGCAATGGTCAGCGCAATCAGCGCCAGTACCGCGCTGTGCAGCCACATGCCGGTCAGGACCAGTCCGGCAGCGGCCATCAGCGTGGCCAGCGCGCAGTGCAGGCGGCGTTCGCCGGTGCGGTCGGAGTGGATGCCGTTCCAGACCATGGCAAGCGTGCCAGCGATGAAGGGAATGGCGGAGACCAGGCCGATCTGCAGGTTGCCTTGTACGCCTAGCTCTTTGATGATGGATGGCGACCAGAAGGCGATGGTGGCGTTGCCGCTGACCACGCAGAAGTAGATGGCGGCGCAGATCCAAACGCGCGAGTTGGTGAAGGCGGCGCGCAGGGAGGAGTGCTTGGCGGGGTCGCGGTTTTCGGCTTCGATCTCGCGGGTGACGAGGTCGCGTTCGCTGGCGGTGAGCCATTTGGCGCCGATGGGCTTTTCGGGCAGGTACATCAGCACGGCGATGCCGGCGAGTACGGAGGGGATGCCTTCGATGACGAACAGCCATTGCCAGTTGGCAAGGCCGTCGACGCCTTCCATGCTGCTCATGATGAAGCCGGCCAGCGGGCCACCGATGACGCCAGCGATGGCGAAGGAGGTCATGAACAGGCCGTTGATGCGTGCGCGGCGCTGGGCCGGAAACCAGTAGGTCAGGTAGAGCACGACGCCGGGGAAGAAGCCGGCTTCGAATACGCCCAGCAGGAATCGCAGGGCGTAGAACTGCATCGGCGTCTTGACGAAGATCATCGCCATGGAGGCGAAGCCCCACAGGATGGTGATGCGGGCGAGCGTGCGGCGCGCGCCGATCTTTTCCAGCAGCAGGTTGCTGGGGACCTCAAACAGGAAGTAGCCGATGAAGAAGATGCCGGCGCCGAAGCCGTACACGGCTTCGCTGAATTGCAGGTCTTGCAGCATCTGCAGCTTGGCAAAGCCGACGTTGACGCGGTCAATCCAGGCGAGCACGAACAGGAAGACGAGGAAGGGGATCAGCCGTACCGCGATCTTGCGGTAGGCTTCATTGCGCTCGGCCGGGGTGTGGGCCGGGTTCTCCACGGCGACAGGGGCGCCGGTCATCACGGAAGACATCGGTGGTACTCCTTGGGTGTTGATTGACGGGGCCGCGCTGCTTGGTCGCGGCCCTCGGTTTTTTGCCTGCTTACCGCAACGCGGCTTCGATGGCGCCGGCTACCTGCAGCACGCGCGCGTCGCTTCCGTTCAGGCCGCCTACGCTCAGGCCAATGCCCTGCCCTGCCGCCAGCAACGGCAGCGATACCGCACAGCCGTCGAGGAAATTGAGCACGCTGGGGTTGCGCAGCACCAGGCCGTTGGTGGCGAAGAAGGCTTCGTCGCTTTCCAGCGCGTCCAGGCGCGGCGGGCGTACTGCCACGGTGGGCATCAGCCAGGAGTCGGCTTCGCGCAGCAGGCCGGCGGCGCGGGCCTGCATGGCGCGGCGTTCGGCCAGCAGTTCGATGTAGTCGGCCGCGCCAAGCTGTTCGCCGCGGCGGATGCGCATGGCGACGCGCTGGTCGTAGTCGTTGCCGCGCTCGGCCAGCAGTTGCTTGTGCCAGTGCCACGCTTCGGCCGCGGTCAGGCCGCCGCCGGCGTTGATCTGCGGCAGGCGCTTGAGTTCGGGGAAGTCGAACGGGATGATCCGCGCACCGAGCCGCGACAGCGTGGCCAGCGTTGCGTCGAAGGCTTGCGCCACCTCGGCGTCGAGGCCGTCGCAAACGAAATCGCGCGTCACCAGCAGGCGCAACCCTGCCAGCGGCGCTGGCCGGCTGTCCAGCGTTTCGCCGCTGACGATGGCGTCGAAGGCCGCGCAGCAGGCAACCGAGCGTGCCAGCGGGCCGGCCGAGTCGAGCGAGGTCGACAATGGCACGGCGCCGGCCAGCGGCACCCGGCTTGCGGTTGGCTTGAAGCCGGTCAGACCGCAGAACGCGCTGGGGATGCGGATGGAGCCGCCGGTATCTGTGCCGAGCGCGGCCACGGCCATGTCGAGTGCCACGCTGACCGCGCCACCCGACGTGGAGCCGCCAGCGATGCGCGCTTCGTCGAAGGGCGTGCGCGGCGTGCCGTAGTGCGGGTTCAGGCCGAGCCCGGAGAACGCGAACTCGCTCATGTTGGTGCGCCCGATCAGCACGGCGCCGGCAGCGCGCAGGCGTGCCACCACGGGTGCGTCGGCGCTCGCGGGGGCGCCGGCCAGCGCTTTCGAGCCAGCGCGGGTTACCTGTCCTTGCACGTCGAACAGGTCCTTGATGGAGATCGGCAGCCCGGCGAGCGGCGATGCCACCAGCCCCGCGGCGCGGGCCTGGTCGGCTGCGCGGGCCGCGGCGAGCGCGCCAGCGGCGTCGACTTCAAGGAACGCGGCGCCGCCGCCGTTGCGGTGGGCGTCGATACGGGCCAGAGCCTGCTCGGTCAGCGCAACGCTGGTGGTGCGGCCGGCAGCCAGATCGGCGGCGAGCGCGGCGATGGTTGGCAGCGCGGCGCTCATGGCGCCACCGCCAGGCATTCCACCCGATAGACATGGCGCAGCGTGCGCTTGCGTACCGGATCATGCAGTTCCACTTCGAAGGCTTCGCCGCTGCCCAGTTCGCCGATCACGGCTTGCGTGCCGCAGAACATGGCGGTGCCAGCCGGCAGCTTGTCTTCGCCGGTCAGGCGCCGGATCAGGTCGCGCGGGTCGAGCAGGCGCGTTACCAGGCCTTCCTGATAGAGCTCGCGCTGACCGTTGCGAGTGCGCCAGCAGCGCATCTGCAACTGGTCCCAGTGCGCTGCCACGTCGGCGAAGCGCCAGAGTTCGGTACCCAGGGGCTTGGCGCACATCTGCTTGGAGACGGTGACGTCGTAGGCTTCGACCTTGCGGTCGGTGTGGTCGGAGCCTACGCCGATGTACATCTCGTCCTTGGCCGCAAGCAGCACGAATTCGATTTCACCGGAGGAATCCTCGCGCGGCACTTCGAGCAGCGCGTCGGTGGTCAGCAGCGAGGCGGCCAGCGGGTAGAAGCAAGGCACGGTGGTGGGCGGCTTGACGCCGATCTCTTCGAGCTCGCGGATGTGATGGTTGACGGCGTCGGCGTCGCGGCCAGTCCAGCCGGCGATGATGAGGCGCTGGATATCGAGGACGAGTTCGCCCTCGCCGGCTACCTGGAAGTGAAGTGTCGGCATTGCTTACTACCTTATCTATTGCGGAGAAAATCGGTCAGATGGTCCGGATGATGTTCTTCCGGAATTCGTCAATGTGTTCGCGGATGGCCTCGCGCACCGCCGGTACGTCGCGCCGCTCGAGGGCGTCGATGATCACCCGGTGCTCCTGGTAGACGTTTTCCAGGTGCTGCGGGTCGGATAGCGAGAGAAACCAGAAGCGCGCCTGCTTCTCATGCAGGCTGCGCAGCAGGTCGGCCAGCACGCGATTGCGCGAGGCGGCCGACATGGCGGTATGGAATTTGAGGTCGAGCGCGGCGAGGCCGGCGATGTCGCGCCGCGCGATCAGGTCGGGAGAGCGGTCGACGATCTCGCGCATGGCCTTGAGATCGCTCTCGTGGGCGCGCTCGCATGCCAGCGTGGCGCACAGCACTTCGTTGGTGGCGCGCACTTCGATCATGTCGAGCACTTCATTGAGCGACAGCGGCGATACCAGCACGCCCTTGCGCGGCATGATCGACACCAGCCCTTCCACTTCCAGCCGGTGCAGCGCCTGATGCACCGGCGTGCGGCCCAATCCGAGCAAGGCCGCGACCTGCGCCTCGTTCAACGGCTCGCCCGGCCGGAACTCGCAGGAAATGATGCGCCGCTTGATCTCGGCATAGGCATGCTCGCGCATCGCGGCGCCGGTCGCTGCCCGCGATGGCGGATCCGCATTGTGATCAGCGCCGCCAACCAGCCGGATCGGGTTCGACATGATGGTTCCTGCGTGTTGAAGTTGTTGTGATACTAGTCTGATATTTCACTGAGCGTCAACCCGTGTGGGCTGCGGGTAAACACTGAAAACTGCGGCACCCGCATGGGCTGCCTTGTCATATTCTTGCGTCATCGCCCACCACGCTTCCAGTCTCATATCGTCAGGAAAGCCTTACCGGGCAATGGTTCCCGGCAAATCCCGGAGATGCGTGCGGCGGAAATCCGGCAGTTTTAGCGGGGCCGCTATTCCCAACGAAAGCCGGGCCGAATATCATTGATGGCAATCCATAGAATCGATAATCGATACAGTTGTATATTGGTGCAATATGCATTCATCGTGGTGCAGGCTCCCAGCGATGGTGCCGCCACGATCGGTACGACGACGACGCGGAACCCGAACATGACCCGGCAAGACAAGCAGGAACCCAGCAACGGATCGCCAGCCACCCCGGAAGAAAGCGGCGAAGAAGCCACTCGCGCGGACCCACTGTTCAACCAGTCGCTGGAGAAAGGCCTGGATGTCCTGCGGGCCTTCAGCGCGGTGCATCGCACGCTCACCCTGGCCGAACTGGCCAGCCTGACCGGCATGACCAAGAGCTCCGCGCAACGCACCGTGCATACGCTGGAGACGTTGGGCTATGTGGCCAAGCACCCGCAGACGCGGCGCTTCCGGCTGACGCCCAAGGTGATGGAGATCGGCTACAACTATCTGTCCGCGGATGCGTTGATCCAGGCCGCCAGCCCTTACCTGTCGCAGCTCGCCAACGCCAGCGGCGAGACCGCCAACCTGACCGAGCCGGTCGGGCTGGAGATGGTCTACGTGGCGCAGCTGATGACGTCGAAATACATCCCGGTGCTGACGCCCGTCGGCATGCGCATTCCCATGTACTGCACCAGCAGCGGCCGCGCGTATCTCAGCACCCTGCCCGACGAGCAGGTCATGGCGATGCTGGAGAATTCGGCGCGCGTGGCGCGCACGCCGGCCACGCTGACCGATGTGGCGGCGATCTTCGAGACAGTGGTGGCTTGCCGCAGGGTGGGCTATGCCTGCAACAACGAGGAGCTGTTCCTGGGCGATATGGGCGTGGGCGCGGCCATCGTCAACAGCCAGGGGCAGGCGGTGGGCGCGGTGCATGTATCGCCGCCCGCTAGCCGCTGGAGCATGGCCGAGGCGCAGAAGAAGCTGGCGCCGATGGTGATCGAATGCGCGTGGGCGATCTCGCGTTCGATCGCCCACTGAGATTGACGCGCGGCGGCGCGGGCGGCGCGCCTTAGCGCGCGTGCTCCAGCATCGCTTGCAGCAGCACGTTCGCCCCGGCCTCGATATGCTCGGGCAGCGCATCTTCCAGCTCGTTGTGGCTGATGCCGTCCTTGCACGGCACGAAGATCATGCCAGTGGGCGCACGCTGCGCCACGTAGACGGCATCATGCCCCGCCCCGCTGACCACATCCATATGCGGCAGGCCCAGCGCGGCGGCGGCGCGGCGCACGCTGTCCACGCATTCTGGCGCGAACGCGCACGGCTCGAACTTCACCACCTGGCGGATCTCCACGCTCACCGCGCCGCGTTCAGCGATCTCCGCGAACGTGGTCCGCATGGCTGCGTCCATACGGTCCAGCCCCGCCTGCGACAGATTGCGGAAGTCCACCGAGAAATCCACCCGCCCGGGAATCACGTTGCGTGAGTTCGGCGTGACCTGCACATAGCCCACCGTGCCGCGCCCGTGCGGCGCCTCGGCCACGGCGATGCGATTGACCTCGTCGATCATGCGCGCCGCCGCCAGCATGGCGTCGTGGCGCAGCGCCAGCGGCGTGGGGCCGGCGTGGGCGTCCATGCCGGTCACGGCCACGTCATACCATTGCTGGCCGAGCGCGCCGGAGACCACGCCGATCGGCAGCCCGGCGGCTTCCAGCACGGGCCCCTGCTCGATGTGCGCCTCGAAGTAGGCTGCGAACATGCCGCCCGGCACCTCGCCCACGGGCTGCTCGCCGCGATAGCCGATCTGCTCCAGTGCCTCGCCTACGCTGATGCCGTCCAGGTCGTGCTGGGCGCGTATGAACTCCGCGCCGAACACGCCGGCAAAGGCGCCCGAACCCATCATCACCGGCGTAAAGCGGGTGCCCTCTTCGTTGGTCCAGAACGCCAGTTCCAGCGGCGCGCGGGTGACGATGCCCTGGTCGTTGAGCGTGCGCATTACCTCCAGGCCCGCCAGCACGCCGAAGTTGCCGTCGAACTTGCCGCCGGAGGGCTGGGTGTCGATATGGCTGCCGGTTGCCACCGCACGCGCATCGGGATCGCTGCCCGCGCGGCGCGCGAACACGTTGCCGACCTCGTCGGTACGCACGGCGAGCCCCGCTTCGCGGCACCAGCCGACCACCAGGTCGCGGCCCTGGCGATCCAGCTCGGTCAGGGCGATGCGGCACACGCCGCCCTTGGGCGTGGCGCCGATCTGCGCCAGGTCCATCAGCGATTGCCACAGGCGTGCTGCGTTGATGCGGGGAAGGTATTGCTGGTCCATGTCGGGAAGCCGGTTGGTTGGGAGACAGGCAGGGATCTCAGCAAAAAGCAGGCCATAGGCGATGCGAGTCCTCTGGTCCATGTTTCATACATGGCTAACGATGGAGAGGCCGCGCTGTACCGGCGGCCAGGATGGAAGCGGCACGAAACGCAACTGGCATGTGACTTGCTTGATTGCCTTCGTCTTCCCTTCCCCCACCCAGGAGCTTTGCCCGTGACCGTCTTTTCTTCCGACTCCGTAAGAAGCGTGAAACCCGGCCTGAAAACCTTCGCTGCCGCCGCTGCCATTGCCTCCGTCTCCCTGCTTGCGTTGCCAGGCACGGCGATGGCCGAGAAGGTGCTGCGCATCGGCATGACCGCCGCTGACATCCCGCGCACGCTGGGCCAGCCCGACCAGGGCTTCGAAGGCAACCGCTTTACCGGCATCCCGATGTACGACGGGCTGACCCAGTGGGATCTCTCGAAGGGCAACGGCCCGAGCCTGCTGATTGCCGACCTGGCCACGGAATGGAAAGTCGATACCAAGGACAAGACCAGGTGGGTCTTCAAGCTGCGCCCCGGCGTGAAGTTCCACGACGGCTCGCCGTTCAATGCGGATGCCGTGGTGTGGAACGTGGGCAAGGTGCTCGACAAGACCGCCAGGCAGTTCGATCCCAGCCAGGTCGGCGTGACCGCCTCGCGCATGCCCACCTTGCGTTCAGCCAGGAAGATCGACGACATGACCATTGAGCTGATCACCTCGGAGCCTGACTCCTTCCTGCCGTACAACCTGAGCAACCTGTTCATGGCTTCGCCCACGCAATGGGAGAAGAAGCTCGCCGCGGTACCGGCCTCGGTGACGGATCCGGCGGAGCGTTCCAAGCAAGCGTGGGTAGCCTTCGCCGCCGACGCCTCGGGCACCGGCCCGTTCAAGATGAGCCGTTTCGTGCCGCGCGAGCGGCTGGAACTGGTGAAGAACGCGCAGTACTGGGACGCCAGGCGTGTGCCCAGGATCGACAAGGTGGTGATGCAGCCGATGCCCGAGGCCAATGCGCGCACCGCCGCCCTGTTGTCTGGCCAGGTCGACTGGATCGAGGCGCCGGCACCGGATGCGGTGGCACAGATCAAGAGCCGCGGCTTCGAGGTCTACGCCAACGCGCAACCGCATATGTGGCCGTGGCAGCTGTCGTTCGCGCCCGGATCGCCCTGGCTCGACAAGCGCGTGCGGCAAGCCGCCAACCTGTGTGTCAACCGTTCCGGCCTGAAGACGCTGCTGGGCGGCTATATGGCCGAGGCCAAGGGCATTGTCGAACCGGGCAACCCGTGGTGGGGCAATCCCAAATTCGATATCAAGTACGACGCCGACGCCGCGCGCAAGCTGATGCAGGAAGCGGGCTACTCCGCCGCCAAGCCGCTCAAGGTGAAGGTGCAGGTCTCGGCTTCGGGCTCGGGCCAGATGCAGCCGCTGCCGATGAACGAGTACGTGCAGCAGAACCTGAAGGAGTGCTTCATCGACGTCGACTTCGACGTGGTCGAATGGAACACGCTCTTCACCAACTGGCGCATCGGCGCCAAGGACCCGAGCGCGCACGGCGCCAACGCGGTCAACGTGAGCTTTGCGGCGATGGACCCGTTCTTCGCCATGGTCCGCTTTGTCAGCACCAAGACGCAGCCGCCGGTCTCGAACAACTGGGGCTACTTCGGCAACGCGGAGTTCGACAAGCTGATCGAAACCGCGCGCACCTCGTTTGACGACAAGGGGCGCGACGCGGCGCTGGCCAGGCTGCATGCGCGCATCGTGGAAGAAGCGCCTTTCGTGCTGATCGCGCATGACGTCGGCCCGCGCGCCATCTCCAGGAAGATCAAGGGCGTGGTGCAGCCGCAGAGCTGGTTTATCGACATCGCCACCATGTCGATGGACTAAGCAGCGCATTGCGCGGCTCGCGTGCGAGGCCGGTCCCGGGCCGGCCACGCACAGCGCAATCAAGAGAATGTCCGGCCGGCACGCATCGGCCAGGCACCCCGCAAACCACGGCAGGCGCCCGCGCCTGCCTTCCCGGCCACGATCATGTTCTACCTGCTCCGCCGCTTCATCTATGCGATCCCCATCCTGCTAGGGGTCGCCCTGCTCTGCTTCTCGCTGGTCCATATCGCGCCGGGCGACCCGCTGGTGTCGGTGCTGCCGCCCGATGCTTCCGAGGACCTGCGCCGCCAGCTCACCGCGCTGTATGGCTTCGATAAGCCCTTTCTCGAACAATTCCTGCACTGGCTCACCCGCGCGCTGCATGGGGACCTCGGCACCTCCATCGCCACCAACCGCCCGGTGATGAGCGAAGTGATGACGGCGGTGATCAACTCGGTCCGGCTCGCCACGGTGGCCACGCTGATCGGTTTTACCTTCGGCTGCCTGTTCGGCTTCGTGGCCGGCTACTTCCGGGATTCCGCCGCGGATCGCACCGCCTCCTTCCTGTCCGTGTTCGGCGTGAGCATGCCGCACTACTGGCTGGGCATGGTGCTGGTGATCGTGTTCTCGGTCTTCCTCGGCTGGCTGCCCGCCACGGGAGCGGGCCCGGGTGGTTCCGGCGACTGGGCGTGGGACTGGGAACATATCCAGTACATGGTGCTGCCGGCCGTGACGATGTCGGTGATCCCGATGGGCATCGTGGCCCGCACCATCCGCGCGCTCGTTGCGGAAATCCTCTCCAATGAATTCATCGTCGGCCTGAAGGCGCGCGGCCTGTCGGAGCTGGCGGTGTTCCGCCATGTGCTGAAGAACGTGGCGCCTACCGCGCTGTCGGTGATGGGCCTGCAACTCGGCTACCTGCTGGGCGGCTCCATCCTGATCGAGACCGTGTTCTCCTGGCCCGGCACGGGTTTCCTGCTCAACTCGGCGATCTTCCAGCGCGACTTCCCGCTGTTGCAGGGGACCATCCTCGTGCTCGCCGTGTTCTTCGTGCTGCTGAACCTGCTGGTCGATGCGCTGCAAACCCTGTTCGACCCGCGCATCCAGCGCAACTGACGCCGTAACTGACGCCATCAAGGAAACCGGGAGTCCCCATGGAAATAACTTTGACGAAGCCCGCGCTGCCTGTCGTGCAGCGTTCGCCAGGCTACTGGACCACCGTAGGCCGGCGCCTGCTGCGCAACAAGCTGGCCATGCTGGCCGCGCTGATCCTGCTGGCGCTGGTGCTGATGGCGATCTTCGCGCCAGTGCTGATGCCGGCGGATCCCTACGCCGCTTCCATCCTCAAGCGCCTCAAGCCCGTCGGCACCGAGCACTACCTGCTTGGCACCGACGAACTCGGGCGCGACATGCTGTCCCGCCTGATGCTGGGCGCCCGCCTGTCACTGTTCATGGGCATCACGCCGGTGCTGATCGCCTTCGTGGTCGGCAGCGCGCTGGGCATCGTGGCGGGCTACGCCGGCGGCTGGACCAATACCGTGATCATGCGGCTGGTCGACATCCTGTACGCCTTCCCCTCGGTGCTGCTGGCCATCGCGCTGTCGGGCACGCTGGGCGCGGGCGTGGGGAATGCGTTGTTGTCGCTGACCATCGTGTTCGTGCCGCAGATCGTGCGCGTGGCGGAAAGCGTGACCACGCAGGTACGCAACCGCGAGTTCGTCGACGCGGCGCGCGCCTCGGGTGCGTCGTCGCTGACCATCGTGCGCGCCCATGTGCTCAACAACGTGCTGGGCCCGATCTTTGTCTATGCCACCAGCCTGATCTCGGTCTCGATGATCCTGGCCTCGGGCCTGTCCTTCCTGGGCCTTGGCGTCAAGCCCCCCGAGCCGGAATGGGGCCTGATGCTCAACACGCTGCGCACGGCGATCTATACGCAGCCGTGGGTCGCCGCCCTGCCCGGCGCGATGATCTTCCTGACCTCGATCTCCTTCAACCTGCTCGCCGACGGCATCCGCTCGGCGATGGAAATCAAGGACTGATGCCATGACCGATGCCATGACCGATACCCTGCTCAATGCCGATGTGGGCGGCCCGGCGCAGCCGCTGGTGATCGCGCGCGACCTGATCAAGCACTTTCCGCTCAAATCGAAGCTTCCCTGGCAGCGCGGCGGCGAGGTTCGCGCCGTCGATGGCGTCAGCTTCGAAGTCAGGAAGGGAGAGACGCTGGGCGTGGTCGGTGAATCCGGCTGCGGCAAGTCCACCACCGCGCGGCTGCTGATGCAGCTGATCGAGCAAAACAGGGGCGAGCTGATCTTCGATGCGCTGGGCGTCGGATCGGCCCAGTTGCCCATGAAGCGCTACCGCAGCCAGGTACAGATGGTCTTCCAGGACAGCTACTCCTCGCTCAACCCGCGCCTGACGATCGAGGAATCCATTGCCTTTACGGCGCGCGTGCACGGCATCAGCGCCGCCGAAGCCACCGCGCGTGCCCGCGCCCTGCTGGATCGCGTGGGCCTGGAGCCGACGCGCTTCGCCGGACGCTATCCGCACGAGTTGTCCGGCGGGCAGCGCCAGCGCGTGAACATCGCGCGCGCGCTGGTACTGCGCCCGCGCCTGGTGATCCTCGACGAAGCCGTGTCGGCACTCGACAAATCGGTGGAAGCGCAGGTGCTGAACCTGCTGCTCGACCTCAAGGCCGAGTTTGACCTCACCTATGTCTTTATCAGCCACGACCTGAACGTGATCCGCTACCTGTGCGACCGCGTGATGGTGATGTACCTGGGCAAGGTGGTGGAGGTGGGCGATACCGAGACCCTGTACGCCAACCCATCGCATCCCTACACCCGCGCGCTGCTGGCCTCGATGCCGGCAATGGATCCGGACCGCCGCACGCTGGTCGCGCCGCTGGCGGGCGATCCGCCCAACCCGATCAACCCGCCGTCCGGCTGCAGCTTCCATCCACGCTGCGCCATGGCCGAGGACGTGTGCTCGCGCCGCGCGCCGGTACTGTCGGATGCGCTGGCCGGGCATCCCGTGGCCTGCCTGATGGCCAACGCCGACGGCGGCCACAGCCGGCATCTGCCGGCGGCCGCCGGTCCGCTCGCTGCAACGATTTGAGGGCCTCATCGTGACTGCATCCAACCCCACTCCAGAACCGCAAACTGCCGCGCCCATGGTATCGGTGCGCGATTTGCGCGTCACCTTCTCCGGCGGCGGCAAGACCATCCGCGCCGTCAACGGCGTATCGCTGGAAGTTGCGCCGGGCGAGGCACTCGCCCTGATCGGCGAATCCGGCTCGGGCAAGAGCGTGACGCTGCGTGCGCTGATGCGGCTGCATCCGCCGCGCCGCGCCCGCATGGAAGGCGAGATCCGCATCAACGGCGCCAACGTCACCGCGCTGGATTCGCGCGGGCTGGCCCGCCTGCGCGGCGGCACCGTTGCGATGGTGTTCCAGGAGCCCCTGCTGGCGCTGGACCCCGTCTACACGGTTGGCCAGCAGATCATCGAATGCATTCGCACCCATGCCCGCGTGTCCGCCGCCGAAGCGCGCCAGCGCGCCCTGCGGGCGCTGGAGGCGGT
This sequence comes from Cupriavidus sp. 01L45, assembly GCF_056399885.1. NCBI lineage: Bacteria > Pseudomonadati > Pseudomonadota > Betaproteobacteria > Burkholderiales > Burkholderiaceae > Cupriavidus > Cupriavidus sp. 01L45. The sequence continues at coordinate 27,173 of NZ_JBFTSG010000032.1, read as the reverse complement.
GCGCATTCCCAGCCCGGAGCGGCGGCTGGCGGCTTATCCGCACGAGATGTCGGGCGGCATGCGCCAGCGCGCCATGATCGCGCTGGCGCTGTCGGCCAACCCGAAGGTGCTGCTGGCCGACGAGCCCACTACCGCGCTGGACGCCACCGTGCAGATCCAGGTGCTGATCCTGCTGCGGGAACTGCAGCGCGAGCTGGGCTTGTCGATCGTGTTCGTCACCCATGACATCGGCGCGGCGGTGGAGATCGCCGACCGCGTGGCCGTCATGTACGGTGGGCGCATTGTCGAGGAAGGCCCGATCCGCACCATCCTGCGGGCCGCGCGCCATCCCTACACCATGGCACTGCTGCAAAGCCGCCAGCACGGCATGGACCGGGGCCAGCGGCTGCAGACCATTGCCGGTTCGCCGCCCGACCTGTCCGCCTTGCCGCCCGGCTGCAGCTTCGCCCCGCGTTGCCCGCAGGCGCGTGCGCAATGCCTGCAGGCGGTGCCGCAGAGCGTCGCGCTGGGCGGTGGTCATCGCGTAAGCTGCGTACTGGCCGCCGAGCCAGTTGCCATCGCGCAGGCCGTGGCTTGAGCCGTGCGCTCCGTTCAAGAGCGCACGGTCACAAGTTGCATGCTTTGCCCGCCGTGCAGTCCGTGCCAATATCACCTTTACTGATTGCTTCCCACACCGCTAACCGCATCCATGAACCTGGCCAGCCATCCCTCCCACGCCTTCCTTCCCTACCCGGCAGCGCCGGTCGCCAACGCCGCGAGCGGGCCGCTCGCCGGCCTCACCTTTGCCGCCAAGGACTTGTTCGACGTGGCCGGCTACCCCACCGGCGGGGGCAACCCCCATGTGCTGGCGATGTCGGGCATCAAGACCGCCACCGCCCCAACCGTGCAGCGCCTGCTTGACGCCGGCGCCGCCTTCGTCGGCAAGACCCACACCGATGAACTGGCGTTCTCGATGAACGGGAAGAATGCCCACTACGGCGCGCCGGTCAACGGCGCGGCACCGGGACGCATCACCGGCGGCTCGTCGTCGGGCTCGGCCTCGGCGGTATCCAACGGGCTATGCGACTTCGCGCTAGGCACCGACACCGGCGGCTCGGTGCGCGCCCCGGCCAGCCATTGCGGACTGTTCGGCATCCGCCCCACGCACGGCCGCATCTCGCTCGCGCAATGCCTGGCCCTGTGTGACAGTTTCGATACCTGCGGCTTCTTCGCCCGCGATATCGGCACCTTTGCGCGCGTGGCCGGCGTGCTGCTCGGGGACGATGCAAGGCCGCTGCCCGCCAGCCCGCGCCTGCTGCTCGCCGAAGACCTGTTCCGCATGCCCACCCCTGCCGCGCTGGACGCGCTGCTACCGGTGGTCGGCGGCATCGAGGCCGCCTTCGGCAAAGCCACCCCCGTCACGGTCGCGGATCGCGCGCTGGAAGATATCTGGTGGGCCTTCCGCTACGTGCAGGGCTGGGAAGCCTGGCAAACCGACGGCGCCATGATCGAACAGTACGGCCTGCAGCTCGGCGCGGACGTGGCCGCACGATTTGCCTTCTCCAAGAGCGTCACGGCCTCGCAGTTCGAAGCATCCAGTGCCATCCGCCGCGCCTTCACCGCCCACCTCGCGGCGCTGCTCGGCAACGACGGCATCCTGATCCTGCCGACCATGCCGGACATCGCGCCCCTGTCGGACGCCGCTGGCGAAGAACTGGAAACCTACCGCAACCGCTCCGCCCAGACCCTCTGCCTGGCGCCCCTGTCCGGCTTTCCCCACCTGAGCCTGCCTCTGGCCGGCCGCGCCGGCGCACCGCTCGGCGTCTCGCTGATGGGCCCCGCCGGCAGCGACCGCAGCCTGATTGCATTTGCAGAAAAGCTGGTGATGGCACTAAGCTGAACCACTGCCCCGATTCCCCCAAGGAGAGCCAGAATGGCCCGAATCCGTATCACCGCCGGCGGTTACCAGTTTGTCGCCGAAACCAATCCCGATGCCCCACAGACCGTGGCGGCCTTCACCAAGTTGCTGCCCTACCGGCAAAAGCTGATCCACGTCCGCTGGAGCGGCGAAGGCTGCTGGATTCCGCTGGGCGAATTCAAGCTGGGCGTGGACTTCGAGAACCACACCAGCCACCCGTCGGTGGGCGACATCCTGTTCTACCCCGGCGGCTACAGCGAAACCGAGATCATCCTGGCGTACGGCAGTTGCTGCTTCGCCAGCAAGATGGGGCAACTGGCGGGCAACCATTTCCTGACGATCGTGGAAGGCAAGGAGAACCTGCGCGCGCTGGGCACCAAGGTGCTGTGGGAAGGGGCGCAGGATGTGAGTTTTGAATTGATGTAAGGCGCGATGCGTACTCGGCGGCGCCAGCCGTCCGAGCACGATCCCGGGCATGTTCAGCGCGCCAGGACTGCCGCGCCCGCTTCCGGCGCCTTCACCCGGAACCACGCCGCATACAGCGCCGGCAGGAACAGCAGCGTCAACGCCGTGGCAATCACCAGCCCGCCCATGATCGCCACCGCCATCGGCCCCCAGAACACCGAGCGCGACAACGGGATCATGGCCAGCACGGCGGCCGCGGCGGTCAGGATGATCGGGCGGCAGCGGCGCACGGCCGACTCGACGATGGCTTCCCAGACCGGCGCGCCGGCGCTGATGTCCTGCTCGATCTGGTCGACCAGGATCACCGAGTTGCGGATGATCATGCCCAGCAGCGCGGTGATGCCAAGCTGCGCCACAAAGCCCATCGGCGCGCTCAGCAGCAGCAGCGTGGCGGCCGCCCCGATCAGCCCCAGCGGCCCGGTCAGGAACACCATCAGCGAGCGCGAAAAGCTGTGCAACTGCAGCATCAGCAGCGTGAAGATGATGAAGATGCACAGCGGCAGCTGCGCGGCAATCGACGCGCCAGCCTTGCCGCTTTCCTCTTCCGCCCCGGCCACGGTGATGCGGTAGCCCGCCGGCAGCGTGGCGCGCAGCTTGTCCAGCTTGGGATTGATCTGCGCCGTCACGGTGGGGCCCTGGATGCCTTCGACCACATCGGACTGCACGGTCACGCCGAAGTCGCGGTTCTCGCGCCAGATCACGCCAGGCTCGGAGCGGAAAGCGATGCGCGCGACCTGGGTCAACGGCACCACGCGGCCGCTGGCGGTGGGTACCTGCATGTTCTGCAGGTCGGACATGGCGTCGCGTTCGTTGCGCGGCGCGCGCATCAGGATGTCGATCAGCTTGTCGCCATCGCGATACTGCCCCACGGCCACGCCGCTCAGCACGGTCTGCGTCACGCGCGCGATGGCGGTGGTGCTGACGCCGAGCGCGCGTGCCTTGTCCTGGTCGATATCCAGGCGCAGCACCTTGACGCTCTCGTTCCAGTTGTCATTGACGCCCAGCGTATTCGGGTTGGCGCTCATCACGGCCTTGACTTCGTCGGCCAGCTTGCGCACGCCGGCGGCATCCGGCCCGATGACCCGGAACTGCACCGGATAAGGTACCGGCGGCCCGTTCGGCAATAGCTTGACGCGTCCGCGCAACTGCGGGAAATCGCTCGCCAGCAGGCTGACGACGCGCTGCCGCACGCGGTCGCGCAGTGCCACCCCGGCCGGCATCACGATCACCTGCGCCACATTGGTCTGCGGAAAGATCTGGTCGAGGGGCAGGTAGAAGCGCGGCGCGCCGCTGCCCACGAATGTGGTCAGGCTGGCGATCTCGCGGTCCCCGCGCAGCGCGGCCTCGAAGCGTTTGGCCTCGGCCTCGGTCTGCGCAAAGCTGGTGCCCTCGGGCATCCACAATTCCACCATCAGCTCCGGCCGGCTCGAATCCGGGAAGAACTGTTTCTCGACGAACTTGAAGGCGTACAGGCCAAGGCCGAAGGCCACCAGGGTGATGACGATCACCGTCTTGCGCCAGGTCACGCACCAGTTCACCAACTGGCGGAAGCGGTTGTAGAACGGCGTGTCGAACACCTCATGCTGCTCGCCCTCGCCGGCCGGCCGGGACTTGAGCAGCAGGTAGCCCAGGTAGGGCGTGAAGTAGACAGCGGCCAGCCACGACAGCACCAGCGCCATCGCGGTCACGGCAAAGATGGCGAAGGTGTACTCGCCCACGGTCGAACGCGCCAGCCCCACTGGCAGGAAGCCTGCGGCGGTGATCAGCGTGCCGGTCAGCATCGGCATCGCGGTGGAGGTGTAGGCGAAGGTGGCCGCCTCCATCTTGGAGAAGCCTTCCTCCAGCTTGCGCACCATCATCTCCACCGCGATGATGGCGTCGTCGACCAGCAGCCCGAGCGCCACGATCAGTGCCCCGAGCGATATCTTGTGCAGCCCGATGCCGAACATGTTCATGAAGAGGAACGTGACGGCGAGCACCAGCGGAATGGTCAGCGCCACCACCAGCCCCGGCCGCACATCCAGCCGCAGCGGCCTGGTATGCAGGCCGAGCGAGACAAAGCTCACGCCCAGCACGATCACCACCGCTTCGATCAACACATGCACGAACTCGCCAACCGAGCGCTCGACCGCGTCGGGCTGGTTCTGCACCTGATCCAGCTCGATGCCGACCGGCAACTGCCCGCGCAAGCCATCCGTCGCGGCGCGCAGGTTCTTGCCCAGCGCGATGATGTCGCCGCCCTTCTCCATCGAGATGCCCAGCCCGATCACTTCCTTGCCCTGGAAGCGCATCTTGCTCGCCGGCGGATCGACATAGCCGCGGTAGACGTGGGCGATATCGCCCAGGCGGATGTTGGCGGTGCCGTTGGGGCCGCGCAGCACCAGGTTTTCCAGGTCGGCCACCTTGGCGAACTGTCCCGACAGGCGCACCTGCAGGTTGTCGCCGGGCGTCACCAGCACGCCGCTGGCGGTCATGCTGTTCTGCTGGGAGATCTGGTCCGCGATTGCATTGATGTCCAGGCCGAGCTGGGCAAAGCGTGCCTGGTTGAATTCGATATAGACCTTCTCGTCCTGCAGCCCGATCAGCGCGACCTTGGCTACCGACGGCACGCGCAGCAGTTGCTGGCGCACCAGGTCGGCGTATTCGCGCAGTTCCTTGTAGTTGAAGCCATCGGCGGACAGCGCGTAGATCGAGCCGTACACGTCGCCGAACTCGTCGTTGAAGAATGGCCCGCGCACGCCCGGCGGCAGCGTCTGCGCGATGTCGCCGACCTTCTTGCGCACCGTGTACCAGATCTGCGCGGTGTCCTTTGCCGGCGCGGTGTCCTTGAGCTGGAAGATCACCGTGGTCTCGCCGGGCTTGGAGAAGCTGCGGATCTTGTCGGCGTAGGGCACCTCCTGCAACTGGCGCTCGATCTTGTCGGTGACCTGCACCGCGATCTGCTCGGCGGTGGCGCCAGGCCAGAACGCCTGCACCACCATTACCCGGAAGGTGAAGGGCGGGTCTTCGTCCTGGCCGAGCTGGAAGAACGCGAAGAGCCCGCCCAGCAGCAGCACCACCAGCAGGTAACGGGTCAGCGGCTGGTGCTCCAGGGCCCAGCGGGAGAGATTGAAACGGGAATGGTCCATGCTGCGCGCCCTAGTTGCGCACGGCCGGCGCGGACGCCACCGCCTGCAGCGGCCTCACTTTCTGGCCGGGCTTGAGCAGGTGCACGCCCGCGGTGACGATGGTTTGCCCGGCGGACAGCCCCTGCCTGACCTGGACCTCGTTGCCCTGCAGTTCGCCCAGGGTGACCGCGACCGGCTGCACGGTGCCCTTGGCAGCGTCATACACCCAGACCTGGTTGCTACCCTGTTGCTGCAGCAGCGCGGAAAGCGGCACGCGCAGCGTGGCGTTGTCGCCGGTGCGGGTGAATGTCACCACGGCGGTCATGCCGAACTTGAAGTCCGGCGGCGGGTTGGGCACGCTGATGCGGGCCGCATAGGTACGCGTAACCGGGTCGGCCATCGGGGATATCTCCCGCACGCGGCCTGGCAGGGGACGGCCGGGCTCGGCCCAGGTCCGCACCGTCACGTCGGAAATGCCCCGCAGGCGCTCGACCTGATCTTCCGGCAACCCGACCGCCACCTCTTTCTCGGCGGTTTGCGCCACCCGGACAACCGACTGGCCTGCCGCGACTACCTGGCCAACCTCCGCTTCGATCAGCGTCACCACGCCGTCGGCGTCGGCGGTCAGGACGCCATAGGTAGTCTGGTTGGACTGGTTGCGCAGCCCTGCCTCGGCCTGGCGCAGGCGGGAGACGGCGGAGTCATAGGTGGCCTGGCGACGTTGCTGCTCGGCGGCGCTGATGAATTTCTTGGCGAACAGCTCGTTGTAACGCTTGAGATCGGCCTCGGCGAGGTCGCGATCGGTCCTGGCCGCGTCGTACTGGGCACGCGAGCCCGCTTCCGCCAGGCTCAGGTCGGTGGGATCGAGCCGTGCGAGCGGCTGGCCCTTGCGGACTGTGGCGCCCACATCGACCAGGCGGGCAGCGATCTTGCCCCCGACGCGAAAGCCCAGCCGTGATTCGATCCGGGGCCGCACGTCGCCGGAGAACTCGAGATCGGTCTTGCCCGCGCCGGGCTGCACCTGCATCAACCGCACGGGGCGGATTTCAGGTGGGCGCTCGGGCTGGCGATTACAGCCACCCAGCACCAGCAAGCCGGCAAGTACCGGCACCATGAGCCGCGCGCGGGCCGGCAGCGCGCGGCGAGCGGTATCCGCCATCGCCGCAGCAGCTCCGCTGGCATCCACCAGAGTGGAAAAAGGCACATCGACGGCCGCAACTTCCGGCCTGGGAGAAGGCACTGGCATGAGTTAAGCGAGGAATCGGTGAAACAGCGGGCACTGCGGAAGGCGGCGCGTTAATTAATAACTCGCCGGTCAGCAATATATAGGGGACCACCCGAAGGCGTCAAACCACACCGGAAGAACATGCAACGAAAAAAGCACTATTCAGGTGACAAACACGCCGGCGAGCCAATGTGGCGCAAAAAATCGGGGCGCGGCGCGGCGTAACGTCGCAGACGCCATTGTTGCCGGCTGGCGCGCAGCCTGCCGCGCCAGCCATCGCTGCTGGCTGGCGCCGATGACGCACCGCAAGGCCATTAGAGGGCAAATGCTACAATCCGGCCCGTCGCTCGCGCGGCCTCGCCACGGATCGCGGGGCGGCTTTCGCCCACGTTGCCGGCTCTTGGCGCTGCCATGGCGCGTCCAGCGAAAACGCGTGCTGCCGGTTGCACCCAGGCCGGCCCCCATGTTCCGCCAGACAGGCCGCGGCGACGCCCGCAGTCATAAAGCCCCCCCAATCACCGACCCGAGACCGGCGTGACGCCCGATCAGTATTGCCAAGAAAAAGCCGCGCAGAGCGGCTCCAGTTTCTATTACAGCTTCCTGTTCCTGCCGCCGGAGCGGCGGCAGGCCATCACCGCGCTCTACGCCTGGTGCAGGGAAGTCGACGATGTGGTGGACGACACCCAGGACGCCAGCGTTGCCCACCAACAGCTCGCCTGGTGGCGCAGTGAGCTTGGCCAGATGTTCAATGGCGCACCCACCCACCCCGTCACCAAGGCGCTCCAGCCGCACGTGCAGGCGTACGGCCTGACGCAGTCGATGTTCGGCGAAGTGCTCGAAGGCATGGAGATGGACCTGACCCAGTCGCGCTACCTTGATGACATCGCGCTCGCGCGCTATTGCCATTGCGTGGCCGGCGTGGTCGGCACCATGAGCGCGCGCATCCTGGGCTATCAAGATGCGCGCACGCTCGAATTCGCGGAAAAGCTGGGCTTGTCGCTGCAGATGGTCAATATCCTGCGCGATGTCGGCGAGGACGCCCGGCGCGGCCGGATCTATCTGCCGGTCAACACGCTGCAGCGCTTCGAGGTACCCGTGTCCGAGATCAACCAGGCCATCCATTCGGACCGCTTCGTGACGTTGATGCGCCACCAGGCCGAACAGGCTCGCACACTCTACCGGGAAGCGCTGGCGCTGCTGCCCCGCGCCGATCGCCGCGCCCAGCGCGCCGGCCTGGTGATGGGCGCGATCTACCAGACACTGCTTGATGAAGTCGAGGCCAGCGGCTTCCAGGTACTGAACCAGCGCATCTCGCTGACGCCGATGCGCAAGCTCTGGATCGCATGGAAGACCTGGATGGGCAATCGCTGACTGCCGCCTGAGTGCCAGCCGGGCGCGACGGGCTCCTGGCGGCCCGCCTCCGGGTATCATCACGAGTCCTCACGCCCGCTTCCGGGCGTGAGGATTTCCGCATTGTCTCTGCCTTCCCTTCCGCGCAACTGCCATGATCCAATCTCCCCAGCCCCCCTTTCCGCTTGGCCAGGCCATTCTTGACCAGGCTGCCGCCCTGGCGTGCTTCTCGGACATGGAGGGTGGCCTGACTTGCGCCTACCTGACGCCCGCCCACCGCGCCGCGCAGGCGCGGCTGGCCGAATGGATGGAGGCGGCGGGGATGCAGGTTCGCATCGATGCCATCGGCAATGTGATCGGCCGCTATGCCGCCGACCCGGCCGTGGGCGATGCGGCGCGCGTGCTGATGACCGGCTCGCACTTCGACACGGTGCGCAACGGCGGCCGCTATGACGGCCGGCTCGGCATCCTGCTGCCGGTTGCCGTGGTGGGCGCGCTCAATGCCGCCGGCATCCGCCTGCCCTATCACTTTGACGTGGTGGGTTTCGCCGAAGAGGAAGGGCTGCGCTTCAAGACCAGCTTCCTGGCCAGCAGCGTGCTGGCCGGGCGCTTCGACCCGGCTTTGCTGGACCGCACCGACACCGATGGCGTGACGCTGCGCGAAGCGCTGGCCGCCTCTGGCCTGCCGGGCGCGGGCACCATTGAAGCCCTGCAAGCCGCGGCGGTGGACCCCGCTACCCTGCATGGCTTTGTCGAAGTCCATATCGAGCAAGGCCCGGTATTGCTGCACCACGGCCTGCCGCTCGGCGTGGTCACGCAGATTGCAGGCAGCAGCCGCTTCCAGGTACGCGTGCAAGGCCTGGCCAGCCACGCCGGCACCACCCCCATGACCATGCGCAAGGACGCCGCCGCGGCCGCCGCCGAAATGGTGCTGCTGGTGGAACGGCGCTGCGCCGAGGTGCCTGCGCTGGTCGGCACGGTGGGCCAGTTGCAGGTGCCGAACGGCTCAAGCAACGTCATCCCCGCCGAATGCGTGTTTTCCATGGACATCCGCGCTGGCGAGGATGGCATCCGCGAGGCCGCCATTGCCGACATCGTGGCCGGCATCCAGGCGATCGCCGCGCGCCGCGGCCTCGTTGCCGAGGTGGAACGCGTGGCGCCGGTGAACAACGCGCCCTGCGCGCGCTGGCTGATGGACCAGTTTGGCGCGGTGCTGAAAAAGCGCGGCCTGCAAGCCTACGAACTGCCCTCGGGCGCGGGGCACGACGCCATGATGATGCAGCGCATTACCGACGTGGCGATGCTCTTCGTGCGCTGCGGCAACGGTGGCATCAGCCACAACCCGCTCGAGACCATCACCGCGGACGACGCCCAGCAGGCCGCCGAGGCCTTCGTCGACTTCCTGCGGCATTTCCAGCCGCGCGCCTGACACCCCACTGCGGCACGCTTGCGATCCCGGCGCAAATCGTATTGGATGTAGGCACATCCAATCACAAGATCGAAAGATCGAAAGATCACAAAGGAGACACGCATGGCGCGCCGCGAATTGTCGGTACTGACCGAGGGACACACCTTCCTGGAAGGCCCGCGCTGGCACGAGGGCCGGCTCTGGCTCTCGGATTTCTACACGCACAGGGTGATGGCGGTGAGCCTGGATGGCACCGTCGAGCCGATCGCCGAGGTACCGCAGCAGCCTTCGGGCCTCGGCTGGCTGCCGGACGGGCGCCTGCTGATCGTCTCGATGCGCGACCGCAAGCTGCTGCGGCGCGAAGCGGACGGCAGCCTCAGCGTGCATGCCGACCTGTCAGCAGTGGCCAGCGGGCATGTGAACGACATGGTGGTGGACCAGCACGGCCGTGCCTATGTGGGCAATTTCGGCTTCGACCTGATGGCCGGCGCGCCCATGCGCACCGCCAGCCTGGCGCGGGTCGATCCCGATGGCACGGTCACCGTGGTGGCCGACGGCTTGTTCTTTCCGAACGGCTCGGTCATTACGCCGGACGGCAAGTCACTGGTGGTTGGGGAGACGCTTGGCAACCGCATCTCGGCGTTCGATCTGCACGCGGATGGCTCGCTTGGCCCCCGCCGCGACTGGGCGCTGTTCGGCAGCCAGCCTGCCGGCACCGAGCTGGCTCAGGTGCTGGGCGGCGCCAAGGTCGCGCCGGATGGCTGCGCGCAGGACGCGGAAGGCGCGCTGTGGGTGGCCGACGCTATCGGTAATCGTGTATTGCGGGTGATGCCCGGCGGCCATATCGCTGAAGAGATCGCCTGCGGGACGGGCATATTCGCGGCAGCCCTGGGTGGCCCGCGAGGCACCACGCTGTTCCTGGCCGCGGCGCCGAATTTCGATGAGGCCGAGCGCCGCGCCTCCCGCCTGGGCCATATCCTGATGACCGAAGTGGAAGTGCCGCACGCCGGCCTGCCCTGAAAGAGGCCGCCGGCACGGCAACCGGCGGGAAAGTCTTGGGAAGGACCGGGACGCCGCGGGCTGGACGCTGGCGGCGGCTGCAGGCGGGCCTACAGGGCAGAAGTAGGACGCACCCCGATATCCGGATGCCGCGCACTATGCCAAGCTGCGTCATATGCGCGGCCTAGCCGCCCTGGTACATCTCCCGCCCCAGTTCATACAGGTTCTGGCGCAGCTTGCGCCGATCGTCCGGCGAAAGTTTGTCGTTTGGGAGTGCGCGGGGCAAACGCTCGTTCAGATCGCGCTCGGTGCGGTACTTTCCGGCGCGCGCGCGCGCCTCATCTTGCCCGTTGTGCGGGCCGCCCTCACGGAGTCCGGCCTTGCCGGGACCAGGCAGCAAGTGCGCCATGCCAGGCGATTGCGGGTATCCCGCACTGGCAGCAAGGAGCAGCGCGACAGCCGCGCCGGCGCGGTAAAGGGTACGCCCGGCGCGCTTGCGGGTGACTTTCATTGATAATGGCGGTTTTGGCTTCGGAAGCGGCAGTAGCAGGACCGCCGGAAGCCGGAAATCCGGTAGCCCCGCCTCGCCGCCTCATGGCAGTGAGTTTTCACGGCGGAAACCCACGAAAAACCCGTGGGACTGGCTGCGGAAACGGTATGCGGCAGTGTAAACGCAGGGTAGATGCGCGCCCGCATACCACGCGGTAAAGTATGTAACCTTTTGTTAAGCCATTTTGACCGAAAGCGTTTGTCGCTAAGATACCGCCATGGAAAATACCAGTCACAAGATTCTCGTCGTAGACGACGACCCCCGTCTGCGCGACCTGCTGCGCCGCTACCTTGGCGAACAGGGCTTCACGGTACTGGTAGCAGAAAACGCCACCGCGATGAACAAGCTTTGGTTGCGCGAGCGTTTCGACCTGCTAGTACTCGACCTGATGATGCCGGGCGAGGATGGCCTGTCGATCTGCCGCCGGCTGCGTGGCGCCAACGACCAGACGCCCATCATCATGCTTACCGCCAAGGGTGAGGATGTCGATCGCATCGTCGGCCTCGAGATGGGTGCCGACGACTACCTGCCCAAGCCTTTCAACCCGCGCGAGCTGATTGCGCGGATCCACGCGGTGCTGCGCCGCAAGGGCCCCGCCGAAGTCCCCGGCGCCCCCTCCGAAACACCGGAAACCTTCGCTTTCGGCGACTTCGTGCTCAACCTCGCTACGCGCACGCTGACCAAGAACGACGAAGAGATCACCCTGACCACCGGCGAGTTCTCGGTGCTCAAGGTCTTCGCCCGGCATCCGCGCCAGCCGCTGTCGCGCGAGAAGCTCATGGAAATGGCGCGTGGCCGCGAGTACGAGGTATTCGACCGCAGTCTCGACGTGCAGATCTCGCGCCTGCGCAAGCTCATCGAGCCCGATCCGGGCAACCCGCGTTTCATACAAACGGTCTGGGGCCTCGGCTACGTATTCATCCCCGATGGCGTGAAGTAAGGCGCCGCGGATCGTGGCGACTGTCATCAGCCGCACGGCTACGCGCCTGTTCGGTTCGCTGTTCTGGCGAACTTTCATGCTGATCGCCCTCTTGCTGGCGATCTCGCTGGGTATCTGGTTCCAGAGCTATCGGCTCTTCGAACGCGCTCCGCGCGCCCAGCAGGTCGCCATGCAGGTGGTCAGCGTGGTCAAGCTCACGCGCGCAGCCCTGCTCTATTCCGACCCCGCGCGGCGGCGCTTCCTGCTGCTCGACCTGGTGCAGAACGAAGGCATCAAGGTCTACCCGCGTGAGAAAGACGACGATTTCACGGTAGCGACGACAAATCCCTTCCTGACCCCACTGGTGCAGCAGGAGATTCGCAGCCGGCTTGGCGAAGGCACCGTGATCGCGACCACGGTGAACGACATCCCGGGTGTCTGGGTCAGCTTCGAGATCGAAGGCGACGACTACTGGGTCGCGATCAGCCCCGAACGGTTCGAACGCGTGCCCGGCATCCAGTGGCTCTGGTGGAGTATTGCCGCGCTGCTGCTGTCGATCATCGGCGCCGCCTTTATCACGTCACTGGTCAACCACCCGCTCAAGCGGCTGGCCAACGCGGCGCGCGCCATCGGCGGCGGGGGCGACCCGCCCACACTGCCCGAACACGGCGCCAGCGAGGTAGCGCAGGCCAACCACAGCTTCAACCAGATGGTGCGCGACCTGCGCCAGCTCGACGACGACCGCGTGGTCATGCTGGCCGGCATTTCGCACGACCTGCGCACACCGCTCACGCGGCTGCGGCTGGAAACCGAAATGTCGCCCGTGGATGACACCACACGCGAGGCCATGATTGCCGACATCGAACAGATGGACGCCATCATCGGGCAATTCCTCAACTACGCCCGGCCGGCGCTGGAGACGGTCGAACCCGTCGACCTGTCCGCCCTTGTCCAGGATGCTGTCGGCGTCTATGGCGCGCACGACGATGTGCGCGTGCATGTACGCGCCAGCGCCCCCGTGATGGCCGTTGCCAACCGCATGGAAGTGCAGCGCATCCTCGACAACCTCGTTGAAAACGCGCGGCGCTATGCCAAGGATGAAGACAACGGGGTGGCGGTCGTCGAGATCAGTACGCGGATAGAAGACAAAGAAGCCGTGCTGACGGTGGCCGACCATGGCAATGGTGTGCCAGAAGCCCAGTTGCCTTTGTTGACGCGACCGTTCTACCGGCTGGATGGCGCGCGCAGCGAAGCGAAGGGGGCGGGATTGGGCATGTCGATTGTCAACCGTATCCTGCAGCGGAATGGCGGGCGCTTGATGTTGGCCAACCGGCCAGCGCCGGCTACGGGGCTGGTTGTCAGTGCGTTTTTCAGGCGGGCGTAAAACGCGCGCAGCCCCGCCGACCCCAAACCCCAGCGCTCGCACTGCGCAAGATCTCAAATCAAGGCGCCGCAACCGATCCGCGATTCGGTTTAGCCGTGAGAAGCGCCCGACGGGCGGGCCACACCATCCCGCGATGCGAAGCGAGCCGTGAAGGTTTGCTCATCCCGTATGGGGCGCCTTCTTTGCCTACTTTCTTGGCGAGACAAGAAAGTAGGTCGCCTCCCCGCAGGGGAGGTGAAACTGCCTTTGACTTTAAGCCATTGACTTTGAAGTTAAGCAGTTACAGTTGACGTTAAATCACAAACGCCAACAACACCCCACCGCCCCCCCTCCGCTGACAGGCTTTCGACAGCATTTGATATCAAACTGAAAGCCATTTGACAGCGTAATGACAGCCCCCCCGGCGCAAACTTGCCGCCATCAGCAGGACACCCCCAAACCCAAGCCCAGCCAAGGCCAGTCCCCCGCATAGCTGATCCCGGATCCTGGCTGGCAGCCGACCAAAATCAAGCCTCCGGAACCAACCGGCGGCATCTGCGAGAGACAGCCAAATGTCAAACTCCCCCACCCAGCAACACGGGTTCCGCACCGTGTTCCGCGTCGTCAGCGGCAACTTCCTGGAAATGTACGACTTCATGGTGTACGGCTTTTATGCCGCCGCCATCGCCAAGACGTTCTTCCCCAGCGGCAACGAGTTCGCGTCGCTGATGCTCTCGCTCGCGACCTTCGGCGCGGGCTTCCTGATGCGTCCGCTCGGCGCCATCATCCTCGGCGCGTATATCGACCATCACGGCCGCCGCAAGGGGCTGATCCTGACCCTGGTCCTGATGGCGCTGGGCACCTTGCTGATCGCCTGCGTGCCGGGCTATGCCTCGATCGGCGTGGCCGCGCCATTGCTGGTGCTGGCGGGCCGCTTGCTGCAGGGCTTCTCCGCAGGGGTGGAACTGGGCGGCGTGTCGGTCTACCTCGCAGAGATCGCCAAGCCCGGCAAGAAGGGCTTCTACGTGGCCTGGCAGTCGGCCAGCCAACAGGTGGCGGTGATCTTTGCCGGCCTGCTCGGCGTGGTCCTGCATGCCATGCTGTCGCCCGAGCAGATGGGTGAATGGGGCTGGCGCGTGCCGTTCCTGATCGGCTGCCTGATCGTGCCCTTCCTGTTCCTGATCCGCCGCTCGCTGGAGGAAACCGAGGAATTCAAGACGCGCAAGCATCGCCCCGCCATCCGCGAGATCTACCGCTCGATGCTTGAGAACTGGCGCATCATCATCGCCGGCTGCATGATGGTCGTGATGACCACGGTGTCGTTCTACATGATCACCGCCTACACGCCGACCTTCGGCAAGACCGTGCTCAAGCTCGACGACGTGGACAACCTGATCGTCACCATGTGCGTTGGGCTGTCCAACTTCATCTGGCTGCCGCTGATGGGTGCCTTGTCGGATCGCGTGGGCCGCAAGCCCCTGCTGGTGATCTTCACCATCCTCACCTTGCTCACGGCCTATCCGGCAGTGTCCTGGCTGGTGGCTGAGCCGTCTTTCGGCCGCCTGCTGATGGTCGAGCTGTGGCTGTCTTTCCTGTATGGCAGCTACAACGGCGCGATGGTGGTGACGCTGACCGAAGTGATGCCGCCCGCGGTGCGCACTGCCGGCTTCTCGCTGGCCTACAGCCTCGCCACGGCCTTGTTCGGCGGCTTCACGCCGGCCATCTCGACCTACCTGATCCACAGCACCGGCAACAAGGCCGCGCCCGGCCTGTGGCTGATGTTCGCCGCTGCGTGCGGGCTTATCGCCACGCTGGTGATTTTCCGCGGCGGACGGCAGCACGCCTACGTCGAACCGGCGGCCAGGACGGTCTGAGCTACGCCACGGCGGCCCTGCTGGGGTAGACTCCCCCTTCCGGCAGGGCTGCGCGAGCGGCGGAGGCGGCTGACATCGCGCCGCAACATGGCGCCGCCACCATCGTCGATCGGCGCGCGCGCTGCCGGACACGCGGCCCCCCGCGCCTGGCTATCGGGCTCTTTGAGAATATCAATTAGCCCCGCCTCCGGGGATGACGCATAATCCATGTTCGTTGCGCGGCAGCCCGGGCCTCAAGGCCTGGCTGGCAGCGCGAGCGTTTCTCTTCAACCGTATCCAGGAGCAGTCTATGAAGACCGTTGGTGACAAGATCGAAGCCTTCCACGTCGTCGGTGTCAAGCCGGGTTTCAACAACCATGAAGAGAACGGCCAGTCGGCCTTCGAAGACATCACCGAAAAATCGTTCGAAGGCAAGTGGAAGATCATTTACTTCTACCCGAAGGACTTCACCTTCGTGTGCCCGACCGAAATCGTTGCCTTCGCCAAGCTGAACGGCGACTTCGCCGACCGCGACGCGATCGTGCTGGGCGGCTCGACCGACAACGAATTCGTGAAGCTGGCATGGCGCCGTGAGCACAAGGACCTGAACAAGCTGGACCAATGGCAATTCGCCGACGTGACCGGCTCGCTGATCGACCAGCTTGGCGTGCGTGACCACGCTGCCGGCGTCGCACTGCGCGCTACCTTCATCGTCGATCCGGACAATGTCATCCAGCACGTGTCGGTGAACAACCTGAACGTCGGCCGTAACCCGGACGAAGTCCTGCGTATCCTCGACGGCCTGCAAACGGACGAGCTGTGCCCGTGCAACCGCGCTGTTGGCGGCGCCACGCTGTAAGCTGTCGACCAGCTGGCATGCTGAACAAACCGCCGGTGCTCAATGGCCGGTGGTTTGTGACGATTTGCGCGGCGGGCTCCGGCCCGCACCTCGAAACCCGCCATGGCGGGTTTTTTGAGCCCCTACCGATAGGAGATTTGTATGGAATTCCTCAGCACGATTAAAGGCCTCATCCCTGACTACGCCAAGGACATTCGCCTGAACCTTGACGGCACCATCGCCCGCTCCTCGCTCGAGGGCAACGATGCGGTAGCGGTAGCCCTGGCTGCGGCGTTTGCCGCCAAGAGCCGCGTGATTGTCGATGCGATCCGCAATGCCGGCGTGCTGTCGCCCGAGGAAACCAACGCGGTGCTGACCGCCGCCGCGCTGATGGGGATGAACAACGTCTGGTATCCGTTCGTTGAAATGGCGGACGACCCCGATCTGGCCACCCAGCCGGCCGGCCTGCGCATGAATGCGTACGCCACGCATGGCGGCGTGGACAAGCGCCGCTTCGAGATGTATGCGCTCGCCGCCTCCATCGTCGGCAAGTGCCATTTCTGCATCAAGTCGCACTACGCGCTGCTCAAGAACGAGCAAGGCATGACCGCGCAGCAACTGCGCGACGTGGGCCGCATTGCTGCCGTCGTAGTGGCCGCCGCCAATGTGATCGCCGCGGAATAAGACCGCACAGGGCCGCAGGCCGGCACGTGCCGGCCCGGCCTTCATGGTGCGTCCACGGGGCCCCGCCACACGTTCCGCTCGTGGCGGCGCAAGCCTGTGGCCGGTGTGCCAAGTCGGTGATTCACTGACTGCATTTGTGCACCGAAGAGCCTACAATCCAGCAAAGGTCACAGTCTTCACCCCTCCGCCATGAGCTCCCTTCCCTCGCATACCTCCCCGCGCTTCCATTACCGGCTCGCCGCCGTGCACGACTGGGGCGACATTGCCGCGGTGACCCAGCAGGCCTATGGCCAATACGAACTGGAGATCATGGAGGATTGCCGGGCGTCCTTCCAGCAAGGCATGAAATCCGTGCTGGCGGCAACAACCTCGGAAATGGAATGGTGGGTGGCGGAAACCGATCACGGCATCAGCGGTGCGGTGTTGTTCTGCCACCCGGGCGCCACCCTGCAGGCACTGGACGGCAGCACCATCACGCTAGGCCTGCCGGAAGCACGCCTGCTGGCGGTGAACCCGCAGGCGCGGAGCCTTGGGCTGGGCCGCACGCTGATGCAGGTCTGCATCCAGCGCGCGCGCGATATCGGCGCCAGCGCGTTGCTGGTGCGGACCATGCCGGAAATGAAATCCGCCAACCGGCTTTGCGAGCAAATGGGCTTTGCCAAACGCACGGAGGCTGGTGCGCGCTCAGGACAGATGGCCCGGTTGATCGACTACGTCTACACCCTGTCGCCCGAAAAAGCGGCGGAGGCCGGCACAACGTCCAAAGGCTGAACACCGGGACGGCCGAACGCCGGCCCGGCGGTCACCGTCCCCGCCGTCAGCCTTAGTCCTGCGTGTTCGCGATCGTGCCGCGCCAGATCAGCACCACGGCCTGCGCCACGATGCCTTCCTGCTTTCCCTCGAAGCCCAGCTTCTCATTGGTCTTCGCCTTGACGTTGCAGCTTGCCGGCGGCAAGCCGAGGTCTTCGGCCAGGTTTGCCACCATGGCGCCGATATGCGGCGCCAGCTTCGGCGCCTGCGCGATCACGGTCGCGTCCACATTGCCGATTTCGTAGCCGGCCTCGCGAACCCGCCGAGCGGCCTCGCGCAGCAACACACGGCTGTCCGCACCCGCGAAACGCGCATCGGTATCAGGGAAATGCCGGCCGATGTCCCCCAGGCCTGCCGCGCCGAACAATGCATCGGTAATCGCATGGAGCAACGCGTCGGCGTCGGAATGCCCGAGCAGGCCGCGATCGTGGGGGATGTCCACGCCGCCCAGGATGAGCTTGCGGCCGGGCACCAGCGCGTGCACGTCGTAGCCTTGGCCGACGCGGATATCGAATGGGGTCATGGGAGCGGCACTCCTTCAGGATCGGGTTAGGGAATGGGTTTCAGGGCTTCGTGGCGGCGTCTTCGCCCAGCAGCAGCTCGGCCAGGGCGAAGTCTTCGGGATAGGTCACCTTGAAATTGCGCAGCGAGCCGTTGACCAGCCGCGGATGCAGGCCCAGCCGCTCGATCGCGCTGGCCTCGTCGGTCACCACCGCGCCCGCCGCCAACGCTTCCTGCAGCGCCTGCCGGAGCACGCCGACGCGGAACATCTGCGGCGTCTGCGCCTGCCACAAACCCTCGCGCGGTACCGTGGCGCCGATGCGCACCACGGCAGCCGGCTGGGCGCCGGATGCCGGGTCGGCGCGCTTGAGCGTATCGGGCACCGGCACCGCCAGGATGCCGCCGATGGCGGCGTCGGGGCCATCTTCTTCCGCGCCACTCTCGCCCTCCACGGCGCGCACCAGCGCGTGGATCATGGCAGGCGTGAGCCCGGGACGCGCGGCATCGTGCACGAGCACCCAGTCGCGGTCGGTGGCGCCGAGCTGTGCCAGGTGATGCAAGCCCGCCAGCACGGAAGCATGACGCGTATCGCCGCCCACGAACGCGGTGTCAAAACGCAGGCCGGCAAAGGCCGCCGCGCCGAAGCGGGACTCCAGCGGCATATCGTCCGGCGCCAGCACCAGCGCGGTGGCGCTGATGGCATCGCAGGCCGCGAAGGCGGCCAGCGCGTACCAGATCATCGGCCGGCCGGCCACAGTCTGGTATTGCTTGGGCAAGCTGCCGCCGGCGCGGCTGCCGGTACCGGCACAGGGGATCAGGGCAAAACGGCGAGCAGACACGGATAGCGCAAGGGGGCAAGGTGGGTGCCGTGCACGGAGCACGGCGCAAGGCTTTCAAGTTTTCCACCCTCGCCACCCGACTGGCAGGCGCGAGGCAAGGCATTGAAAACGCGGATTTCGGAGCGCATTCTATAATACGGCCTTCGCCCGCGGACATGCGGGCGACGAAAGCGCAGTGCCTTTGTTCCTGTGAGCGCCGCCTGCTCCGCCTGCACCCCGCCCGCAACGCCGGCGGGGTGTCGCTGTTGCATGGCACGCTTTCTTGCCCGCAACCGTACGCACACGCACAGCACATACCGCCTGCAACGTCCGCAACGCCCCAAGCAAGCCACCAAGCCAGCCCGCACCCGATGCCTGAAGCCAATCGTCCCGCCCCCTTCGCCAACCTCCCCTTGGTCAAGGCCGGCCAGCGCAACACCGTGTCCGGCCTGGCCGGCTCCGCCGACGCCCTGGCGCTGGCCGCCTACGCCAGCCAGCACCGCGAGCGCGTGCCGATGCTGGCGGTGATGTGCGCCAATGCAATCGACGCCCAGCGACTGGCCGAGGAAATCCCCTGGTTCGCGCCGGACTTGCGGGTGCGCCTGCTGCCCGACTGGGAAACCCTGCCCTACGACAGTTTCTCGCCGCACCAGGACCTGGTCTCCGAGCGGCTGGCCACCTTGCACGACATCCAGGGCGGCCAGTGCGACATCATGCTGGTGCCGGCGCAGACCGCGCTCTACCGGCTGGCACCGCCTGCTTTCCTGGCGGCCTACACATTCTTCTTCAAGCAGGGCGAGAAGCTCGACGAAGCCGCGCTCAAGGCACAGTTCACGCTGGCCGGATACGAGCATGTCAGCGCCGTCATGCGGCCCGGCGAGTACAGCGTGCGCGGCGGCCTGATCGACCTGTTCCCGATGGGCTCGCCGCTGCCGTACCGTATCGACCTGTTCGGCGAGGAAATCGAAACCATCCGCGCCTTCGACCCCGACACCCAGCGCAGCCTTTACCCGGTCAAGGAAGTGCGCTTGCTGCCCGGCCGCGAGTTTCCGCTCGACGAAGCCGCGCGCACCGCCTTCCGCGGCCGCTGGCGCGAACTGTTCGAAGGCGATCCGAGCAAATCGACGATCTACAAGGACATTGGCAACGGCGTACCGTCGGCCGGCATCGAGTACTACCTGCCGCTGTTCTTCGAAAGCTCGGCCACCGTCTTCGATTACCTGCCGGCCGATAGCCAGATCGCCTACGTCGGCGATGTACACGAGGCGATCCGCCGTTTCTGGGCCGATACCACGCAGCGCTACAACTTCATGCGCCATGACCGCGAGCGGCCGCTGCTGCCGCCCGCGGCGCTGTTCCTGCTGGAGGAACAGTTCTTCGCCGGCGCCAAGCCGCTGGCGCGGCTGGTGCTGCAGGCTGCCGCCAGTGCGGACACTACGCCGCTGGCCGAACCGCTGCCCGATGTCTCGGTCAACCGCCGCGCCGAAGACCCGCTGGTCAACCTCGAAGCCCTGCTGCTGAAGAAGGACCGGCGCGTGCTGATGTGCGCCGACTCCGCCGGCCGGCGCGAAACCCTGCTGCAGCTGTTCGGCGAAAGCGGGCTGCGCCCGCAGCCGATCGACGACTTTGCCGCCTTCCTGGCCGGCGACTCGCATTTCTCCATCGTGGTGGCGCCGCTGCAAAGCGGCTTCGCCCTGGCCGGCGCGGACGGCATCGCGCCGCTGGCCTTTGTCACCGAGGCCGAGCTGTATGCCGGCACCGCGCGCCGCACGGGCCGGCGCAAGCAGGAACAAGCCAGCGCGGTCGACTCGATGGTGCGCGACCTGGCCGAGCTCAAGATCGGCGACCCCGTGGTGCACAGCGAACACGGCATCGGCCGCTATCAGGGCCTGGTCACGCTCGACATGGGCCAGGGCGAAGAGGAATTCCTGCACCTGGATTACGAGAAAGGCAGCAAGCTGTACGTGCCGGTGCACCAGTTGCACGTGATCTCGCGCTACTCCGGCGCCGATCCGGACACCGCGCCGCTGCACCAGCTCGGCTCCGGCCAGTGGGACCGCGCGAAACGCAAAGCCGCGCAGCAAATCCGCGATACGGCCGCCGAACTGCTCAACCTGTACGCGCGCCGCGCCTTGCGCCAGGGCCATGCCTTCGAACTCACGCCCAGGGACTACGAGAAATTCGCCGAGAGCTTTGGCTTCGAGGAAACACCGGACCAGGCCGCCGCCATCGCCGCGGTGATTGCCGACATGACCTCGGGCAAGCCGATGGATCGCCTGGTATGCGGCGATGTGGGCTTCGGCAAGACCGAAGTCGCGTTGCGCGCCGCCTTCGTCGCGGTCATGGGCGGCAAGCAGGTGGCCATCCTGGCGCCCACCACGCTGCTGGCCGAGCAGCATTTCCAGAATCTCTCCGACCGCTTCGCCGAATGGCCGGTGCGGATCGTGGAGCTGTCGCGCTTCAAGACCAAGAAGGAGATCGACGGCGCCATCAAGCAGATCAACGACGGCACCGCCGACATCGTGATCGGCACGCACAAGATGCTGTCGGACGATGTCAAGTTCCAGCGCCTCGGGCTGGTCGTTATCGATGAGGAACACCGCTTTGGCGTGCGCCAGAAGGAAATGCTCAAGACCCTGCGCGCCGAGGTCGACGTGCTGACCCTGACCGCCACGCCAATCCCCCGCACGCTGGGCATGGCGCTCGAAGGCCTGCGCGATTTCTCGGTGATCGCCACCGCGCCGCAAAAGCGCCTGGCCATCAAGACCTTCGTGCGGCGCGAGGAAGACGGCGTGGTGCGCGAGGCCATCCTGCGCGAGCTCAAGCGCGGCGGGCAGGTCTACTTCCTGCACAACGAAGTCGACACCATCGAGAACAAGCGCGCCAAGCTCGCCGAACTGGTACCGGAAGCCCGCATCGCGGTGGCGCACGGGCAGATGCACGAGCGCGAGCTGGAGCGCGTGATGCGGGACTTCGTCGCGCGCCGCGACAACATCCTGCTGTGCACCACCATCATCGAGACCGGCATCGACGTGCCGACCGCCAACACCATCCTGATCCACCGCTCCGACAAGTTCGGCCTGGCGCAGCTGCACCAGTTGCGCGGCCGCGTCGGGCGCTCGCACCACCAGGCCTACGCCTACATGCTGGTGCACGATGTGGACGGCCTGAGCAAGCTGGCGCAGCGCCGTCTCGAAGCCATCCAGCAGATGGAAGAACTGGGCTCGGGCTTCTACCTGGCCATGCACGACCTGGAGATCCGCGGCGCGGGCGAAGTGCTGGGCGACAAGCAATCCGGCGAGATCCACGAGATCGGCTTCCAGCTCTACACCGACATGCTCAATGCCGCCGTCAAGGCGCTCAAGGCCGGCAAGGAGCCCGACCTGATGGCGCCGCTGGCGGCCACCACCGAAATCAACCTCGGCACCCCGGCCCTGCTGCCCAGCGACTATTGCACCGACGTGCACGAACGCCTGTCGCTGTACAAGCGCCTGGCCAACTGCGAAGCGGCCGAGCGCGTGGACGATATCCAGGAGGAGCTGATCGACCGCTTCGGCCGGCTGCCGCCGCAGGCGCAGGCGCTGATCGAAACCCACCGGCTGCGCATTGCCGCCGTGCCGCTGGGCGTGCGCAAGATCGACGCCAGCGATGCGGCGATCAGCATGCAGTTCCTGCCCAACCCGCCGATCGATGCGATGAAGATCATCGACCTGGTGCAGAAGAACCGGCACATCAAGCTCGCCGGCCAGGACAAGCTGCGCATCGAGGCCAAGATGCCCGATATTGCAGTGCGCGCGCAAACGATCAAGCACACGTTGCGCCAACTGGCCTGATCATTGCTCCGCGCTACCCCGCTACCCCGCTACCCTGCTACCCGCTTCCGGCGCATTGCCGCGAGAGCGGGCGGCGATGGTGCACCGTGCATGGACCTTCAGCCCGCCTCGGTGTAGCATCGTTCACTTAACACGTTAACACGTTACCCAAAGCCAAAGGCCCCAAGCCATGCAAGCCGATACCCTCAGCAAGCCTGCCGATGCCGCCAACCGTGGCAGCGCGCTCGACTGGACCCAGCGCCTGGTCAGCTACGACACCACCAGCCGCCATTCCAACCTCGGCCTGATCGAAGCGGTGCGCGATCATTTCCTGGCCAAGGGTCTGCGCCCCCACCTGACCTACAACCCGCAGGGCGACAAGGCCAACCTGTTCGTCACCGTGCCCGCCGCAGACGGCAGCACCGATGGCGGCATCGTGCTGTCGGGCCACACCGACGTGGTACCGGTGGACGGCCAGAACTGGACCACCGATCCGTTCAAGCCGGTGATCCGCGACGGCCGCCTGTACGGTCGCGGCACCTGCGACATGAAAGGCTTCATCGGCACCAGCCTGGCGCTGCTGCCCACCATCCTGCAGGCCAAGTTGCGCGAGCCGGTGCACTACGCGCTGTCCTTCGACGAAGAGATCGGCTGCATGGGCGCGCCCTACCTGCTGGCCGAACTGCGCGATCGCGGCGTGCGCCCGGCCGGCTGCATCGTGGGAGAGCCCACCAGCATGCGCGTGATCGTGGCGCACAAGGGCATCAATGCCTACCGCTGCTGCGTCAAGGGCCAGGCCGCGCATTCGTCGCTCACGCCCAAGGGCGTCAATGCCATCGAGTACGCCGCGCGCCTGATCTGCTTCATCCGCGACATCGCCGACGAGTTCAAGGCCAACGGCCCCTACGACCGCGACTTCGACGTGCCCTTCACCACCGCCCAGACCGGCACCATCCAGGGCGGTATCGCGCTCAATACCATCCCGGCGCTGTGCGAGTTCGTGTTCGAGTTCCGCAACCTGCCGGGGGTCGATCCCGAAGCCATCTTCGCCCGCATCCAGGGCTACGCCAACGAGGTGCTGCTGCCCAGGATGCGCGCCGAGCACGGCGACGCCGGCCTCACCATCAGCAAGATCGCCGCCGCGCCGTCGCTCGACGTGGCCGAGCAGGAAGCCATCACGCAACTGGTGCGCGCGCTCACCGCCGACCGTGACGTCAACAAGGTCGCCTATGGCACCGAGGCCGGCCTGTTCCAGCGCGCCGGCATCCCGGCCGTGGTGTGCGGCCCCGGCGATATCCAGCAGGCGCACAAGCCCGACGAGTTCGTCGAACTGGAACAACTCGCCGCCTGCGAGTCGTTCCTGCACAAGGTGGTCGACAGCCTGCGGGTGAACTAAGCCGTTTTTTGCGTTGTGGACGGCCCGCCTCCGCGGCGGGCCGGTTGTTGCGTCATGTCCAAAAATAACAGGGAGACACCATGACAGCAGTATCGGCAAGCGGTACCGGCAACACCGGCGCGGCGCAGGCGGCAGCGCCCGTTTCGCGCCATCCCTGGCGCGCGGTGATATCGGCCTCCATCGGCAATGCCCTGGAGTGGTTCGACCTGGTCGTCTACGGCTTCTTCGCCGTCACCATCTCCGCGCTGTTCTTTCCCAACCACGACGAAACCACCTCGCTGTTGCTGACGCTGGGCACGTTCGGCGTGTCGTTCTTCATGCGGCCGCTGGGGGCCATCGTGATCGGCGTCTATGCCGACCGCAAAGGCCGCCGCGCCGCGCTGACGCTGTCGATCCTGCTGATGATGGTGGGTACGCTGATCATCGCGCTGCTACCCACCTATGCCTCGATCGGCGTGCTGGCACCTGTCGGCATCGTGCTGGCGCGCATGATCCAGGGCTTCTCCGCAGGCGGCGAGTTCGGCAGCGCGACGGCTTTCCTGGCAGAGCATGCCCCCGACCGGCGCGGCTTTTACTCGAGCTTCCAGGTCGCCAGCCAGGGCCTGACCACCCTGCTCGCGGCGGGCTTCGGCGCCGTGCTCACCACCACGCTCGCGCCCGAGCAGATGCAATCCTGGGGCTGGCGCGTGCCCTTCCTGTTCGGCCTGCTGATCGGCCCGGTGGCTTACTACATCCGCCGCCATGTCGACGAAACACCCGAATTCCTCCATGCCGAAACCACCGACACGCCGCTGCGCGACACGCTTGGCCACCAGAAGGAACGCCTGCTGCTGGCGATGGGCGTGGTGATTGTCGCCACGGTGTCGACTTATCTCGTGCTGTACATGCCGACCTATGCCGTCAAGCAGCTGGGCCTGCCACCCTCGACCGCATTCGCTGCCACCCTGGCCACGGGCATGGTGCAGATGCTGTTCTCGCCGCTGGTCGGGCACTGGTCGGATCGCTACGGCCGCATCGCGCCCATGCGCATCGCCGCGGTCCTCCTGCTGGTGTCGATCTGGCCGCTGTTCTGGCTGCTCAGCCACTATCCTGGCTTCGGCATGATGCTGGCGGTGCAGGTGGCGCTGGGGCTGATGATGACGCTGTACTTCGGCGCGCTGCCCGCGCTGGCGTCGGAGATCTTCCCTGTCAAGACGCGCACGACCGGCCTCTCTCTGTCCTACAACATCGCGGTGACACTGTTCGGCGGCTTTGCGCCCTTCATCCTGACCTGGCTGATCGGCGCCACCGGCAGCAAGCTGGCGCCGAGCTTCTACCTGATGGCCTGCGCTGTGGTGAGCCTGGTGGCGCTGGGCCAGACGCGCGCGCGCCTGGGCATCCGCTGAGGCGCGGTACGCATACGGTTGCGGGGCCGGGCCAGGCCCCGTTTTTCAGGGTCGACAGCAAAATCAAGGAGACCACTTCATGGCTGTGCAACAAGCCCATCGTTCCCAAACGTCCACGCGCTCCACACTGCGTGCTGGCCTGTCCGCACTCTCGCTGGCCGCCGGCCTGCTCTGTCTCGTCCCCGCCGCACAAGCCCAAGGCGCCAGCGGCGAAAGCCTGCAGGCGCAGATCGACACCCGCGCCAAGGCGGTCGAGGCGCAACTGATCGCCTGGCGCCGCGATATCCACCAGCACCCGGAGCTTGGCAACTACGAGGTCCGCACCTCCAGGCTGGTGGCGGACCACCTGCGCAAGCTCGGCATGGAGGTGAAGACGGGCGTAGCCAAGACCGGCGTGGTAGGCGTGCTCAAGGGCGGCAAGCCGGGTCCGGTGGTGGCGCTGCGCGCGGACATGGATGCGCTGCCGGTCAAGGAACGCGTGGACGTGCCCTTCGCCTCCAAGGCCAAGGGCCTGTTCCTGGGCAAGGAGGTGGACGTGATGCACGCCTGCGGGCATGACACGCACGTCGCGATCCTGATGGCAACGGCAGAGGTGCTGGCCGGCATGAAGGACCAGTTGCCCGGCACGGTCAAGTTCATCTTCCAGCCGGCCGAGGAAAGCCCGGCGGATTTCGAGCCTGACGGCAGCAATATGTGGGGCGCCAAGCAGATGGTGGCGGAAGGCGTGCTGGACAATCCCAAGGTGGATGCCATCTTCGGCCTGCACGTGAGCAGCGGCATCGAGTCTGGCAAGCTCGGCTGGCGCAGCGGCCCCGCCATGGCCGCCGCCGACCAGTTCCGCATCGACGTCAAAGGCCGCCAGACCCACGGTGCACTGCCCTGGGGTGGCATCGACCCCATCGTGGTGGCCTCCCAGATCGTGCTCGGCCTGCAGACCATCCAGAGCCGCCAGGTCGACGCCATGCTGGAACCGTCCGTCATCACCGTGGGCACCATCCATGGCGGCAACCGCATGAACATCGTGCCTGAAATGGTCGAGATGAAGGGCACCATCCGCACCTACCACGAAGGCATGAGGAAGGACATCCACGCCCGCATGAAGCGCACCACCGAAGCCATCGCCGCCAGCGCCGGCGCCGAGGCGAATTTCAAGGTGCTGGAACTCTACAACGCCACCGTCAACCAGCCGGCGCTGACCGAGAAGATGGCGCCCACGCTCAAGCGTGTGGCGGGGGACGGGAACTGGATGATTAGCCCGAAGCTGACGGCTTCCGAGGACTTCTCGTTCTATCAGGAGAAGGTGCCGGGGTTGTTCTTTAACCTGGGGGTGACGCCCAAGGGGACGGATGTGAACAAGGCACCCGCGAATCATTCGCCGGAGTTTTATGTGGACGAGGCGGCGTTGGTGAATGGGGTCAGGGCGTTGGCTGGTTTGACGGTCGACTATATGACTATGGTGCAGCGATAGGGGGATTGCCGGGCGGGCGATGGTCGGGGTGATCTCGTCTGTTTGGAAGGCTGTTATGGGCGATGACTGCTTCCGGCCAGTTCCGGCCGTCGGCCCGGTGGTCCATTCGGACGCTCGAGCGTCGCTTCAACACTAAACAACGGCCACTCGCACGTCGGCGGCGCTTGTCGGTTCATCGGCCGTTGCGCACCGTCATGTTGCTTGCCCGATGATCGTGAAGGACCGCCAGAGTCAGCCAACTGCGGCCGTTGTCCGGCCCCATCCAATAGACATTCGAAACGTCCGCAGACAACGGATCTTCGCGCGCCGGGTACTCCAGATCGAG
>NZ_JBFTSG010000031.1:0-103992 GCF_056399885.1 Cupriavidus sp. 01L45 | reverse complement strand
CAGGCCTCGGGCCCGAAGGACAGCAGCTTCGCCGGCGACAAGTACGGCTATGTGTTCCGCAGCGCCACGCCCGACRCGTTCACCGACGGCGCGCGTAGCGGCAAGGCCGACCCGTTCACCGACGGCGCCCGCGTAGGCAAGGCTGACCCGTACACCGACGGCGCCCGTATCGTCGCCGGCCTGGACCGCACCGGTGTGTCGGCTTCCCCGGCCCGCAGCGTGGATGGCTATACCGATGGCGCCCGCAGCGGCAAGTTCGACCCGTTCACCGAAGGTGCCCGCGTCGGCAAGGCTGATCCGTACACCGACGGCGCCCGTATCGTCGCCGGCCTGGACCGTACCGGCGTGTCGGCTTCCCCGGCCCGCAGCGTGGATGCCTATACCGATGGCGCCCGTAGCGGCAAGTTCGACCCGTTCACCGAAGGTGCCCGTGTCGGCAAGTTCGACCCGTACACCGACGGCGCCCGCATCGTCGCTGGCCTGGACCGTACCGGCGTGTCGGCTTCCCCGGCCCGTAGCGTCGATGCCTACACGGATGGCGCCCGTACCGGCAAGTTCGATGTATTCACCGAAGGCGCCAACGCCTGAACGCGATGCCGTGAAGTGAATCAACCTGTCAGCCAATGAGTCTGGTGGTGCATGCAAAGAGCCGGTAGCACCGGCTTTTTGCCATTGATACCGGGAACAACCTCCGGCCAGGGCACCGCCAACGCTTCCCGAGGGTCCGCCGAAAGGTGGATGTATGCCATATGACCACCCAATCCGTACGCGAACAACTGCTTGAGCACACCCTGGTGCTGGTGCGGCAGCGGGGCTTCAATGGCTTCAGCTATCGGGACCTCGCCGAGAAGGTGGGGGTCAAGACCTCCAGCATCCATTACTACTTCCCCTCCAAGGAGGACCTGCTGACGGCGGCGGTGACGGAATACAGCGCGCGCATCTCCGGGTATGTGCGCGACATCGACACCAGCCTGCCCGTGGCCGAACAGGCTCGCGCGTATCTGAGGCCCTGGCAAGCTACGGCGGGCGGTGACGCGATCTGCCTGGTCGGCATGCTTTCCACGGAAACCTTGCTGCTGCCCGAGGCGGTGCATCGCATCCTCAAGGATTTCTATCGGCTGAATGAAAGCTGGCTCACCCGCTTGCTCGAAAGCGTGCCGCGGAACGGGCGGGCTACGCAGAGCCATGCCATGCCATTGCCTCCTCAGTCGATGGCGCAAGCGGTCTTCGGCGCCCTGCAGAACGGGCTGGTGGTGGCGCGCCTGTTCGGCGCCCCCCAGCGTATCGAAGCCGCGTCGGATCTGCTGATGGCGTCCGTTGCCGCCTAAGCGGTCAGTTGGCGCCGCCGGTTCAGCCAGAGCGGCACGGCACCGGCGGCGATGCCGCCCAGGGCAACCACGCGCGTGGCCAGGTCGAAACTCGGGATGCTGTAAAGCGCGATAAACCACAGGAACGCTGCGCTGCCGGCCGGCCAGAGCACCCGCAACAACAGCCTGGCCGGCGTGCGTGCGGCATGGTGCAGGGAGTGCCAGGCGCAGGCGAATCCTGCCAGTCCGTAATAGAATGCCACCTGGAAGCCGATGGCGTTGACCGAGTCCTGGATGATCTGGCCCACGCTGCTGAAGCCCGCGGACAGGGCCAGCAACAGCAAGCCGAACGATGCAATCGCGGTTGTCGCCACCCACGGCGTGCGCCAGGTGCGATGCAATGCGGCATAGCGCGGGTGCAGCAAGCCATCGCGGCCTTTGGCGTAAAGGGTGCGGGTGAACTGCAGGATCGAGGTTTCCAGCGTACCCACGGTGCTGAGCATGACGGCCAGTACGGCCAGGTAGTCCCACGGGCGCGGCAAGAGCCGGGCGGCGAGGGCGAACACGGTATTGGTGCCGGCACGGCGAATCTCCTCGTCGCTCAGCACCGCCAGGCTGGCGACGACGAAGGCCAGGAACAGCGCAAGGACGATGAGCATGGAAAGCACGGCCCCGTGTCCGGGCGCGTGTTCGGGATCGCGTGTTTCCTCTGTCAGGTTGGCCGTCACGTCCCAGCCCCAGAAGAAGAACAGCGCCACCAGCGCGCCGTTGGCAAACAGTTGCGGCGTAAAGCCGGTTGGCGATAACCATGACAGCGAGATCGGATGCGCAAGCGGCAACGGCGCCCGCAGCAGGGCTGCGAGCACGATTGCCGCCAGCACACCCACCTCGGCCAGCGTCATCGCCACCTGGGTATAGCTGGTCAGCTTGATGCCCTTGATCACGACGGCGCTTACCGCCAGCAGCCAGCCCGCTGCGACCAGCGTGACCACGGGCGGACGTTCGGCCAGCGCCGGATCGAACAGCAGCAAGGTGGCGGTCGCGGCGGGAATGGTGCCCGACACCATGAATACCGCCGAGGCCACCAGCAGCGTCCAGCCCGCGAAGAAACCCAGCACGGGATGAAAGATCTCGGACACCCAGGTATAGCAGGCGCCAGCGTTGGGATGCAGCTTGTTCAGTTGCTGGTAGGACAGCGTCACGCCGAACATGATCAGCCCGCAGTACAGCAAGCTGGCCGGCGCCAGGACCCCCACCGTGGCGACCAGGGTGGCCGTGGTTGCCGCCAGGCTGAAGGCGGGTGCCGTGCCCGCCACGCCCATCACCACGGATTCGCCCAGCCCGAGCGCGCCTGCATCCAGCTTTGCCGGTGAGTCCCGGTCCATGGTGGTGCTCCCGGTGCGGCCGGCTTGCCGGGGGCGGCAGGCCGGCTGGCCAATCATCGCAATGAGCGCGCTACCCGCGCCACGGCGCGTGCCGGCGTGCATTAGCCAACTATACTGCCTGCCCCCGCGCTTTCAACGGATTCCGCCGCCACGGGCGGCATCGGCCAGCGTCCAGGTTGCAAGGTTCAAGGACATTGCCGCAACTCCCCGGCCAGCCAGTCGATGACCGGCCGGAACCGTGAAGCGCCGCGAAATTCCTGCGGATAGGCCAGCCAGATCTCCCGCACCACCTCCGGCACCTCGCGCACCATCGTGAGCCGCGCATCGTCGCGCGCCAGATAATGCGGCAGCAGGCCGATACCTAGGCCGGTGCGGATTGCCTCATGCACCGCCAGCAGATTGTTCGACTGGAAACCCTTGCGCGCTGCCAGCGCCCGCGTCCATTCGGCTTCCGGCAGGGCCAGGCCTTCGTCCAGCAGGCCGCACAGCGGCGCGGCAGCGAGATCCTGCTCGCTCCAGGCGCCGGCACCGGCTGGCCGTGCCGGGGCATAGAGGCCGAAGCTCATGCTGCCGGCGCGCTGCGCGATCACGTCGCTTTCCTGCGGCCGCGCCAGACGCACCGCGATGTGGGCGCGGCGCCGGGCCAGGCTGGCGATACGATTGTCCGTTTCCAGCCGGACTTCCAGTTGCGGGTGCGCGCAATAGAGCGCGAACATGCGCGGCGTCAGGAAGTTGCTGCCGAGCGTCGCGGTGCAGGCAATGCCGACTACGCCGGAAACGCCGCCGCCGGCGTCCTCCACTTCGCGTAGCAGGCGTTCGGCCGAGTTCTCCATCTGCTGCGCCGCGGCCAGTGCCGCGCGGCCGGCGGCGGACAGCGCGAAGGCGCCATCGGTGCGCGTCGCCACGGGCTTGCCGAGCGCGGTCTCCAGCCGGCGGATGCGGCGGATGGCGGTGGCGTGCGTGACCTCCAGTTCGCGGGCGCAGGCCGAATAATTGCCAGTCCGGATCAGCGTGGACAGGGTCAGCAGGTCATCCCAGTGCAGTGAGCGTTTTTGCACAATGGTTGTGAGGCAATTGAGAATTGGCGAACAGGATAGCGCGGCTTATCATCGCTTGCATGGTTGCCGCCACCGTGGCGCCTGCCTGTACCCGATCCATACCCGTTCAGTACCGGCTCACATACCGACTTCGAAAGGAATCACGATGGCCGCACCCTTCACCTTGCTCGACCTCGCCGGCGCCAGCCGCGCTCCTTCGGCCTGGGAGGCAGCCACCCTGGTCTTGATCGACCACCAGCGCGAATACGTGGACGGCAAGCTGCCGCTGACAGGCATGCCGGCGGCCATCGCGGCGTGCGGCGAACTGCTGGCGCTGGCGCGCCGCCACGGCAGCCCGGTGGTGCACGTGGTGCATCACGGCCGGGCCGGCGGCGGCGCCTTCGATCCGGAAGGACCCTACGCGGCCATCGTCGCGGGGCTGGAGCCGCAGGCCGGTGAACATACCGTGGTCAAGGGCCTGCCAAATAGTTTTGCCGGTACGACCCTGGCGGTGTTGCTGGAAAAACTTGGCCGCAAGGAGCTGATCGTGGCGGGGTTCCAGACCCATATGTGCGTGAGCGCAACGGTGCGGTCCGCACTCGATCATGGTTATCGCAGCACCGTGGTGGCCTCGGCCTGCGCCACGCGGGACCTGCCGGACCCGCTGGGCGGAGCGCCCCTCGCGGCGGCGGAAATCCACCGTGGCTCGCTGGCCGCGCTGCATGACCGCTTTGCCACGGTCGTGGCCAGCGCCGCTGCCTGGCGTTGAGCGGTGGGGCGGGCTGCGCGTTAGCGGAAGTCGAAGGAAAAGATGGCATGGCGCGGGCGCGTGGCGAGTGCCGCGCAGACCCCATTACAGGCGGGTGCACATCGGGTAATGCGTGCGCGGGCTATGGCCCTGGTGCATACTACGGCCTCGCCGCAAGCCGGCGAAGCCTGTCCGCAACCCGATCCCCGCCTTATCCATGAAACGCATCCTCCTCATCAAGATCACCTCGCTTGGCGATATGGTGCACACCTTGCCGTTGGTGTCCGACCTGCGCCGCGCTTATCCCGAGGCCAAGATCGACTGGGTGGCCGATGCTTCCTGCGCCGATATTCCCCGCTGGGCCGTGGGCGTCGACCGCGTGATCGCGCCGCCGCTGCGCGGCTTCAAGAAGTCCCGTAGCTGGGCTGACCTGCGTGCCATCTTTGGCGCACTGTGGGCATTGCGTCGCGAAAAGTACGATGTGGTGGTGGATGTGCACGGCGTGTATAAAAGCGCCATCGTGGCCTGGCTGGCGCGCTCGAGCCGGCGTCTGGGCTACGCCGCCGAGTATCTGGGCGAGGCGCGTGCCGTGTTCGCCTATACGCAGATCTTCGGGCCGCACGGAGACGCCACCGCGCGCCACAAGATGCGCATGGTGGTCGCCAACGCGCTCGGCTACGCACTGGATCCCGTTGAGCATTACGCACTGCGCGTGCCTGCGCCCGCCGCACCGCTCAATGCCGACGGCGTGCCACGCGCCATGCTGTTCCACGCTACCTCGGTCGAGGCCAAGAAATGGCCCTCGCAGCGGTGGATCTCGGTCGGCAGGACGCTGGCTGGTCGGGGCTACAAGATTCAGTTGCCCTGGGGCTCGCCCGCCGAGCGCGAGCAATCGGAGGCGCTGGCTGCCGAGATTCCCGGCGCCGAGGTGTTGCCGCGCATGACCATTACCGAATGCGCGCAGCGGGTGGATGCCGCCGCGCTGGTGGTCGGCACCGACACCGGCTTCGTCCACCTGGCCGATGCGCTGGGCAAGCCGTCGGTGATGCTGTTCACGGTGACCGACAGCCAGCATTTCGGGATCGACACGCCGGGCCAGTCTGTCTCCGTGGGCGCCCGCGGCGTGGTGCCCGAAGTTGATGAGGTGCTTGCCGCGATCGACCGGGTCACCGGCGGTCAGGCCAGGCCACAAGTGGCGGCCGCCAGCCTGGGCTGAACCGGTGCCCGATCCGCGGCTGCCCGCGTTGCGGACTGGGGTGATCAGCCAGCCGCCGCGGGCGCTTCAACACGTCACGCGTTGATCGCTTGCCCGCCCCGCGCGCCGGACGCCGGATGTGCCGGGCGGGTACCCCGCCTGGGCGATGGCTTGCCGTCGCACCGGCGCTGCCGCTAAAACTTCATCTAGCCGCCCATCAGCCGAAGCGCGTTCAATTGGTGTTCCAGGCATTCCTGGCATCACCTTCCCGTTGTCCACGTAGATCCCACGATGGCTGTAGCTGCGGCGCTGCGCGCGCAGCGGCGGTTCGCTGTCTGTCTCGACATCATATGCCCGTCCGGGTGGCTTTCACGACGCAATAGCCTGCCACGGCTTCGCACATGTGCCGATACCGCTATCTGGCCGCATTCCATCTTGATCATTTGATGAACGTTCCCCTGGTCCTCTAACGGTCATTTGCATTCACCTTGCGTTCTATATCGTCCGATATATAATCGCTTTTGTATCGTGCGATACAAAACGTATCCATCCAGATCCACCTTAGTCAGCCAAGCCGGAGCAGCAACCATGGCACGACCCCGCGAATTCGACGAACAACAGGTGCTGGAAGCAGCCGGAGATGCCTTCTGGGCGAACGGTTTCGAAGCCACCTCCACGCGCGATCTCGTCAAGTGCACGGGTTTGACGCAGCCCAGCCTCTACAACGCCTTTGGTGACAAGCGCGGGCTGTTCCTGCGCGCGTTGGAGCACTACCTGGAGCGCACGCTGCACGAGCGGATTGCGCGGCTGGAATCGTCGCAAACGCCCGGCCATGCCATCGCGTCCTTTTTCGGCGAGATCGTCGATCGTTCCGTTGCGGACGCGCGGCACCGCGGCTGCATGCTGGTCAATGCCGCGGTGGAGTCGACGCCCGGCGACGCCGCATGCCGCCAGGGCATCGCCGGCGAACTTGCCCAGATCCAGGCTTTCTTCCAGCGCTGCATGGAGGCGGGGCAGGCAAGCGGCGAGGTGCCGACGGTCCTCCCGGCAGCGGACGCGGGCGCGCACCTGCTGGCGGTCCTGCTGGGGGTGCGAGTGCTCGCCCGGGTCAGGCCGGAACGCGCGCTGCTCACCGGCGCCGTCAGTCCGGCGCTGAGCCTGCTCGGCCTGCCGCCGCTGCCCGTCGCGGCCAGCACGGCATGAGCCGCACGCCGGCACAGCGAACCACATATCGAATCCGCAGGAATGCATCATGTCTGAAAACACAGCCACGATCCCAAGCTCCATGGCGTCGACACTCGATGCCCGCGCACTGTTCGCCACCCTCGCCGGGTTGTGCGGCAGCCTGGTAGCCATCGGCCTCGCGCGCTTCGCCTACACGCCGCTGATTCCGCCGCTGATCCAGGCGCATTGGTTCACGTCGTCGCAGGCGGTGACGCTCGGCGCGGCGAATTTCGCCGGCTACCTGGCCGGGGCGCTGCTGGGTCGTCCCATTGCCAATGCGCTATCCAACCGCCATGCGTTGCGGCTGTTGATGCTGATCGCAACGGCCGCCTTCTTTGCCTGCGCGTACCCGTTCTCGGTGAGCTGGTTCTTTGCCTGGCGCTTCGCGTCCGGCGTTTCGGGCGGCGCCATCATGGTGCTGGTGGCGACCACGATCCTGCCGCATATCCCACCCGCCCGGCGCGGCTTTGCCAGCGGCATGATCTTCCTGGGGCTCGGACTCGGCATTGCGGCCTCGGGCACCATCATTCCCAGGTTGTTACAGCTGGGTCTGAAGGACACTTGGATCGGTCTCGGCGTGTTCGCGGCCATCCTGACCGCCGTGAGCTGGTTTGGCTGGCCGGGCTCGGCCCCCGCGGCGCCGGCACCGGCTGCCGGTAGGCAGCCGGTCGGGCGTGGGAACACGGCGTTGCGCGTGTTGTACGCCCAGTACGCCGCGAACGCGCTCGGGCTTGTGCCCGCCATGGTGCTGCTGGTGGATTATGTGGCGCGCGGGCTGGGCCGGGGTGCGGAGACCGGTGCCGGGTACTGGGTCTTGTACGGTGTCGCGGCCATCGCGGGACCTGTCCTGAGCGGCAATGTGGCCGATCGCATCGGCTTTGGCGCGGCTTATCGCATCGCGTTGCTGTTGCAGGCGATTGCCGTAGCCACGCTTGCCTTGTCCGGCAACCCGATTCTCATTGGCGTCGCCACCGTGGCCCTGGGCATTTTCACGCCCGGCATCGTGCCGCTGGTGCTCGGGCGTATCCAGGAAATGGTGCCGCACGACCATCTCGAGCAGCGCGCAGCGTGGAGCCGCGCCACCACGGCCTTTGCCTTGTTCCAGGCCCTCGCCGGCTACGGCTACTCCTACCTGTTCACGCTTTCGCACAACAACTATGCGCTGATCTTCCTGTGCGGCGCGGTGGCGCTGGCCCTGGCGCTGACCGCCGACATCCTCACGGGGCGCAAGCCGCAGCCAGTTGCCGCGTCCTGATGAAAACAGGAAGGCGTCCTAGAATGGACGGGCGCCACGCACGCCACAGACAAACGCCACAGACAAGTGCCAGGAAACAGCAAGGAGTCGTTCCCATGAGTCAAAGCCGGTTATTCCAACCCTTATCCATTGGCAATCTGCGGTTGGAAAACCGCATCGTGATTGCGCCAATGTGCCAGTACTCCGCCGAGGAGGGCTCGGCCGGCGACTGGCACATGATTCATCTCGGCCAGCTTGCGCTGTCCGGCGCCGGAATGATGATCATCGAGGCATCTGCCGTGTCGCCGGAAGGGCGCATCACGCCGGGGGATCTTGGCCTCTATTCGGATGCGAATGAGGCGGCCCTTGGCAAAGTGATCGGCGCAGCCAGGGCACACGCGCCGATTGCGCTTGCGATACAGCTTGCCCATGCGGGGCGCAAGGCATCCAGCCATGCCCCCTGGGACGGCGGCAGCCAGATACGGCCCGAACAGCCGCTGGGCTGGAAGACGGTGGCGCCATCCGCTGTGCCGCACGCGGAGGGCGAGGATGCGCCGCTGGCCCTGGATCGCGCAGGCATGGACAAGGTGCGCGACGATTTCGTCGCCGCCGCCGTTCGCGCGGCGCGTCTCGGGCTCGACGGCATCGAACTGCATTTCGCGCATGGCTACCTGCTGCATCAGTTTCTGTCGCCGCTGGCTAACAAGCGCGAGGACGAGTATGGCGGCAGCCTGGAGAACCGCATGCGTTTCCCCATCGAGGTGTTCGACGCGGTGCGTGCGGCATTTCCCGCCGACAAGCCGGTGTGGGCGCGCATCTCGGCCACCGACTGGGTGCCTGGCGGATGGGATATCGAAGGCACGGTGGCGCTGTCGAAGGCGCTCAAGGCGCGTGGCTGCGCGGCGATCCACGTGACTACCGGCGGCGTCTCGCCGGCGCAGGCCATCAAGCTGGGGCCCGGCTACCAGGTGCCCTATGCGCAGCGGGTCAAGGCTGAGGTCGGCTTGCCGACCATCGCGGTGGGGCTCATCACCGAGCCCGAGCAGGCCGAAGCCATCATCGCCAACGGGGAAGCGGATGCGGTTTCGCTGGCGCGCGCCATGCTCTACGATCCGCGCTGGCCGTGGCACGCCGCGGCCAGGCTTGGCGCGCAGGTCCATGCGCCGAAGCAGTACTGGCGTTCGCAGCCGCGCGAGTACAAGGATCTGTTTTTCGATGCCAGCTTCGGGCAACGCTAGTCACGGTGTCAGCGAAAAATCAACGAAAAACGGCCCGCCGGAAGGGGCGGGCCGTCATCACCTGTTCGCGTCAGTCAGCCTGGATGCCGAACTCCTTGACGATCTTTGCATAGCGCGTCGAATCGGACGCGATCAGCTTGCCCAGCGTGCCGGGTTCGCCGCCAATTGGCGTAACCGCGATGGTGGCCATGCGCGCGACCACGTCGGGCATCTTCAGGATGTCGTTGACGTGCGCGTTCAGCGTCTTCACCAGTTCCGGCGAAAGCCCCTTCGGCGCCAGCAGCGCCTGCCAGGCGCCGACGTCCACATCCTTGTAGCCCAGTTCGAGCAGCGTCGGCACGTTCGGTGCGAACGGCGAGCGCTTCAGGTCGGCCACGGCCAGCGGCACGATGCTGCCGGCCGTAATGTACTGGCCCACCGCGCCGAGCGTGGAGTAGGTCATCGGCACCTGGCCGCCCAGCACGTCGACCACCGCCGGCGCCGTGCCGCGATACGGCACCTGCGAGATCTTCACGCCAGCCGCCTTGTTGAACAGTTCGCCAAGAATGTGCATGGGCGAACCGTTGCCCGGGCTGGCATAGGTTTGCAGGCTGCCGGATTTGGCGCGTGCGACCAGATCGGGCAGCTTGGTGATCCCGGAGTTCTTATTGACGACCACGAAGAGCGACTGGATGCCGATCTGCGCAATGGGCGTGAAATCGTTGCGCACGTCGTAGGCGCCCCCGGTGCCGCTCTTGAGCACCAGCGGCGCGATGGCGACCGTGTTGGGCGCGACCAGCAAGGTATAGCCATCGGGCGCGGCCTTGGCGACGTAGGCGCTGCCGATCGTGCCGGCCGCGCCGGTGCGGTTTTCGACCACGACGGACTGGTGCAGGCGCGCTGAGAGCTTTTCCGCGAGCAGGCGAGCCAGCACGTCGGTATCGCCGCCGGCGGGGTAGGCCACGACCAGCGTAACGGGTTTGTTGGGATAGGCCTGCGCGCAGGCGGTGCCTGCCGCCATCACGGCGGCCGTGGCTGCGAGGGCAGCAAACAGGTTGCGGGTTGCAAACTTCATGATGAGACGCCTCTAGGTAGACTTCGCGCCGGATGGGACGATTCGTGCCATCCGGCTTGCGCCGCATGGCGGCGCGCGGGCTTTAGAACGTGTGCTTGATGCCGATCATCGTGCCCAGCTGGTTGCCGCCGGGCTTGGGGTTGGAGCCCGTCTGGGCGCCGCTGACCGACTGGGCGAGCTGGCCGCCGTTGTCGATGAAGCCGGCCGTGGCATACACGGAGGTGCGCTTGGAGAAGGCGTAGGTACCACGCAGCGCGTACAGCATCGCTTTGTTGTCGCTGTTGTGAAACTTGAGGTAGTAGACCTGGCCGGCCAGCGTGAACGCGGGCGTGATGTCATACGCCAGGCCGGCGTACCAGAGGTCGCTGCGCGGCGTCGGGCTGCCATCGTTGTCGCGGCGGATCACGCCCAGGCCCATCTTGGTCTTGGACAGCAGCACATAGCCGTTGAGCGAGAGCCGGTCGTCCGACTGGTTGCTCCTGGACAGGCCGCCGAATGCTCCGGGTCCGCCGCGCAGCGAGTCATAGGCCGCTGCCACGCCCCACCACTTGTTGTCGTATTGGAGCAATGCCGACCATTCGCGGCAAGCCTTTGAGTCGGCCGGGTTTTCGCCTGCGCAATTGGTGCCGGCCGGGCTCGGGCCCGCATTCACCGTATCGCGGCCAAAGCTGTAGGTGGCGCCCAGCGTGAAACCGCCAAACGTGCCCTTGTAGGAAACGGCGTTGTCGGCGCGCGCGTTCGGCAGATAGCTGTCGAGGGAGCCCGAGCCGTACACGTTGGGGCCGAGGATGTCCGGGTCCAATGTGGCCCAGAACAGCATGGTGTACTGGCGGCCCAGGGCCACCTGGCCCCAGGGGCCGGAGAGGCCCACCAAGGCTTGCCTGCCGAACAGCCGGCCGCCCTGGTTGGACGTGCCAGAGTCAGGCGCGAAACCGGATTCGAGCACGAACAGGCTCTTGAGGCCGCCGCCCAGGTCCTCCGTGCCGCGGATGCCCCAACGTGACGGCACCGTCCCGGTCAGGGTGTTCATGCGGAACACGTTGTCCTTTGCTGCGCCAATATTGTTCACGTACTCGACGCCGGTATCGACCACGCCGTACAGCGTCACCGTCGATTGGGCCGAGGCCAGCAGGGGTACCGTGGCTGCAAGCGCAGCCAGCGCAATCCGTCCAAGTTTCATTGATCGATTCCTCTTCCTTGTCCACCGTATTGTTTCGTTGGCGTCGCCATGCTTCGCCAGACCATTACCCGGTCCGGATGGGTGCATCTCTGGTTGTGCACGTTCCGGCTTTTTGTTTTATATGTGAAACATCAGATTACATAAGAAACAACGAGCAAAATATAGCCGTTCGTTTCCGGAAAAACATGGGCGGGAAATCCCTAGTGATGTGGAGACGCGACGAGATAGCGCCGCATAAGCGGCATCCGCGGCACAGCGGTGCACAAGAACGGTGCGATGGTTCGGTAGGGCAAGACTCCGCCGCGCGCCACGAACCGCACGGCCGCTGGGACCGGCGATAGCCGGCGTGCCGGGGCATGTCCGCCTGCACCAAAACGTGACAGCGCCTCGGTTTACGGAAGTTTTTTTGCGAGGGGTTAACCCTGATCAATTTCCGGCAGCAGGCGGTCTATA
The DNA here is from genome assembly GCF_056399885.1 of Cupriavidus sp. 01L45. NCBI lineage: Bacteria > Pseudomonadati > Pseudomonadota > Betaproteobacteria > Burkholderiales > Burkholderiaceae > Cupriavidus > Cupriavidus sp. 01L45. Next base: position 91,937 of record NZ_JBFTSG010000031.1, on the reverse strand, counting down.
TTTCCTAGGTTTTATTCGCAAACTACGGTTTCATATATGGAACAAAATGACCCATCCCGGGCAATCCAGCCTGCGGCAGCGCTGCTGCGGGCGCTCGACACCGGCTTTACGGAGCGGCGAGTGGCTACCGGCAGCGACGGCGCGCAAATCGCTTACCGTCGCGGCGGAAGCCACGGGCCGGTCGTGGTGCTGTTGCATGGCATCAGTTCCGGCGCGGCTTCCTGGTTGCCATGCGCGAGCCTGCTGGCGGCCGATGCCCGTGTGATTGCGTGGGATGCACCCGGTTATGGCAATTCGCAAGCGTTGCAAACCGCTGCGCCCACGGCAGCCGACTACGCCCGGAGCCTGGCGGGGCTGCTGCGCGCACTGGACGTGCGGCCCGATGTGATCGTCGGCCATTCGCTCGGCGCGTTGATGGCGGCCGCCTACGTGGCGCAAGCCGGCCCGGCGCAGCTTCCCGGACAACTGCTGCTGCTCAGCCCGGCCCAGGGCTACGGCGGCCCCGGCAAGGCTGAAAAGGCAAAAGAGGTGGCCCGCCAGCGGCTCGACGCACTTGCGGCAGTTGGGGTGGAGGGCCTGGCCGAGCGTGGTCCGGGCCGCCTGCTGAGCGCCGCGGCCGACGCCGATGCGCAGGCCTGGGTGCGCTGGAATATGCGCCGCCTGGACCCGGACGGCTACCGGCAAGCCGTGGCGATGCTGTGCGGAGACGATATCGGCGACTACCTTGCGCGCCGGGACCCGGGCGTCAGTGCGCGGGTCGGCTGTGGTGCACTGGATATCGTGACGCCGCCGCCAGGATGCGCGGCGCTGGCGGAACGCTTCGCCCTGCCGTTCGAACTGGTGCCCGATGCCGGTCATGCCTGCTATGTGGAGCAGGCAGGCTCTGTCGCCCGCTGGATTCGCAGCGCGCTCGCCTGACACGTCCACCGGGCGCGGAAACGGCTGCGCGCAGCCGCGCCGCGCCCTTCCGCACCGTTTTTCCCAGCCCGCTTCCGGCGTGCTTCCGGCCGGTCCCCGGCCCCGTGCCCAGTCCCAAGTGGCATCGGCTTATCTCCAGGGTAAACCCCACTCTATTTTTAAAGTTTCGTTGCCTATAGTGGTGTCTGTGTTCAATATTTAAATCAGCGTTTTATAGGTGGAACAAAACGCTAGATCAGCGGACTGGCAACAAGGTCAAAGGAGCAGCGCAATGGAGAACCTCGCATACAACCCGAACCTGGCGCCCTGGGAGCGTCCGGCGCCGAACAATGTCGCCGGCAAGGGCCACATCGAGCAGCCCGGCAAGGTGGCCAATATCGTGTGGCAGACCCGCGCCGCCGCCCCCACCGCTTATGAAGACGCGCTCGGCGATGCCTTGGAGGCCGCATTCGAGGGCGGTGCCAGGAGCCCGGCGGACATCGTGCGAGCGTTCAACGACGCTGGCCTGCTGGGCGCGGATGGCCTGGCCTGGACCGAAGAGCGCTTCCTCGCCGAAATGCGCCGTCTGGGCGCCTGAGAGGCTGAAGCCAAGAGGCAGTTCAAGAACATCAACGCGATTGCGTCATGACGGGCGGCGAAACAAGGCATGCCCTTCCGAGATAGCGATCCGATCCGGTACCCGCAAGAGAGCAAACAATGGAATCGAACAAGCAAGCGCGTGCTGAGGCGCGCCTGAACGCCGGCCTGCATAACTACTGGTATCCGGTATCGGCCGCGTGGGCGGTCACGCATGCACCGATCGGCATTACGCGCCTGGGCCAGGACATCGTGCTGTGGCGCGACGGCGCCGGCCAAGTGCACGCGCTGGAAGACCGCTGCCCGCACCGCGGCGCGCGCCTGTCGATGGGCTGGAACCTCGGCGACCGCGTGGCCTGCTGGTACCACGGCGTGGAAGTCGGCGGCGACGGCCAGGTCAAGAGCGTGCCGGCCGTGGACAACTGCCCGCTCGAAGGCAAGACCTGCGTGCGCAGCTACCCCGTGCGGGAAAAGGCCGGCGCCATCTTCCTGTGGTTCGGCGAGCGCGCTCCGGTGGAAGGCGAGGGCGGTGCCGATGCGCTGCGCCTGCCGGAAGAACTGGAGAGCGACGAGCACAGCAACTTCCTGTGCGTGGCGCACTGGGACTGCAACTACCGCTACGCCATCGACAACGTCATGGACCCGATGCACGGCGCCTACCTGCATGCGGTGTCGCACTCGATGGCCTCGGGTGAAAAGCAGGCCGTGATGGCCGTGCGCGAAACCGATACCGGCCTGGTATTCGAGAAGACCGGCCAGCGCGGCGTGAACTTCGACTGGGTGGAATTCGGCGAGACCGGCACCCTGTGGCTGCGCCTGGCGATTCCCTACCGCGCCAAGGTGGGCCCCGGCGGCCCGTTCGGCATCGTCGGCATCGCCACGCCGGTCGACGAGGAGCACTGCATGGTGTTCTTCTGGCGTACCCGCCACGTGCAGGGCTGGGAGCGCGATGTCTGGCGCTTCCTGTACCGCAACCGCCTGGAAGGCTTGCACTGGGACGTGCTGGAGCAGGACCGCGTGGTGCTGGAGATGATGGCGCCGAACGCGCGCGAACATGAAACGCTGTACCAGCATGATGTGGGCATCACGCGCGTGCGCCGCCTGCTGCGCCGCCGTGCCGACCAGGAAGTCGCCGACGAGCCGGTCGCCATGCTGAAGCCCGTGGGCGGGGTGGCGAGCCATGCCTGAGATCGACCGCAACAACCTGCTGGCCGGCCGCCGCGTGCTGGTGACCGGCGCGGCGCGCGGGCTGGGCCTGGCCTTTGCCACCGCGATCGCCGAAGCCGGCGCCGCCGTCGCGATGGCCGACATCCTCGCCGATCGCTTGCACGAGGAAGCCGCCGCGTTGCAGGCCCGTGGCCTGACGGCGCTGCCGCTCGCGCTTGACCTCGGCAACCCCGAATCGGTGACGGCCTGCGCCGCCGCCGCCGTGGCCGGGCTTGGCGGCCTGGACGGGCTCGTCAACAACGCCGCGGTCACCGACTCCGGCGGCCGCGACGCCAGTGCCATCGACATCGCCACCTGGGACCGCGTGATGAACATCAACGTGCGCGGCACCTGGTTGATGACCACGGCCTGCCTGCCGGCACTGCGCGCCTCGCGCCGCGGCGCCATCGTCAACCTCGCGTCGGACACGCCGCTGTGGGGCGCGCCCAACCTGCTGGCTTACGTGGCCAGCAAGAGCGCCATCATCGGCATGACCCGTTCGCTGGCGCGCGAGCTGGGCGACGCCCAGGTCACTGTCAATGCCATCGCACCGGGGCTGACCATGGTGGAGGCGACGGAATACGTGCCCCAGAAGAGGCGCGACCTGTATCGCGAGCAACGCGCGATTTCCCGCGAGCAGCTACCCGAGGATGTTTCCGGGGCCGTGCTGTTCGCACTATCCGATCTGTCCCGCTTCGTGACGGGCCAGACGCTGGCCGTCAACGGCGGCTTCGTCATGCACTGAGTCAACAAGGAATCCAAATGAGCGATCTTTCCCAACAAGACAACATCAAGCGTTCCTGGGAGCAGCCGTCCGGCGCTTCCTTCGACCAGTGGATGGAGACCCGCGTCGCGCGCTTCTCCACCCGCCGCTACGACTGGGACGCTCTCAAGTTCCAGGCTGACTACGATCCCAAGTACCGCCGTGCGCAGATGCGTTACCTCGGCACCGGCGGCACCGGCGTGGCCACCGACACCAATACCGTGCCGTCCGAGAATTTCACCTTCTCGACCATGATCATCCCGGCCGGCCACGAAGGCCCGTCGCACCTGCACACGGATGTGGAAGAAGTCTTCTTCGTCATGCGCGGCAAGATCAAGCTGATCCTGGAAAAGGACGGCGAGCGTTACGAAACCATCCTGACCGACCGCGATCTGGTCTCGGTGCCCCCCGGCGTGTACCGCGAGGAAATCAACATCGGCGAGGAAGACGCGCTGATGTGCGTGATGCTCGGCGCCAAGAAGCCGATCACGCCGACGTACCCGCCCGAGCATCCGCTCACCAAGGTCAAGCGCTGAAAAGCGAAAAACCGGCGCGCCAAAGCAACCGCGGCCGTGCGCCGGACCCAGTGGAACACGAACCTCTCATGACTCAAGAACGCCTTCCGGAAGACAGCCAGGACAAGTACATCGTGCCCGGACTGGAACGCGGCCTGCGCCTGCTGGCCGAGTTCAGCCGCCGCGACCGTACCTTGTCGGCGGCCGACCTGGCGCGCCGGCTCAAGGTGCCCCGCTCCACGGTGTTCCGGCTGCTGGCCACGCTGGAGATGATGGGTTTTGTCGAACGCACCGACGGCGGCCGCGACTACCGCCTCGGCATGGCGGTGCTGCGCCTGGGCTTCGAGTACCTGGCTTCGCTGGAACTCACCGAGCTGGGACGCCCGCTGCTGGATCGCCTGCGCGACGACATCCGTTACCCGTGCAACCTGGTGGTGCGCGACGGCCGCTCGATTGTCTATGTGGCCAAGTCGGTGGCGCCCACGCCGTTCAGCAGTTCCGTCACCGTGGGGACCCGCCTGCCGGCGCACGCCACCGTGCTCGGACGCGTGCTGCTCGAAGACCTGACGCTGGCTGAGCTGCGCCAGCTCTATCCGGAGCCGCGCCTGGAAGCGTTCTCGCCCAGCACGCCGGCCACGGTCGAGGAACTGTTCGAGATGGTGCAGCGCGACCGCGAGCGTGGCGTGGTGCTGCAGGAAGCGTTCTTCGAGGCCAGCATCTCGACCATCGCGGCACCGGTGCGGGATCGTACCTGCAAGGTGGTGGCGGCGCTGGGCGTGACCATCCCGGCCTCGCGCATCGATCCGGAGCAACTGGACATGATGGAAGACAAAGTCAGAGACACCGCGGGCGAGCTGTCCCGCCTGCTGGACTACCGGCCGCGTGAGCACGGCAAGGTGGTCAACCTGTATCGGGAGTGAGGACGATGTCCATGATTGAACTCGACGGCAAGGTTGCCGTCGTCACGGGTGGATCCTCGGGCATCGGCCTGGCCACCGTCGAACAACTGCTGGAAGCGCGCGCCGCCGTGGCGCTGTGCGGTCGCAACGAAGCGCGGCTGCGCGAAGCGGAAAGCCAACTGCGCGCACGCTTCCCCGATGCCCGCCTGTACGCCGCCGCCTGCGACGTGCTGGATCCCGCGCAGGTAGCCGCCTTTGCCGCCGCCAGCGAGGCCGCGCTCGGCCCGGCCGACATGCTGGTCAATAACGCAGGGCAAGGCCGCGTTTCCACGTTCGCGAACACCGAGGACGCTGCATGGCTCGAAGAGCTGCAACTCAAGTTCTTCTCGGTGATCCATGCCACGCGCGCGTTCCTTGCCCAGCTGGAGCGCTCGGACAGCGCGGCCATCGTCTGCGTGAACTCGCTGCTGGCCGTGCAGCCGGAGCCGCATATGGTGGCGACGTCCGCGGCGCGTGCCGGCGTGCATAACCTGGTGCGCTCGCTGGCAACCGAATTCGCCCCCAAGGGCATCCGCGTCAACGGCATCCTGCTCGGCCTGGTCGAGTCGGGCCAGTGGCGCCGGCGCTTCGAAGCGCGCCCGGAATCCGAGCGCGATCTCGACTGGGCCGCGTGGACCGCGCGCCTGGCGCAGCAAAAGCATATTCAACTTGGCCGTCTTGGCCTGCCGCAGGAAGCTGCGCGCGCGATCCTGTTCCTTGCCTCGCCGTTGTCTTCGTACACCACGGGCAGCCACATCGATATTTCCGGAGGACTTTCCCGTCATGCGTAACGAACAGCAACAAGTCACGGTGGGCTACGCCATCGCCGCCTTCCTCGAACAATGCGGCGTCAAGGCTGCGTTCGGCGTCATCTCGATCCACAACATGCCCATCCTCGACGCGATGGGCGAGCGCGGCAAGATCCGCTTCGTCCCCGCGCGCGGCGAAGCGGGCGGCACCAATATGGCCGACGCCTGTGCCCGCACCACGGGTGGCCTGGGTGTGTGCCTGACCAGCACCGGCACCGCTGCCGGCAATGCCGCCGGCGCCATGGTGGAAGCGCTCACAGCCGGCACGCCGCTGCTGCACCTGACCGGCCAGATCGAAACGCCGTACTTGGACCAGAGCCTGGCTTACATCCACGAAGCACCGGACCAGCTCACCATGCTGAAGGCCATCTCGAAGGCCGCGTTCCGCATCCGCAGCGCGGATACCGCGCTCAGCACGATCAAGCTCGCCGTGCAGACCGCGCTGACCGCGCCGAGCGGTCCCGTCAGCGTGGAAATCCCCATCGACATCCAGGCCGCGCTGATCCCGATGCCGACCGACCTGCGCCCGCTGGCCGTGCCCACGCATGTGCCCTCGGCCCATGCGCTGGACGAACTGGCCGAGCGCCTGTCCCAGGCCAAGCGCCCGCTGCTGTGGCTGGGCGGCGGCGCGCGCCACGCCGGCGCGCAGGTCAAGCGCCTGCTGGCGCTGGGCTTCGGTGTGGTCACGAGCACGCAGGGTCGCGGCATCGTGGCGGAAGACGATCCGCGTTCGCTTGGCGCCTTCAACCTGCACAAGCCGGTGGAGCAGTTCTATCAAAGCTGCGACGCCATGCTGGTGGTGGGCTCGCGCCTGCGCGGCAATGAAACGCTGAAGTACGAACTGAAGCTGCCGCGCCCGCTGTTCCGCGTGGACGCCGATGCCTCCGCCGAAGGCCGCTGCTACCAGAGCGACTACTTCGCCAGCGGCGATGCGGCGCTGGCGCTCGACGGACTGGCCGACCGCCTGGAAGGCAAGCTGAAGGTCGATCCGAATTTCGCCGCCGACCTGCGCGCTGCGCATGAGGCCGCCATGAACGGCCTGATCGACGGCCTGGGCCCGTACTCGGCACTGGTGGAGGCGCTACAGGGCGCGGTAGGCCGCAACTTCAACTGGGTGCGCGACGTTACCGTCTCCAACAGCACCTGGGGCAACCGCCAGCTGCGCATCTTCGACTCCCGCGCCGGCGTGCATGCGCTGGGCGGCGGCATCGGCCAGGGCCTGGCGATGGGCATCGGCGCGGCAGTGGGCGCGGCGGTGACTTCATCGGGCAAGAAGACCTTCTGCCTGGCCGGCGACGGCGGCTTCATCCTGAACCTGGGCGAACTCGCCACCGCGGTGCAGGAACGCGCCGATGTGGTCTTCGTGCTGATGAACGACAAAGGCTACGGCGTGATCAAGAACATCCAGGACGCGCAGTACGGCGGCCGCCGCCACTACGTGGACCTGCATACGCCTGATTACGCGCAACTGTCGCAATCGCTGGCGCTGCGCCATCGCCGCGTCAGCAACCTGGCGGATGTCGGCGCCGCCCTGGACGAGGCGACCGCCGAACAAGGTCCGTTCCTGCTGGAGATCGACATGCTGTCCATCGGTACCTTCAAGACCGCATTCGCCGGCCCGCCGGTCAACAAGGAAGCCGACGCCGAGAAGACCGCGCGCGCGGCCGAACACAGCACCGTGACTGTCTGAGGGAGACGCAACATGCTGCACGTGTCGATGGTGGGGTGCGGAGCGATCGGGCTCGGCGTGCTCGAACTGCTCAAGAGCGATCCGGATGTCGTGTTCGACGTGGTGGTGGTGCCGGAAGCCCAGATGGACCAGGCCCGCCACGCCGTCTCCGCGCTGGCGCCGCGGGCGCGCGTCGCCACCAGCCTGAGCCAGGCCGACGGACGGCCCGACCTGCTGGTGGAATGCGCCGGTCACCATGCGCTGGAAGAGCACATCGTGCCGGCGCTGGAGCGCGGCATCGCCTGCATGGTGGTGTCGGTGGGCGCGCTGTCGGCGCCGGGCCTGGCGGAACGGCTGGAAGCGGCGGCACGGCGCGGCGGCACCCAGGTGCAGCTGCTGTCCGGCGCGATCGGCGCCATCGATGCGCTGGCGGCAGCGCGCGTGGGCGGCCTCGATGCGGTGGTCTATACCGGGCGCAAGCCGCCTGGCGCGTGGAAGGATACGCCGGCGGAAGCGCTGTTCGATCTCGATGCGCTGACCGAAGCCACGGTGATCTTCGAAGGCACCGCCCGCGAAGCGGCGCGCCTCTATCCCAAGAACGCCAATGTGGCCGCCACGCTGTCGATGGCCGGGCTCGGGCTGGATCACACGCAGGTGAGGCTGCTGGCCGATCCGGGCGTGGACGAGAACGTGCACCATGTGGAAGCGCGCGGCGCTTTCGGCGGTTTCGAGCTGACCATGCGCGGCAAGCCGCTGGCGGCCAATCCCAAGACCTCGGCGCTGACGGTGTTCAGCGTGGTGCGTGCGCTGGGCAACCGTGCCCACGCCATGTCGATTTAAGCAGCGCAGCAAGGCAATCATCATGAAGCAAGAGATTCTCCCCATCTGTATCGCAGGCCAGTGGCGCCTGGGCGGCGGCGAGCGCTACGCCACGCGCTACCCGGCCACCGGCGAAGTCGTCGCGGAACTGAACGCGGCCAGCCTGGACGACGTGGAAGAGGCCGTGCAGGGTGCGCATCGCGCGTTCCTCACCAGCGGCTGGGCCCAGCGCAAGCCGCACGAGCGCGCAGCCGTGCTGCATCGCGTGGCCGACCTGATCCGCGCGCGCGCCGAGCCCCTCGCCCAGCGCCAGCGCCTGGACAACGGCAAGCCCATCAGCGAGACGCGTGCGCTGGTCGCCAGCGCCGCGGGCACCTTCCAGTTCTTCGCCGCGGCTTGCGAGACGCTGGAGGAGACGCTCACGCCCGCGCGTGGTGACTTTCTCACCATGAGCGTGCATGAAGCCATGGGCGTGGTGGCGGCGATCACACCGTGGAACTCGCCCATCGCCAGCGAGGCGCAGAAGCTGGCGCCGGCGCTGGCAGCCGGCAACGCGGTGGTGATCAAGCCCGCCGAGATCACGCCGCTGATGGCGCTCGAACTGGCGGCCATCTGCGAAGAAGCCGGCGTGCCCAAGGGCCTCATCAGCGTGCTGCCCGGCAAGGGCTCGGTGATCGGCGACGCCATTACCAAGCACCCGCTGGTGCGCCGCGTGTCATTCACGGGCGGCACCACCACGGGACGCCATATCGCGCATATCGCCGCCGACAAGATGATGCCGGTGTCGCTGGAACTGGGCGGCAAGTCGCCGACGATGGTGTTCGAGGACGCGGACCTGGATCATGCCGTCAACGGTGTGCTGTACGGCATCTTCAGTTCCTCGGGCGAATCGTGCATCGCGGGCTCGCGCCTGTTCGTGGCACGTTCCTTGTATGAGCCTTTCATGGACCGCCTGGCCGAGGGCGCGGCGCGCCTGCGCGTGGGCGATCCGGCCGACGAGCGCACCCAGATGGGGCCGCTGATCAGCGACCGCCACCGCGACTCGATCGAATCGTATGTGGCGCTGGGCGTATCCGAAGGCGGCCAGTTGCGCACGGGTGGCATCCGCCCGGCGGTGGCGGGCTGCGAGAACGGCTACTTCTACACGCCCACCATCATCGAAGGGCTGGATAACAGCGCCCGCGTGTGCCAGGAGGAAATCTTCGGGCCGGTGCTGGTGGCGATGGCCTTCGACGACGAGGACGACCTGATCGCGCAGGCCAACGACAGCGTGTACGCGCTGGCGGCCGGTGTGTGGACGCGCGACTACAAGCGTGCATGGCGCTTTGCGCGCGCGGTGCAGGCGGGCAACGTGTGGATCAATACGTACAAGCAGTTCTCGATCTCGACGCCGTTTGGCGGCTGGCGCGACAGCGGCCTGGGCCGGGAGAAGGGGAGGCTGGGCATCCTGCAGTACATGGAGCAGAAGAGCGTGTACTGGGGCATGCATGAACAACCGCTGCCGTGGGCTAACTAAGTGAGCACGACGAAATTGGACGCTGCACAAGCGACACAGCAGGAGAGGGTAATGAACACGATTCTGGGCATCGACGAAATCGTCTACGGTGCCGACGACCTGGACGCCTGCCGGCGCTTCTTCGCCGACTGGGGCCTCACGCTGGTGCGCGAGGACGAGGGCGGGCTGGATTTCGAGACGCTGAACGGCTGCCGCGTGCTGGTGCGCCGCACCGACGACCCCGCGCTGCCGGTGGCGATGGAAGACGGCCCGACGCTGCGCGAAGTGGTGTGGGGCGTGGACACGCAGGCCGCGCTGGACAAGATCGCGGATGCCATTCGCGCCGAGCCAGGCTTTGTCAGCTCGGGAGAGCACGGTATGCAGGGCGAGCAAGGCGAGCGCGTGGGCTGCACCGATCCCAACGGCCTGGCCGTGCGCTTCCAGCTGACCCGCAAGCGCGACGTCGAGGTCGAATGCGCCACGATGAACACCTGGAACGACAAGCCGCGCCTGAACCAGCGCAGCCCGATCTACGAGCGTGCCACGCCGATCGAGGTGGGGCACGTGGTGTTCTTCGTCAAGGACGTGGCGGCGACCGAGCGCTTCTACACCGAGAAGCTGGGCTTCGTGCCGTCGGACCACTATCCCGGCCGTGGCGCCTTCCTGCGCTGCGCGCCGGACGGCGGCCACCACGACCTGTTCCTGCTGCAGTTGCCGCAGGCCAAGAGCGGCCTGAACCACGTGGCCTTCACCGTGCGCGATATCCATGAAGTATTCGGCGGCGGCCTGCATGTGTCGCGCAGCGGCTGGGACACGCAGCTCGGCCCGGGCCGGCATCCRATTTCCTCGGCTTACTTTTGGTACTTCAAGAATCCGGCCGGCGGCCTGATCGAGTACTACGCGGACGAGGACCAGCTGGACGCCGGATGGGAGCCGCGCGATTTCGAACCGGGTCCCACCATGTTCGCGGAATGGGCGGTGGAAGGCGGCCTGGACGGTAATACCCGCCGGCAGAAGAACGCGGGCGGCCCGCAGGGCAAGTTCCTGACCGAGAAGCGCTGAATACGGTGTGGCAGGCAGCGTAGCAATACAGGCAGCAAGGCGATACGAAGCAATACGAAGCGACACATAGCGATACAAAGCAACACAAGGAAGTGCCATGAGTACCAGCCAATCCCTTACCCTGCGCGTGCAGGCCATGCGCTTCGAAGCGCGCGGCATTGTCAGCGTGGAGTTGCGCGACCCGGAAGGGCGCGAGTTGCCGGCGTACGCGCCCGGCGCGCATATCGACCTGCATCTGGGCAATGGCCTGGTGCGCAGCTACTCGCTGTGCGGCGCGCCGGAAGTGCGCGACCGCTACGTGGTGGGGGTGTTGCTCGACCGCGCCAGCCGCGGCGGCTCGCGCTATGTGCACGAGCAACTGCGCGTGGGCAGCACGCTTGCCGTGGCGGTGCCCCGCAACCACTTCGCGCTGGAAGAGGGCGCGGCCCACACGGTGCTGGTGGCGGGCGGGATCGGTGTGACGCCCATCGTCTGCATGGCGCGGCGGCTGCATGAACTGGGGCGCTCCTTCACACTGCTCTACTGCGCGCGGTCTCGCGCGGAAGCGGCTTTCGCGGACGAGCTGGCCGCCTATGGCGACGCGGTGCGCATGCACTTCGACGACGAGGCGGGCAGCCCGCCGGACCTGTCCGCGCTGCTGGCGGGGCAAGCGGCCAGCACGCACTTCTACTGCTGCGGCCCCGGCCCGATGCTGAATGCCTTCGAAGCCGCCTGCGCCGGACACGGCTATGCCGAAGTGCATATCGAACGCTTTGCGGCAGACCCGTCGGTGGCGGCCGTGCAGGAAGGCGAGTACACCGTGGCGCTGGCAAGCACGGGCAGCGAGCTGAAAGTGCCGGCAGGCAAGTCCTTGCTGGATGCCTTGCTCGAAGCGGGCATCGCCGTCGAGCACAGCTGCAAGGAAGGCGTGTGCGGCTCGTGTGAAACGCGCGTGCTGGAAGGCATTCCAGAACACCGCGACGGCGTGCTCAGCAAGAGCGAACGCGAATCGAACCAGACCATGATGGTGTGCGTGTCGGGTTGCAAGGGCAAGCGCCTGGTGCTGGACCTCTGAGCGACCTCCAAGCGCTACCGCGCGCCGCATCGGATGCGGCGGCGGCGGTGGTGGCCAGCGCGGGGTAAATCCCGCGATGCGCCAGCGCGAGGCGGCTGCGTGCCTCGGATACTTTTGAAGAGAAACACCGTGTTGATCCAGAGACAAGAGGCCCCGTTCGCCGATGCGAACGCCGAGGGCGTGGCGACCCCATCCAGCAACATCGCGGCAGACGGCGGCGCGAATCGCGCGGCCGGCGCGCCGGCCACGGCCACGCGCGGCGAGATCATCGCGCGTATCGAGCGGCTGCCCAGCAACGGCATGCATGTCCGGGCCCGGTTGCTGATCGGCCTGGCCACGTTCTTCGACGGCTTTGATGTGATCGCGATTGCGGCCACGCTGCCGCTGCTGATCTCGATGTGGTCGCTCACGCCGGCCCAGGTCGGCTTCCTGATCGCGGCGCCGTCGGTGGGGCAACTGATTGGCGCGCTGCTGTTCCCCTATCTCGCCGAGCGCTTTGGCCGGCTGCATTCGATTGGCTGGAGCGCCGGCATCATCGGGCTGATGAGCATTGCCTGCGGCTTCGCGCCATCATTCGAAATCTTCGCCTTGCTGCGCATCGTGCAGGGCCTCGGGCTTGGCGGCGAATTGCCGGTGGCCGCCACCTATATCAACGAGGTCACGCGCGCGCACGGGCGCGGGCGCTTCGTGCTGCTGTACGAGGTGGTGTTCCCGATCGGCCTGCTGATCTCCAATGCCGTAGGCGCGTGGCTGGTGCCGAAGTTCGGCTGGACCGTCATGTACTTCATCGGCGGCGCCCCTGTCATTCTCTTCTTCATCCTGCGCCGGGCCATTCCGGAGTCGCCGCGCTGGCTGGCGGAGAAGGGCCGGTTGGAGGAAGCCGACCGCGCGCTGCAGGCCTTCGAGGCGCGCGCCAAGGGGCCGCTGGCGCCGCTGGGCGATGTGTCCGCCTACGATGCGATGACCCACAAGCACCCGCGCCGCAGCGTGAAGGACCTGCTGGGCAAGGCCTATATCGGGCGCACGCTGGCGGTGTGGATGCTGTGGGCCACCTGTGGCTTTATCCAGTATGGGTTATCGACCTGGCTGCCGACGATCTACAAGACCGTGTATCACGCGCCGCTGCAACTGGCGCTGAATCTCGCCGCCGGCGCATCAGTGCTGGGCGTGGTGGGCTCGCTGGTCTGCGCGATGATCGTCGACAAGGTGGGCCGCAAGCCGGTGATCAACGTCTCGTTTGTCCTGTGCGCGTTGTCGCTTGCGCTGGCCGGCGTGTTCCATGCGGAGTCGGTGTATGTGGTGGCAGGCCTGTGCGCGCTGGCCCTTGGCTTCCTGGCCAGCGGCTTTATCACGGCCTACGTGTACACGCCGGAACTGTATCCCACCAGCATTCGCGCGATGGGCTGCGGTTTCGGGGGCGCCTGGCTGAAACTGGCGGCGATCTTCGCGCCGACGCTGGTCGCCAATACGATCGGCACGGGCAACCTCAGCAGCGCGTTCTATGCGCTCGCGCTGGTGCCGTTCCTGGCCGCGCTGACGATTCACTTCCTTGGCATCGAAACCAAGGGCAAGGTCCTCGAGCAACTCGAGGCCTGAAGCGAGCGGTGCGAGGCCGCGGGCGCTCGGCACGCCAGCGAATGCGCGGCCTGGCTGCGGGAATACCTGAAGGGCTAGGGTCCGCGCACCGGTCTGGTGATTGAAGTGCTGGAGGATCGACGCCGGGCGTGTTATATCGGTCAGTCGCGGGATGGCGCGCCGGGGTCGGGGCGCGGGGCCCGCATCGGGCGGGGCCCGGCCCAAAGCCGGTACCATATAGCAACGCCAAAGCACTTCATTCGCAGAGATATCACCATGACAGACGCTGTCGAGCCAACCGATCTCCAGGACAAGTACATCGTGCCGGGACTTGAACGCGGCCTGCGCTTGCTGGGCGAGTTCAGCCGCAACGAGAAGACCTTGTCCGCGGCCGAACTGGCTCGCAGGCTCCAGGTCCCGCGCTCCACGGTGTTCCGCCTGCTGACCACGCTGGAGATGATGGGCTTTGTCGAGCGCACCGACGGCGGCCGCGAGTTCCGGCTCGGCATGGCGGTGCTGCGCCTCGGCTTCGATTATCTCGCTTCGCTGGAGCTGACCGAGCTGGGCCGCCCGCTGCTGGACCGGCTGCGCGACGAAATCAATTACCCCTGCAACCTCGTGGTGCGCGACGGCCGCTCCATTGTCTATGTGGCCAAGTCCGTGGCGCCCACGCCGTTCGCCAGTTCGGTCAATGTCGGCACCCGCCTGCCGGCGCACGCGACCGTGCTCGGCCGCGTGCTGCTTGAAGACCTGACATTGGAGGCGTTGCGCGAACTCTATCCCGAGCCGCAACTGGAAGTCTTCTCGGACAGCACACCCAAGACCGTGGAGGCCCTGTTCGACATGGTTCAGCGCGACCGCCAGCGCGGCTATGTGCTGCAGGAGGGTTTTTTCGAAACCAGCATCTCGACCATTGCCGCACCGGTGCGCGACCGCAGCGGCAAGGTGGTGGCGGCGCTTGGGGCTACCATCCCGGCTTCGCGGATCGATCCGGAGCGGCTGGATACGATGGTGGAGCAGGTGAGGGGGGCCGCGGCGGAGTTGTCGCGGTTGCTGGACTATCGGCCGCCGATGGGTGGCGTGGTGGCGAATTTCTAAGGTGCCGGGCGAGCGGCGCGAATTCCTGCAGGCCCATCCTGTCCCGCTGGTGGACGGGCGCGGCCAGGCAGGACGATCAGGGAACCCCGGGAAGCGAAATGGCTGAGAAGGTTGGCGGTTGGATTCTAGTGGGGAGCGAAGGCGGTTACCGCCGGCTTGCGCGATACGCAATCGAAGATGAGGGCTCGCTGAATATCCGCTTCGTCCGTGCCGGCACCGTTCAGGAAGGCGCGGGCGCCGATTCTGACCGGATCGGGCAGCCGAAAACCAGGAAGTTGTCGTATCACGCCACCGGGCAAGTCCACCTGGACCACCGGCCCGGCGAAAGCGTCTTCATGGAGCCCTTGAGCCGTATCACCGGCCTGAATCTCTTCGCGGTCTATCGTGTCCCGTCGGCAGGGCGGCTTGATGAGCATGATGAGGCCTTGGGCCCCTCGGACCTGGTGCTGGCTTGTCCTGAGCAGTCCGTCCCGACGCAGTTCCTCTTTGGGATAGGTCCTTGCACCGCGAGCGCTCCCGGCACTTGGGGGAGCATCAGATTGGAAGGCTTGTTTACGCTCAGCGTTGCAATGGCCCCAGAGGCGCCCGACTATCCTGAGCACCTGAAGATTTACTTCTCCATATTCCTGTGGAAGGGCTTGTTTGAGCAACTGCCAATCCAGGAAGATCAGGCCTGCGCGGAGTTCCACCGGAAACTGGATGCCTCGCAAGGATTGACCGTCTTTCCGGCCACGTCCGATACCGCGAAGGGCGGTGGCTGAGGCGGCGGCGCGCGTTGTTGCCGTGCTGGATATCTTCCACAGGAGGCCCTCCCGTCGCCATCCCTCTGGACCGAGGGCCTCTCTAGTGAGCCATTAGCCCTGCGTCAGCGTTTCCAGGCTATCGGCGCGGAGGCGGAGCAGGCGGCCACCTTGCCGGACCAGCTCCTGGTGGTAGTGACCTTGACTAGCTGTTCGTTGACCGGCTCGATCGGCCGTTGCCGGCGCTCGGCCAGGCTGTTGGCTACGCTGGCAAGCGCTGCCTTGCACGCCGCATCGGCCGAGCTGGATCGCACGATGAACTGCGAATAGCGATAGTTGACTATCAGGGTGAAGCCGTCTGGAACGTATTCAACCGTGTATTCGGTGTCCATGTCATACGTCGACATCTGTCGGCCAGCAGATGGCGCGGGCGTGGTCGTAGTGCATGCCGCCGATATCAGGCAGGCTACCGCTGCCAGCACCTTCTTGTATTGCACGGCATGATCTCCAAGGATTTCATTGCAGGAAGCGCGGCGCATCTTGGCTTGTGTACGAGTCTGGGGCTGGATGGTACCAAGGAATGACGGTGGAGGAATCCGGATGGCCATGGTCCCGGCGCCTTCCCGCAGTGGCCGCCGCCGCTTGGGCAATGGACGGAATCGGGGGAGTCGCAGAATCGGGCGCCCACCTGGGTTCGACGGCATCTTCAATGCAAGGTGTCGCGATGGCTTCGGCGGAAATTTTTTCACCCAAAGAAAAAAGGACTTGGGCTGTCGCCGCAAGTCCTTCATTCCTCACCGAATTTTGGTGGGTGGTACAGGGATTGAACCTGTGACCCCTGCCGTGTGAAGGCAGTGCTCTACCGCTGAGCTAACCACCCCTGCTGCTGCGTTGTTGCTGCTGTGCTGCAGAGAAACAAGATTATGTCAGCACGCTTGTATCTTGTAAAGCCCTTTCTGGAGATTTCTGCAAAAAATCGCTTCTGGCTTTCCTGGCAGGCTCACGCGGCTTCAGCCGCGGGCGCATCTTCCTGCCACACCACCTTGCCGCCGCTCGCCTTGTCCAGTTGCTTGAGCACGGCCAGGTGCGCGGTGGTCTCTTCCTCGCTGGCCATCAGCACCGGCAGGTCCAGGCGCGAGAGGTCAGTGGATGCCACGGCGTCGCTCTGCGAGCCGCCGCCGTCAAGCATATCGATGACCAGCGAGTTCTGGCCGCGCGTCATCGCGAGGTAGACCTCGGCCAGCAGTTCCGCATCGAGCAGTGCGCCGTGCAGGGTGCGGTGCGAATTGCTGATGCCGAGGCGGTCGCACAGCGCATCGAGCGAATTGCGCTTGCCGGGGAACATCTGGCGCGCTTCGCGCAGGGTGTCGATCACATTGCCCGCGTGCTCGCGGAACGGGGGCAGCCCGACCAGCTTGAATTCCATGTCGAGGAAGCCAAGGTCGAAGGGCGCGTTGTGAATGATCAGTTCGGCGTCCTGGATGAAATCCCGGATCTCGTGTACCACTTCCGCGAACTTGGGCTTGTCGGCCAGGAATTCGACGGTGATGCCGTGCACCGCGATCGCGCCTTCGTCGATATCGCGTTCCGGGTTGACGTAGAAGTGCAGGTGCCTGCCCGTGAGGCGGCGGTTGAGCAGCTCCACGCAGCCGATTTCAATCAGGCGGTCGCCGGTGGCGGCGCTAAGGCCGGTGGTTTCGGTGTCGAGAACGATCTGTCGCATGGCGGGCATTCTAACCGGAGGGGCGGGGCAGGCGGCCGTCGGGGCCTGTCCTTAACCCTTGAGCGACTCCACGCCGCGGTTGGCGAGGGCGTCGGCGCGTTCGTTGCCCGGATGGCCGTTGTGGCCGCGCACCCAGTGCCAGGAGATATCGTGCTGCTGCGCGAGCTTGTCCATTTCCTGCCAGAGGTCGGCGTTTTTCACCGGTTTCTTGTCGGCGGTCTTCCAGCCGCGTGCCTTCCAGCCCGGCAACCATTCGCCGATGCCTTTCTGCACGTACTGGGAGTCGGTGTAGACCTTGATCCGGCACGGCCGCTTGAGCGCGCGCAGGGCTTCGATCACGGCGGTCATTTCCATGCGGTTGTTGGTGGTCAGGGGCTCGCCGCCGAACAGTTCTTTTTCGTTGCTGCCGGAGACCAGCACAGCGCCCCAGCCGCCGCGGCCAGGGTTGCCTTTGCAGGCGCCGTCAGAGTAGATGATGACGTCTTCGATTTCGTTGGGTTGCATTGCGTTGTCGCTAAGGTTGGCACGGCAATGGCGCGCGGTGCCGACCGGGGTGATTGGGTGTGCGCCGGTGGCGCTCAATGCTCGTCGCCGGGCGCCTTGCCGTGGGTGCCCGTGGGCGAGGCCACCGGCGCGGCGACGGGTGACAGTGCCGTCTTGGGACTCTTCCAGGCGGGGCCGACCAGGCGGATATTGCGCACGCGCTTGACCGCCGAAATCATATAGACTGAGCCGAAGATCGGCCACCAGCGGTCGCCGGCCTTTTCCATGAAGGCGGTGCGCTGCAG
This sequence comes from Cupriavidus sp. 01L45, assembly GCF_056399885.1. Taxonomy (NCBI): domain Bacteria; kingdom Pseudomonadati; phylum Pseudomonadota; class Betaproteobacteria; order Burkholderiales; family Burkholderiaceae; genus Cupriavidus; species Cupriavidus sp. 01L45. The sequence goes on along the minus strand of NZ_JBFTSG010000031.1, from coordinate 74,189 downwards.
CCAGCGCTCTGTGTGGTAGGGCGGGCAATAGCAGCCAAACCGGCCGCGGATGATATCGAAACCCAGCAGTTTGAGCCAGTCCTTGATCCGCACGAAACCGATCGACTGGCTGTCGTTGGGCAGGAAAGGATCGGCGCCCAGCCGCTTGAGGCCCTGGCGCGCGCCCCACAGGCTCATGGGGTTGAAGCAGGTCACCACGACGCGGCCTTCGGGCATCAGCACGCGCGATACTTCGCGCAACACCTCGTGGGGATCTTCCGAAAATTCCAGGATATGGGGCAGGGTGATCAGATCGATACTTTGCGTTTCGAACGGCAATTCGTCGAAGCGGCACAGCAGCTGGCGGGCGTCGGCCTGGGCGCGTGGGCCATGGGGGCCGCTGCCGGGAGCCAGCGCCAGTGCGGAGAACGGCATGCGGTTTTCGCGCAGCGTGTCAATGTGCGGCAGGCCAAGCTGCACCGCGTGGTAGCCGAAGATATCCACGACGGTCCGGTCGTACTGACCCTGCTCCCACTGGAGCATGTATTGCCCGGGAGGCGAGGCAAGCCAGTCTTCCCAATTTATAATCGGACGCTTGGACATAGGAGCACGCATGTTGAAGGTGGAGCCGATTCCCGCATTCCAGGATAACTATATCTGGGCTATCCACGACGGTCACTGCGCCGCCGTGGTGGACCCGGGCGAAGCCGCGCCGGTCGAGGCTTTCCTGGCACGCGCGGGGCTGGTGCTGGGCGCTATTGTAATCACCCATCACCATGGCGATCACCAGGGCGGGGTGGCCGAGCTGCTGGCGGCGCATCCGGTGGCGCCGGATGGCACGCCATTGCCCGTGATCGGGCCGGCCGGCGAACGCATCGGCGGGCGTACCGTGGCCGTGCGCGAAGGCGACACCGTGGAGGTGGCCCATCCCGCGCTGCAACTCAAGGTGCTCGACGTACCGGGTCACACCGCCGGTCACGTTGCCTACGTGGCGGATCTGCCCGGCGCCGGTCCGGCCGTGTTCTGCGGCGATACGCTGTTCGCCAGCGGATGCGGGCGGCTGTTCGAGGGTTCGCCGGCGCAGATGCTGGCCTCGCTGGACAAGCTGGCGGCGCTGCCCGGCGCCACCCGCGTGTTTTGCGCCCACGAGTACACGCGTAGCAATGTGCGCTTTGCGCGGGCGGTGGAGCCGGACAATGCCGCGCTGGCAGCCTGGGAGGCGCGTGTGGATGCATTGCGTGCCGCGGGCACGCCGACCGTACCGACCACGGTTGCGCAGGAGCGGGAGGTCAATCCCTTCCTGCGTTCGCGCGAACCTTCGGTACGCCTGGCGGTGGCCGCCCATGCGGGTGGCCCGGCAGCCAACGACGCGGCGGCCTTCGGCGCGCTGCGTGGCTGGAAAGACAATTTCCGCTGATTCCTTATTGCCATATGCCGGCGTGGCGGACCCGCCAGCCGTTGACCCCGCAAGCCGGGAGGGCGATTTCCGTGTACCCGTTATGTTCCTGGCGGCGCTGCCCTGGCGCCGCCGCAGGGAAAATTTCATTGACGCGAAAGCCGCTTTTTCTTAGCATCAGGCAAATTTTTAGCGTCACGATTTGAGAACTTAATGAAAATTGGTCGATTACTGGCGGTGGTTGCGTGTGCCGCGCTGCTCGCAGCGTGTGCCGGCACGCCAACTCCGCCCGGCGCCGCCGATGGCGTCAGCACGACCGCCTCCGCTTCCAAACCTGCGTATTCGAAGCCCGATCCGCTCAATTCGATCAACAGCGCGGCCGTGATCAACCTGGACCGCGACAGCCTCGACTGGCTGCGCGGCCCGTCAAGCGACATCTGGGACCGTATCCGCCGCGGATTCGGCATGCCGGACCTGGAAGGCACGCTGGTTGACGATCGCACGCAGTGGTACGCGCAGCGGCCGGAATACATGGAACGGATGGTCGCGCGCTCGAGCCGCTACCTCTATCACATCGTCGAGGAACTGGAACGCCGCAAGATGCCCACGGAGCTGGCGTTGTTGCCCTTCGTGGAAAGCGCCTTCAACCCGCAGGCCGAGTCCACCGCCAAGGCGGCCGGCATGTGGCAGTTCATTCCGAGCACCGGCAAGAGCTACAACCTGAAGCAGAACATGTTCCGCGACGAGCGGCGCGATGTGCTGGCGTCGACCGACGCGGCGCTGGATTACCTGCAGCGGCTGTACGACATGTTCGGCGACTGGCAACTGGCGCTGGCGGCGTATAACTGGGGCGAGGGCGCGGTTTCCAGGGCCATCGCGCGCAATCAGGCGCGCGGGCTGCCGACGGACTACGCCAGCCTGAGCATGCCCAACGAAACGCGCTACTACGTGCCCAAGCTGCAGGCGGTCAAGAACATCATTGCCAACCCCCAGATGTACGGGGTGAAGCTGCCCGATATTCCCGACCACCCGTACTTCGTCACGGTGACCACATCGCGCGATATCGACGTCTCGCTGGCGGCCAAGCTCGCCAATATGCCGCTCGACGAGTTCAAGGCGCTGAACCCGTCCTTCAACCGGCCGGTGATCCTCGGCGCGGCGAATCCGCAGATCCTGCTGCCGTTCGATAACGCCGAGCGCTTCCAGTACAACCTCAATACCTACCGGGGCGGCCTGTCGAGCTGGACGGCGGTGACGGTGGACAACCGCGAGCGCATCGAGGCGCTCGCGGCGCGGCTGAATATCGACGCGGACACCATTCGCGAGATCAACCGCATTCCCAAGGGCATGCGGCTGAAGGCCGGCTCCACCGTGGTGGTGCCGCGCTCGGAGAGCCACGGCCAGGATATCAGCGCCACGCTGGCGGAAAGCGCCATGATGGCTGTCGAGCCGGATGTGCCGGACGCGCGCCGCGTGGTGGTGCGCGCGGGGCGGCGCGACACGGTGGTTTCGCTGGCGCATCGCTACGGCGTGTCGGCCGGGCAGGTGCAATCCTGGAACAAGCTTTCCGGCACCAAGCTGGTGGCGGGGCAGAGCCTGGTGTTGATGGTGCCCGCGCGTTCGGCGGCCCGTTTCGCCAGTGCCACCGACACGCCGCCCACTGCGTCCGCCCTGGCGCCGGTTCGCGGCGAGCCGGTGCAGGCAACCGCCAAGGGCCGCGCGGCGGGCCGTCAGCGTGTGACGGTGGAGGCGGCCCCGCGCAAGGCTGCTGCCGGCGCCGGCAGGACGGCCAAAGCCGCTCCGGCGGTCCCGGCAGCCAAGGCCGGCGCCAAACCGTCCGCGAAGCCAGCCGGCAAGGCTGCCGCGGCGCCTGCCAAGACCAAGGCGCACGCGCGCTGACCGGGCTCGGGCCAACGGGTTCGAGCCAGCAAGTTTGAGCCAGATCAAGGGCGTGCCAATGGCACGCCCTTTTGCTTGGTGCGGTGCGTCAGCGGTAAGCGTTGCGTAAGCCGGCGTACCCAGACTGCAGGTACCGGTGGGCTGGCTTGGCTGCGGCAAGCCAGCCGCCATGCGCCTGGAATGGTGGCAAACTAACGGGCGACAGCAGACAGCATCAGGCGGTTCGCCCGGCCAAGACAAACTGCATATGGACAACCCGCATTCAAGCGGAGGAGACAAGCCATGACGGCTACCCGTGCCCTGCACGCACGCTCAGTGAGCGATCCCGAAGGTTTCTGGGCCGAACAGGCTCGCCGCATCGACTGGGAAACCCCGTTCGAGACCGTGCTGGACGATAGCCGTCCACCATTTACCCGGTGGTTCGTTGGCGGGCGCACCAATCTCTGCCACAACGCCGTCGACCGTCACCTGGCGGCGCGCGCGGACCAGCCCGCGCTGATCTACGTGTCGACCGAAACCGGCCAGCATCGCACTTACAGCTACGCCGAACTGCATGACGAGGTCAACCGCATGGCCGCGATCCTGCAGCAGATGGGCGTGGCCAAGGGCGACCGCGTGCTGATCTATATGCCGATGATTCCCGAGGCCGCCTTTGCCATGCTGGCGTGCACGCGGATCGGCGCCATTCACTCGGTGGTGTTTGGCGGCTTCGCCTCGGTCAGTCTGGCCGCGCGCATCGACGACGCGCAGCCGCGTGTGATCGTCAGCGCGGACTCCGGCTCGCGCGCGGGCAAGGTGGTGCCCTACAAGCCGCTGCTCGACGAGGCGGTGACGCTGGCCGCGCACAAGCCCGAACGCGTGCTGCTGGTGGATCGCCAGCTCGCGCCGATGGCGCTCACGCCCGGCCGCGACGAAGACTACGCAGCCTGGCGCGAGCGCGTGGGCGCGGCGCGCGTGCCGTGCGTCTGGCTCGAATCGAGCGAGCCATCCTACGTGCTCTACACCTCGGGCACCACCGGAAAACCAAAAGGCGTACAGCGCGACACCGGCGGCTACGCGGTCGCGCTGGCCACCTCGATGGATTACATCTTCTGCGGCAAGGCTGGCGACACCATGTTCTCCAGCTCCGATATCGGCTGGGTGGTGGGGCACAGCTACATTGTGTACGGGCCGCTGCTGGCCGGCATGGCCACGCTGATGTACGAAGGTACGCCGGTGCGCCCGGACGGCGGCATCCTGTGGCAACTGGTCGAGCAGTACCGCGTGAACATCATGTTCAGCGCGCCCACCGCCATTCGCGTGCTGAAGAAGCAGGACCCGGCCTGGCTCACGCGCTACGACCTCTCCAGCCTGCGCCTGCTGTTCCTGGCCGGCGAGCCGCTCGACGAACCCACCGCCAGCTGGATCCAGCAGGGCATTGGCAAGCCGGTGGTGGACAACTACTGGCAGACCGAGACGGGCTGGCCGATCATCGCCATCCAGCGCGGTATCGATCCGTTGCCGGCCAAGCTGGGGTCGCCCGGCGTGCCGGTCTATGGCTACGACCTGAAGATCGTCGATGAAGCCACCGGCGCCGAATGCGCGCCGGGGCAGAAAGGCGTGGTCGCCATCGACGGGCCGTTGCCGCCGGGGTGCATGACCACGGTGTGGGGCGACGATGAACGCTTCGTCAAGACCTATTGGTCCGGCGTGCCGGGCCGCCGCTGCTATTCGACGTTCGACTGGGGTGTGCAGGACGAGGACGGCTATATCTTTATCCTGGGCCGCACCGACGACGTGATCAATGTGGCGGGCCACAGGCTGGGCACGCGCGAGATCGAGGAGAGCATCTCGTCGCATCCGGCGGTGGCTGAGGTGGCGGTGGTGGGCGTGCACGATGCGCTGAAGGGGCAGGTGGCGATGGCGTTCGTGATCGCGCGCGACGCGGGCCGCATCGAAACCCAGGCCGACCGGCTGGCGCTGGAAGGCGACGTGATGAAGACCGTGGACCGGCAACTGGGCGCGGTGGCGCGCCCGGCGCGCGTGTTCTTCGTCAATGCGCTGCCCAAGACCCGCTCCGGCAAGCTGCTGCGCCGCGCCATGCAGGCGGTGGCGGAAGGCCGCAACCCCGGCGATCTCACCACGATCGAAGATCCCACCGCGCTGGCGCAACTCCAGGCGGCGATGCAAGGCTGACGGCTGTCCAGGCCGCCGCGCGCCGGAGGGCGAGCGGCGGCAGAGGCATGTTTAGGGCTTGAAACGCGGCGTATCCGCCGCTGCCGGGTTGGCTGAGCTGGCCTCCCGGGGCACGCGCTGCACCGCGTCAGAGATTGTGCTTGCACGACGGTCCGATGCGGACTAATATTTTAAGCATCAAATATTTAAGTATGATCTAGATGCGCTCCCGCGCATCGCATGTGCCGCGAGGGGCCGGGCCAGCCGGATCCGGGCCGGCGCGCAGGAGACGACAAGATGCGAGTGCTGTGTATCGGCGGAGGCCCCTCGGGCCTGTACTTCGGTTTGCTGATGAAGCTGCGGGATCCCTCCAACGAGGTCTACGTAGTGGAGCGCAACCGGCCCTACGACACGTTCGGCTGGGGCGTGGTGTTCTCCGACGCCACCATGGACAACCTCAAGCAGGCCGATCCGGTCAGCGCGCAGCAGATCAACGAGGCATTCAACCACTGGGACGATATCGACATCCATATCGGCGGGCGCACCATGCGTTCCGGCGGGCATGGCTTTATCGGCATCGGCCGCAAGCGTCTGCTCAATATCCTGCAGGCACGTTGCGAGGAGTTGGGCGTGCATCTGGTCTTCGAGACCGACGTCACGGATGACCAGGCGCTGGCGCAGCAATACCAGGCCGACATCGTGATCGCCGCCGACGGTATCAACAGCCGCGTGCGCGGCCGCTACGCCGAGACCTTCCAGCCCGATATCGATACCCGTCTGTGCCGCTTTGTCTGGCTTGGCACGCGCAAGCTGTTCGACGCCTTTACCTTCGCCTTCGAAAAAACCGAGCATGGCTGGTTCCAGGCCCATGCCTACCGTTTCGACGACAACACCTCCACCTTTATCGTCGAGGCGCCCGAGCCGGTCTGGCGCGCCGCCGGCATCGAGCAGATGAGCCAGGAGGAGGGCGTGGCCTTCTGCGAGCGCCTGTTTGCCCGCTACCTGGACGGTAACGCCCTGATCAGCAACGCCACTCACCTGCGCGGCTCGGCCAACTGGATCCGCTTTCCGCGTGTGATCTGCGGCACCTGGGTGCACTGGAACACACTGGCCGACGGCCGCCGCGTGCCGGTGGTGCTGATGGGCGACGCCGCGCATACCGCGCATTTCTCGATCGGCTCCGGCACCAAGCTGGCGCTGGAAGATGCGATCGACCTCGCCAACAATATCCGCGATGCCGGGCCGGGCGGCGCCGACGTGCTGCCGCAGGCGCTGGAGCGTTACCAGGCCACCCGCAGCGTCGAGGTCCTCAAGATCCAGAATGCCGCGCGCAACTCCACCGAATGGTTCGAGAACGTCGAGCGCTATGCGGGCATGGCGCCGGAGCAGTTCGCCTATTCCCTGCTGACGCGCTCGCAGCGCATCTCGCACGAGAACCTGCGCGTGCGGGATTCCGGCTACGTCGAGGGCTTCGAGCGCTGGCTCGCGGCACAGGCGGCGGCCAACGTTGCCAATGCCGGCCAACCCGCCGATGCGCGCGCGGTGCCGCCGATGTTCACGCCGTTCCGTGTACGCGGCGTCACGCTGAAGAACCGCGTGGTGGTGTCGCCCATGGCCATGTATTCCTGCGAGGACGGCGTGCCCGGCGACTTCCACCTGACCCACCTGGGCGCGCGCGCGCTCGGTGGCGCCGGCATGGTGGTGGCGGAGATGACCTGTACTTCTCCGGATGCGCGCATCACCCCGGGATGCCCGGGTTTGTGGAACGACGCGCAGCGCGACGCCTGGCGCCGCATCGTCGATTTCGTGCACGCCAACAGCGATGCGCGCATCGCCATGCAGATTGGCCACGCCGGGCGCAAGGGTTCGACCCAGCTCGGCTGGGAAGCGATGGACTACCCGCTTGCCAGCGGCAACTGGCCGGTGATGTCGGCCTCGCCGCTGCCCTATATGCCGGGCGTGTCGCAAGTGCCGCGCGAGATGAGCCGCGCGGACATGGATCAGGTGCGGGACGATTTCGTGGCCGCCGCGCGGCGTGCCGCGCAGGCGGGTTTCGACTGGCTCGAGCTGCACTGCGCCCACGGCTACCTGCTCTCCAGCTTTATTTCGCCGCTGACCAACCAGCGCAGCGACGAATACGGCGGCTCGCTGGCCGCGCGGCTGCGCTACCCGCTCGAAGTCTTTGCGGCGGTACGGGCTGTGTGGCCCCACGAGCGCCCGATGTCGGTGCGGATTTCGGCGCACGACTGGGTCGAAGGCGGCATCACGCCGGACGATGCGATCGAGATCGCACGTGCCTTCAAGACTGCGGGCGCCGATATGATCGACTGTTCTTCGGGGCAGGTGAGTCCTGACCAGGCGCCGGTGTACGGGCGCATGTACCAGACGCCGTTTGCCGACCGCATCCGCRACGAGGCCGGCATTGCCACCATCGCTGTCGGCGCGATCTTCGAAGCCGACCACGTCGACAGCATCATCGCCGCCGGCCGTGCCGACCTGTGCGCGATTGCCCGCCCGCACCTGGCGGACCCCGCCTGGACCATCCACGAGGCAGCGCGGCTGGGCCATCGCGACCTGGCATGGCCCAAGCAATACCAGGCCGGCAAGCGCCAGCTGGAAACCAACCTGGAGCGGGCCGCGCAACAGGCACGGCAAGCCCGTCAGCCCGAGGATCACTGAGCATGAGCGCCAATCTTTCCCTGCAGGGTCGGCACGCGCTGGTCACCGGTGGCGGACGCGGCATCGGCGCGGCCATTGCGCGCCGCCTGCTCGCGCAAGGCGCCAGCGTCACCTTGCTGGGGCGCGACGCGGCCACGCTGGCAGCGACAGCCGATGCGCTCGCCGAGGCGGTCGTCGCGCCCGCCATGCTCGGCACGGTGACGGCGGATATTTCGCAGGCCGACAGCGTGGCGGCGGCGTTCGCGGAAGCGTCCGGCCGCGCGGGCCCGATCGACCTGCTGATCAACAATGCCGGGCAGGCGCGCAGCGCGAGCTTCGCCAGGACGGATCTCGCCCTGTGGCAATCCATGCTCGAGGTCAACCTGACCGGCACTTTCCTCTGCACGCAGGCAGCGCTGCCGGGCATGCTGGAACGCGGCTGGGGCCGCATCGTCAATGTGGCCAGCACGGCCGGGCTGGTTGGCTACGGCTATGTCAGCGCCTACTGCGCGGCCAAGCATGGCGTGATCGGACTGACCCGCTCGCTGGCGCTGGAAGTCGCGAGCAGCGGCGTGACCGTCAATGCGGTCTGCCCTGGCTATACCGAGACCGACATCGTGCGCGACGCGGTCGCCAACATCATGGGCAAGACCGGCCGCACCGAGGCGCAGGCCCGGGCCGAGTTGTCCAAGGGCAATCCGCAGGGCAGGCTGRTGCAGCCGGGCGAGGTGGCTGACGCGGTCGCATGGCTGTGCCAGCCCACCGCCAGCGCGGTCACCGGCCAAGCCATCGCAGTGGCCGGTGGCGAGGTCATGGCGGGTTGATCCCGAACGAATTCGAGAAAACCAGAACAGGCAAGCGAGAAACGAGATGAGTGAAATAGCACTGGACATGCGCCACCACAAGCGCAGCTTTGCCGGCTACCAGCCGCAGCACTTCCTGTGGTCGGTCTCGGCCGACGGCAAGGTTGGCACCGTGACGCTGAACCGCCCCGAGCGCAAGAACCCGCTCACCTTCGATTCCTACGCCGAACTGCGCGATCTGTTCCGCGCGCTGTGCTACGCCACGGACATCAAGACCGTGGTGATCACCGGCGCCGGCGGCAACTTCTGCTCGGGCGGCGACGTCCACGAAATCATCGGCCCGCTCACCCGCATGACCATGCCCGAGCTGCTCGAGTTCACGCGCATGACCGGCGACCTGATCAAGGCCATGCGGGCCTGCCCGCAACCGGTCATCAGCGCCGTCGACGGCATCTGCGCGGGCGCCGGCGCGATGATGGCGCTGGCCTCGGATATGCGGCTGGGCACCGAGCAGGCGAAGACCGCCTTCCTGTTCGTGCGGGTAGGCCTGGCGGGCGCGGACATGGGCGCCTGCTCGCTGCTGCCGCGCGTGATCGGACAAGGCCGTGCCAGCGAGTTGCTGTACACCGGCCGGGCGATGACTGCGCAGGAAGGGCTGCAATGGGGCTTCTTCAACGCGTTGCACGCACCGGACGCGGTACTCGCCGAAGCCCAGTCGCTGGCCGCGCAAATCGCCGCCGGGCCCACCTTCGCCCACGGCGTGACCAAGAAGCTGCTGCACCAGGAATGGAACATGGGCCTGGACGAAGCCATCGAGGCCGAGGCCGAGGCGCAGGCCATCTGCATGCAGACCAAGGACTTCCGCCGGGCCTACGACGCGTTCGTGGCCAAGACGCGGCCCGTGTTCGAAGGCGACTGAAAGGGTACAAACTTCATGTCCGACAAAAGCTATCTCGCCCTGCCGTTCTTCGGCGACGCGCACCGCGAACTGGAACAACGGCTCGACGCGTGGGCCACGGCCTCGCTCGCGGTCGATCACAGCGACACCGACGCCGCCTGCCGCGCGCTGGTGCGCCAGCTTGGCGAGGCCGGCTGGCTGCGCTACTGCGTGCCCGCTGCTTATGGCGGCGCGCTCGAAACGCTCGACTCGCGCTCGCTGTGCCTGCTGCGCGAGACGCTTGCCCGTCACGATGGCCTGGCCGATTTCGCCTTCGCCATGCAGGGCCTGGGCAGCGGCGCCATCACGCTGGCCGGCAGCGACGCCATGCGCGAGCGCTACCTGCCGCGCGTGGCGCGCGGCGAGGCGATCGCTGCGTTCGCCCTGTCCGAGCCCGACGCCGGGTCCGACGTGGCGGCAATGCAATGCCGCGCGGTACTGGACGGCGATCATTACGTGATCGATGGCGAGAAGACCTGGATCTCCAACGGCGGCATCGCCGACTTCTACTGCGTGTTCGCCCGCACCGGTGAAGCGCCGGGCGCGCGCGGCATCTCCGCCTTCGTGGTGGACGCGGACACGCCGGGCCTGACCATCGCCGAGCGGATCGATGTCATGGCGCCGCACCCGCTTGCCACGCTGCGTTTCGAGAACTGCCGGGTGCCGGTTGGCGCGCGGCTGGGCGAAGCAGGGCAGGGCTTCAAAGTGGCCATGATGACGCTGGATATCTTCCGCGCCTCGGTGGCGGCCGCCTCGCTGGGCTTCGGCCGCGCCGCGCTTGACGAAGCACTCGCGCGCGCCACCGCGCGGCCCATGTTCGGCGGCGTGCTGGCCGACCTGCAACTGACCCAGGCGGCAATCGGCGACATGGCCACCGCCATCGACTCGGCCGCGCTGCTGACCTACCGCGCCGCGTGGCTGCGCGATGTGGCGGGTGTGCGCACCACGCGCGAAGCGGCGATGGCCAAGATGGTGGCCACCGAGAACGCGCAGCAGGTCATCGACCGCGCCGTGCAGATGTTCGGCGGGCTCGGCGTCAAGGTGGGCACGCGCGTGGAGAGCCTGTACCGGGAGATCCGCTCGCTGCGGATCTACGAAGGCGCCACCGAAGTGCAGAAGCTGATCATCGCGCGCGAAACGCTGGCACAGCATCGCGCATAGCGTGATCGACGCGGCCGGACAGCCCTTACCAGCATCACCAGAATGAAGGAAGCGGAGACAACCATGGCGAGCACAGCCCACCTAGATACCTTTGCACGCGACCGCCTGCCGCTCCCGCAGCAGTGGCCGGAACTGCTGTTCAACGCGGACACGCAATATCCGGAGCGCATGAACTGCGCGCTGGAACTGGTCGAGCGCCATGTGCGCGAAGGGCGGGGCGAGCGCATCGCGATCCGCTACGAGCAGGACGGCGCCCATCGCACCGTCAGCTATGCCGAACTGGCAGCGCTCTCCAACCGCATCGCCCACGTGCTGACCGGCGATATGGAGCTGGTGCCGGGCAATCGCGTGCTGCTGCGCGGCCCCAACAACCTGATGATGGCAGCGTGCTGGCTGGCGGTGGTCAAGGCGGGGCTGATCGCGGTGCCGACCATGCCGTTGCTGCGCGCCAAGGAACTCAAGCAGGTGATCGACCGTGCCGCGGTCAGCGCGGCGTTGTGCGACGAGCGCCTGCGCGAAGAACTCGAAGCCAATCTGGATCCCGGCAACGAGCACTATTGCCCGAGCCTGGCGCAGGTGCGCTACTTCAACGGCAGCGGCGCAGACTCGGTGGAAGCCGCCATGGCCGGCAAGCCCGAGTCGTTCGACGCGTGCGATACCGCTAGCGACGACATCTGCCTGATCGCCTTCACCAGCGGGACTACCGGCCAGCCCAAGGGCACGGTGCATTTCCACCGCGATGTGATTGCCATGTGCGACCTGTTCCCGCGTCATGTGCTCAAGCCGGGGCCGGACGACATCTTCTGCGGCACCCCGCCGCTGGCCTTTACCTTCGGCCTGGGCGGCATCCTGTGCTTTCCGCTGCGGGTCGGGGCGTCCACCGTGCTGGCCGAGCGGCTCACGCCCGAGAGCCTGCTTGCGTTGATCCAGTCCTGGCGCGCGACGATCGTGTTCACCGCGCCGACCTTCTACCGGCAGATGGCGGCGCTGGCGCCGGGGTATGACATCTCCAGCCTGAAGAAGAGCGTCTCGGCCGGCGAGGCGCTGCCCGATGCGACGCGCCAGAGCTGGAAGGCGGCCACGGGCATCGAGATGACAGACGGGATCGGCGGCACCGAGATGATGCATATCTTCATTTCCAGCGCCGGCGCGCAAGTCCGGCCGGGCGCCATCGGCAAGGTGGTGCCGGGCTATGTCGCGCAGATTGTCGACGAGTCGATGCAACCGGTGCCGCCCGGCACGGTCGGCAAGCTGGCGGTGCGCGGTCCCACCGGCTGCCGCTATTTGGACGACCCGCGCCAGGCCAGCTATGTGAGGGACGGCTGGAACCTGCCGGGCGACACCTTCATGGCCGATGCCGACGGCTACTACTACTACCAGGCGCGTTCCGACGACATGATCGTCTCGGCCGGCTACAACATTGYCGGGCCGGAAGTGGAAAGCGCGCTGATGCGGCACGAAGCGGTGGCCGAATGCGGCGTCGTCGGCATGGCCGATCCCGAGCGCGGGCAGGTCGTCGCCGCCTACGTGGTGCTGCGCCCCGGCGTGGTGGCCGGCGAGGAGATGTGCGCCGTGCTGCAGGCCTACGTCAAGGCCGAGATCGCGCCGTACAAGTATCCGCGCCGGGTGATCTTCGTCGATGCGCTGCCGCGCACCGAGACCGGCAAGCTGCAGCGCTTCCGGTTGCGGCAGATGGCGGAGCAGGCCGGCGCGGCCGGAGGAGGGCGCCAGCCGTGAGCGAAGTGTTCACCAACACCGTGCGGGTGCGCTTCAAGGACTGCGACGCCGCCGGCATCGTGTTCTTCCCGCGCTACTTCGAGATGCTTAACGACCTGGTCGAGGACTGGTTTCGGGAGGCACTGGGCTGGTCCTTCGACGCCATGCATGGCGCGGCACAGGCCGGCGTGCCGACGGCGGAAGTGTCCTGCCGCTTCGTGGCGCCCAGCCGGCTGGGCGAGTTGCTGACGCGGGAGCTGCGTGTGACGCGGCTGGGGCGCACCAGTTTCTCCTTGYAGGTGCGCTTCGTCGGGCCTGCCGCGGACCTCCGCGTGGAGATCGCCCAGCGCCTGGTGTGCGTCGATACCGGCGAAATGATGCCGCGCGCGCTGCCGCCGGAGGTCCGCGCGGGCATGGAGCGCTTCCTGGCGCCAGGGCAAGAAGCCGCGGCGCGGTAAGCGCGCCACCTGACATCCCGCACCCATGCGCCCGTCCGGGGCGTGGTGCGAACCAACCAGATCCCAATCACTGATTACGGAAGACCGACCATGAAGATTCTCCAGCCACCAGACTGGGCCGCGCCGCGCGGCTACTCGAACGGCATCATGACCGAGATGCAGGTGGGCAGCCGCCTGCTCTTCGTCGGCGGCCAGATCGGCTGGAACGGCCAGTGCGAGTTCGAAACCGATGACTTCGCCGAGCAGGTCGGCCAGGCGCTGCGCAACATCGTGGCGGTGCTGGCCGCGGGTGGGGCGCGTCCCGATCACATCGTGCGCATGACCTGGTACGTGAAGGACAAGGTGGAATATGTCGCCGCCTACCGCGCCATCGGCGAGCACTACCGGGCCACCATCGGGCGTCACTTCCCGGCCATGACGGCGGTCGAGGTCGCCGATCTGGTGGAGGCCCGCGCCAAGGTGGAGATCGAGGTGACGGCGGTGGTGCCTGCCAGCGAATGAGCGGTGCCGGCCGGGCGTTCCGGCCTGCCGGCGGGCGCGCGCAGCGGCCCTGCCGCGTCCGCAAGTCCTTGATAACTTGAGAAAATGGGTGGCGCGGGGTATAATCCAAAAGTTTCGCTTTCAGAACCCCTCACCCTAGCGCCTACCGAATTCCACCTTCCGCCGCCCCCATTTCGCCTTGGCTCCGCTGCACTAATTTGTGTGGCGTATCGAGCACCAGGCGAACGGCCCCGGCGACAAGCATCGCGTCCATCACGCTGCCTGTCGCCCCGCCGGACAACGGGGCAAGAGGCGTTGAGCAGGTCGGTCACGGGGTGAATCCAGCAGGAGCCTACCCGTGTTACCGTCTTTTCCGTCCGCCATTCTCGCGCTTGCAGACGGCACGGTCTTTCGTGGCTATTCCATTGGCGCTTCCGGCCATACCATCGGCGAAGTGGTGTTCAACACCGCTCTGACCGGTTACCAGGAAATCCTCACCGACCCCAGCTATTCCCGGCAGATCGTCACGCTGACGTATCCGCATATCGGCAATGTCGGGGTCAATTCTGAGGATGTCGAAGCCACGAAAGTCCATGCCGCCGGCCTGATCATCAAGGATCTGCCGCTTCTGGCCTCCAACTTCCGCAAGGAACATTCCCTCGGCCATTACCTGAAGCAGGAAAAGGTGGTGGCGATCGCCGGCATCGATACCCGCAAGCTGACCCGTATCCTGCGCGAGAAGGGTGCCCAGAACGGCTGCATCCTGGCTGGCGAGGACAATGTGCAGAAGGCCATCGACCTGGCGCGCTCCTTCCCCGGCCTGGCCGGCATGGACCTGGCCAAGGTGGTTTCGGTCAAGGAACCGTACGAGTGGAGCCAGACCGAATGGGCGCTGGGTGCCGGCTACGGCAAGCTGGCGTCGCCGCGCTTCCACGTGGTGGCTTTTGACTACGGCGTCAAGTTCAACATCCTGCGCATGCTGGCTGAACGCGGCTGCAAGGTGACCGTGCTGCCGGCGCAAGCCAGCGCCGCCGACGCGCTGGCGCTCAACCCGGATGGCATCTTCCTGTCGAACGGCCCCGGCGACCCCGAGCCTTGCGACTACGCGATCCGCGCTACCCGCGAGTTCATCGAACGCGGCATCCCCACCTTCGGCATTTGCCTGGGGCACCAGATCATGGCGCTGGCAGTTGGCGCCAAGACGCTGAAGATGAAGTTCGGCCATCATGGCGCGAACCATCCGGTGAAGGACGTGGACGACGGCCGTGTGGTGATCACCTCGCAAAACCACGGTTTCGCGGTGGACGCCGATACCCTGCCTGCCAACGTGCGCACCACCCACGTGTCGCTGTTCGACGGTTCGTTGCAAGGTTTCGCGCTGACCGACAAGCCCGCCTTCTGCTTCCAGGGCCATCCGGAAGCCTCGCCGGGCCCGAACGACGTGGCTTACCTGTTCGACCGCTTCACCAAGATGATGGCGGACGCACGCCAGTAAGCGCGCAGCGAAGAAGTCAAGACGAGAAGATTAGTAGACAGGCAGACCGCAGGACGATCCCATGAACGCCTTCATGCATACCGCGCTGGGCATTACCGATTTCTGGACCTTTGTGCTCGGCACGATTTTTATCGTGCTGCTGCCGGGCCCGAATTCGATGTATGTGCTTTCCGTCGCCGCGCAGCGTGGCGTGCGCGAAGGCTACAAGGGCGCCTGCGGGGTGTTCCTGGGCGATGCCATCCTGATGGTGCTGTCGGCAGCGGGGGTGGCCTCGCTGCTGAAGGCCAGCCCGGGCCTGTTCTACGTGGTGAAGTACATCGGTGCCGCTTACCTCGGCTGGATCGGTTTCCAGATGCTGCGCGGTGCCGTGCGCGGCTGGTCCAGCCGCGGCAGCGATAGCGGGACGGCGGCACAGGGCGAGATGCCCGTGGACCGTGCCGTCAGCCCGTTCCGCAAGGCGCTGGTGGTGAGCCTGCTCAACCCCAAGGCCATCCTGTTCTTCATCTCCTTCTTCATCCAGTTCGTCGATCCGCAGTTCGGCTATCCGGCGCTGTCCTTTGTCGCGCTGGGGCTGGTGTGCCAGTTGTGCAGCTTCGCCTACCTGACCGCGATTATCTTCGTGGGCGCCAGGCTGGCCGAGGCGTTTCGCCGCCGACGGCGCCTGTCGGCGGGCATGGCGAGCGGTGTGGGCGCCATGTTCATCGGCTTCGGCGCCAAGCTGGCGACGGCCACCCTGAACTGAATCGAATCCTGATATCCGGTGCGGTCCGCGCGAACGTGGGGACCGGCCAATAATGAGAGCGTGCAATGCCAAAGCGCACAGACATAAAGAGCATCCTGATCATCGGCGCCGGCCCCATCATCATCGGGCAGGCGTGCGAGTTCGACTATTCCGGCGCCCAGGCCTGCAAGGCGCTGCGCGAGGAAGGCTTCAAGGTCATCCTGGTCAACTCCAATCCGGCCACGATCATGACCGATCCCAACACGGCCGATGTGACCTACATCGAGCCGATTACCTGGGAAGTGGTCGAGCGCATCATTGAGAAAGAGCGTCCCGACGCGATCCTGCCGACCATGGGCGGCCAGACCGCGCTGAACTGCGCGCTGGACCTGCACCGCCATGGCGTGCTGGACAAGTACAAGGTCGAGCTGATCGGCGCGTCGCCGGAAGCCATCGACAAGGCCGAGGACCGCCAGAAGTTCAAGGAGGCGATGACCAAGATCGGCCTGGGTTCGGCCAAGTCCGGCATCGCCCACTCGATGGAAGAAGCACTGGCCGTGCAGACGCAGATCGCCAAGGAAACCGCGACCGGCGGCTACCCCATCGTGATCCGCCCGTCGTTCACGCTGGGCGGCTCCGGCGGCGGCATCGCTTACAACCGCGAGGAATTCGAGGAAATCTGCAAGCGCGGCCTGGATCTCTCGCCGACCCGCGAACTGCTGATCGAAGAATCGCTGCTGGGCTGGAAAGAGTATGAGATGGAAGTGGTCCGCGACAAAAAGGACAACTGCATCATCATCTGCTCGATCGAGAACCTGGACCCGATGGGCATCCACACCGGCGACTCCATCACGGTGGCGCCGGCCCAGACCCTGACCGACAAGGAATACCAGATCCTGCGTAACGCCTCGCTGGCGGTGCTGCGCGAGATCGGCGTCGATACCGGCGGCTCCAACGTGCAGTTCTCGATCAACCCGGCCGACGGCCGCATGATCGTGATCGAGATGAACCCCCGCGTATCGCGTTCGTCGGCGCTGGCGTCCAAGGCCACCGGCTTCCCGATCGCCAAGGTTGCCGCCAAGCTGGCGGTGGGCTACACGCTGGACGAGCTGAAGAACGAGATCACCGGCGGTGCGACCCCGGCCTCGTTCGAGCCGTCGATCGACTACGTGGTCACCAAGGTGCCGCGTTTCGCCTTCGAGAAATTCCCGCAGGCCGACAGCCACCTGACCACCCAGATGAAGTCCGTGGGTGAAGTGATGGCCATGGGCCGCACCTTCCAGGAATCGTTCCAGAAGGCGCTGCGTGGCCTGGAAGTCGGCGTGGACGGCCTGGACGACAAGTCCACCGACCGCGACGAGATCGTCGAGGAAATCGGCGAAGCCGGCCCGGACCGCATCTGGTACGTGGGCGACGCCTTCCGTATCGGCATGTCGCTGGAAGAAGTGCACGCCGAGACCGACATCGACCCGTGGTTCCTGGCCCAGATCGAAGACATCGTCAAGACCGAGACCCTGGTCAAGGCGCGCAAGCTGGACAGCCTGTCGGCCGCCGAGCTGCGCCACCTGAAGCAGAAGGGCTTCTCGGATCGCCGCCTGGCCAAGCTGATGGGCGCCGAGCCCAAGGCCGTGCGCGCCGCGCGCCATGCCGCCGGCGTGCGCCCGGTGTACAAGCGCGTGGACACCTGCGCCGCCGAGTTCGCCACCAATACCGCCTACATGTACGGCACGTATGAAGCCGAGCATGGCGAGTGCGAAGCCGAGCCCACCACCAATCGCAAGATCATGGTGCTGGGCGGCGGTCCGAACCGGATCGGCCAGGGCATCGAATTCGACTACTGCTGCGTGCATGCCGCGCTGGCGCTGCGCGAGGACGGGTACGAGACCATCATGGTCAACTGCAACCCGGAAACCGTGTCGACCGACTACGACACCTCGGACCGCCTCTACTTCGAGCCGTTGACGCTGGAAGACGTGCTGGAAATCGTCGACAAGGAAAAACCGGTCGGCGTGATCGTGCAGTACGGCGGCCAGACCCCGCTGAAGCTGGCGCTGGACCTGGAAGCCAACGGCGTGCCCATCATCGGCACCAGCCCCGACATGATCGACGCCGCGGAAGACCGCGAGCGTTTCCAGAAGCTGCTGCATGAGCTGGGCCTGCGCCAGCCGCCCAACCGCACCGCGCGTGCCGAGGACGAAGCGCTGCGCCTGGCCACCGAGATCGGCTACCCGCTGGTGGTGCGTCCGTCGTACGTACTGGGCGGCCGCGCGATGGAAATCGTGCACGAGCCGCGCGACCTCGAGCGCTATATGCGCGAAGCCGTCAAGGTGTCGCATGATTCCCCGGTGCTGCTGGACCGTTTCCTGAACGACGCCATCGAGTGCGACGTCGACGCCCTGTGCGACGGCCAGCGCGTGTTCATCGGCGGCGTGATGGAGCACATCGAGCAAGCCGGCGTGCACTCGGGCGACTCCGCCTGCTCGCTGCCGCCGTACTCGCTGGCGCAAGCCACCGTGGACGAGCTCAAGCGCCAGACCGCCGCCATGGCCAAGGCCCTGAACGTGGTCGGCCTGATGAACGTGCAGTTCGCCATCCAGCAGGTCAACGGCGAGGATATCGTCTACGTGCTGGAAGTGAACCCCCGCGCCTCGCGCACGGTGCCGTACGTGTCCAAGGCCACCGGGCTGTCGCTGGCCAAGATCGCCGCGCGTTGCATGGCCGGCCAGACGCTGGATTCGCAAGGCATCCATGACGAAGTGGTGCCGCCGTACTACAGCGTCAAGGAAGCGGTGTTCCCGTTCAACAAGTTCCCCGGCGTCGACCCGGTGCTCGGACCTGAAATGCGCTCCACCGGCGAGGTGATGGGCGTGGGCAAGACCTTCGGCGAAGCGCTCTTCAAGAGCCAGCTCGCCGCCGGTTCGCGCCTGCCGGAGAAGGGCACGGTGCTGCTGACCGTGAAGGACAGCGACAAGCCGCACGCCGTGGGCGTGGCGCGCATGCTGCACGATATGGGCTACCCCATCGTTGCCACCCGCGGTACCGCCTCGGCCATCGAAGCCGCCGGCATCCCGGTTCGCGTGGTCAACAAGGTGAAGGACGGCCGCCCGCATATCGTCGACATGCTGAAGAACGGCGAACTGGCGCTGGTGTTCACCACGGTGGACGAAACCCGCACCGCTATCGCCGACTCGCGTTCGATCCGTATCTCGGCCCTGGCCAGCCGGGTGCCGTACTACACCACCATCGCCGGCGCGCGCGCCGCGGTGGAGGGTCTGAAGCACATGCAGAGCCTGGAGGTCTACGACCTGCAAGGCCTGCACGCCTCGCTGGCCTGACGGCCCCCTTTGGGCCCCCTGGGCTGCCCGCAGTTGCTGCGGGCAGCCCTCATGGCCTAAACTAACAGCAATACCGTCGATCCGCCGACCGGGCAAGCGTCCGGGCAATGGGTCGATCCAACCTGACAACCTGAAAGGCCGCGGTTGAGCGGAAGTGCCCCGGGCAGCGATGCCGGTGCATGGCTCCAGCTCCGCTGCGGCTCATTTTTTTGCAGAACGAAGACATGAGCACGATTCCGATTACAAAGCGCGGCGCCGAGCTGCTGAAAGAGGAACTGCAGCGCCTGAAGGCCGTCGAACGTCCCGCGGTGATCAATGCCATTTCCGAAGCGCGCGCGCAGGGTGACCTGTCCGAAAACGCCGAATACGACGCCGCCAAGGAAAAGCAGGCCTTTATCGAAGGGCGCATCCTGGAGGTGGAGTCCAAGCTGTCGACCGCGCAAGTCATCGACCCGACCCAGCTCGATACCGATGGCCGCATCGTGTTTGGCGCCACCGTGGACCTGGAAGACCTGGAGTCGGGCAAGCCCGTGAGCTACCAGATCGTCGGTGACGACGAGGCCGACCTCGACAGCGGCAAGATCTCGGTCAGCTCGCCTATCGCGCGCGCGCTGATCGGCAAGTTCGAGGGCGATGTGGCTATCGTGCTGGCCCCTGGCGGCGAGCGCGAGTACGAAGTCATCACGGTTCGCTACGTCTGAACGAGGCTGCGTGTTCTCCTCCTCCTACTCGAGCCTGCCGCCGCTGCCGCATCGGATCTTTCTCCTGCTGACCGTAGTCTGGGCCGGCAGCCTGTGGACCGTGGGCTACATGGTGGCCCCGACGCTGTTTTCGGTGCTGCCCAGCCGGGAGACCGCCGGGCTGATCGCCGGGCAGCTGTTCCGGACCGAGGCAATCCTTGGCGTGGTGGTCGGCGTGCTGCAACTGGCGCTATGCAACCTGATGATCCGCCGTGGCGCGAGGCGCTACCGGGGGCTGCGCTGGCTGGTGCTGGGCATGCTGCTTTGCGTGCTGGTGGGATACTTCGGCATCCAGCCCTTCATGGAGAACCTGAAGGACAAGGCGACGGCGCTGGGCGTGGGCGTGTCCGAATCCCCCTATAAGGGGCAGTTCGGCATGCTGCATGGTGTGTCCAGCGTGTTCTACCTGGCGCACAGCCTGCTTGCACTGGTCCTGGTGTGGCGCGCGGCGGCACCGCGTTCGGCGGGCGAGTAGGGCAAGCCGGCAAGGAGTGTGGCGGACCCCCGCGTGGGGGCGCCGATATCAAGCCGGCGCGCGTCAGGAGGCGCCGGCCAGTCGCTCAGTCGAGCGCTTTCTTCTTCTGGCTGGTCGGACGGGCACGCGCAYGCTTGACGTTGCCGCCAGCGGTGACGCGCTCATTGCCCAGCACCGTCACTTGCGAGCGCTTGGGGCGGCGATTGGGCGCGGCGCTCGGCTTTCTGACGGTCACGGTGCGCGGCGCGGCGCCGCCACGCGGGGCCAGGCGGCCCAGTTCCTGCGGACGATTTTCCTTCAGGACGGCCGGACCCGGGCGCCATACCACCAGCAGCTTGCCGATATGCTGGATCGGGGCGGCGCTGAGATCCTCGCAAATGGCTTCGTACATGGCGATGCGGCTTTCGCGGTCGTCGCCGAACACGCGGATCTTGATCAGGTCGTGAGACGCCAGGCTGCGGTCGATTTCGGCCAGGACGGGCCGGGTCAGGCCCTCGCCGCCGATCATCACGACCGGGTTGAGGCCATGGGCACGTGAGCGAAGTTCGGAGCGCTGGGCGGGAATGAGTTGAAGAGCGGGCATAAGTAAAGCGCAGGCGAGGGCGCAAATGGGCGCGCAAGTGGTGCGCAAACCAAGGCACTGAAGTGCCGAAAAAGCGAATCGGCGCGTATTATCCGTCAAACTGGCACGGTCAGGCTGCAAAATCAGCAAAACGAGTGAAAAACGCACGGTCGACCGCGGGTCGGCGGCGTTTTTCTCAAACAGATGTCTCCGGAATGGCCAAGAACAAATTCAATCAGGCGTGGTTGCACGACCATATCAACGACCCCTACGTCAAAATGGCGCAGCGCGAGGGCTATCGGGCCCGCGCAGCGTATAAGCTGAAGGAGATCGACGAGCAGGACAAGCTGATTCGTCCCGGCCAGGTCATTGTCGACCTGGGCGCTGCCCCCGGCAGCTGGAGCCAGTACGCCCGCAACAAGCTGGCGGCTTCGCCGCGCGCCAAGGACGGCGGCATCGACGGCGCGGTGATCGCCATCGACCTGCTGCCCATGGAGGCGGTCGCCGACGTCACATTCATCCAGGGGGACTTCCGCGAGGAGGACGTTTTCCGGCAGCTGGAGGAAATCGTGCTCCAGGCGTCCGGCGGCGCAAAGATCGACCTTGTATTGTCGGACATGGCCCCCAATTTGTCAGGTGTAGCCTTTGCCGATGCTGCCCGTATCGATTACTTGTGCGACCTGGCGCTGGAATTTGCCCAGGCGCATCTGAAGCCGGAGGGCTCATTGCTGGTAAAGTGTTTCCATGGCAGCGGTTACAGCCAGATCGTGGAGAAGTTCAAGCGCCAGTTCAAGGTGGTCGCCAAACGCAAGCCCAAGGCGTCGCGCGACAAGTCTTCAGAGACCTTCATTCTTGGGCGTTACCTCAAGTCGGCGGGGTGAAGCGAGCCTATCGCTTCGATCAATTTGCTTTTTCCCCCGACGCCGGGCGCTGCATTACAATGCAGCTATCCCGTTGGCAAGGCGTTCGTAAAGGAGTTTGGCCTTGAATAACAACCTGTTTCAAAAGGCGGCAATCTGGCTCGTGATCGCGCTGGTGTTGTTTACCGTCTTCAAGCAGTTCGACAAGCCCCGCACGCAGGAAGGCGTCACCTATTCGCAGTTCATGGATGATGCCAAGTCCGGCAAGGTGGGCCGGGTCGACGTGCAAGGCCGTAATCTGGTGGTGACGCCCAAGGAAGGGCAGAAGTACACCATCATCTCGCCGGGCGACATCTGGATGGTCGGCGACCTGATGAAGTACGGCGTTCAGGTGACCGGCAAGGCTGACGACGAACCCAACATGCTGGTGCAGGCCCTGTACTACCTCGGGCCCACCCTGCTGATCATCGTGTTCTGGTTCTACATGATGCGGCAGATGCAGGGCGGCGGCAAAGGCGGTGCCTTTTCCTTCGGCAAGTCGCGCGCACGCCTGATCGATGAAAACCAGAACGCGGTCACCTTCCAGGACGTCGCCGGTTGCGATGAATCTAAGGAAGAAGTGGTCGAACTGGTGGACTTCCTCAAGGATCCGCAGAAATTCCAGAAGCTGGGCGGCCGTATCCCGCGCGGCGTGCTGCTGGTCGGCCCTCCGGGCACCGGCAAGACGCTGCTGGCGCGCGCGATCGCCGGCGAAGCCAAGGTGCCGTTCTTCAGCATCTCCGGTTCGGACTTCGTTGAAATGTTCGTCGGCGTGGGCGCGGCCCGTGTGCGCGACATGTTCGAGAACGCCAAGAAGCAGGCGCCCTGCATCGTCTTCATTGACGAAATCGATGCGGTCGGCCGTCACCGCGGCGCTGGCATGGGCGGCGGCAACGACGAGCGCGAGCAGACCCTGAACCAGATGCTGGTCGAGATGGACGGCTTCGAGGCCAACTCGGGTGTGATCGTGATCGCGGCCACCAACCGTTCGGACGTGCTGGACAAGGCGCTGCTGCGCCCGGGCCGTTTCGACCGCCAGGTGTACGTCGGCCTGCCCGACATCCGCGGCCGCGAGCAGATCCTGAAGGTCCATATGCGCAAGGTGCCGATTGGCAACGACGTCGACGCCTCGGTAATCGCACGCGGTACCCCGGGCTTCTCGGGCGCCGATCTGGCCAACCTGGTCAATGAAGCCGCACTGTTCGCCGCCCGCCGCAGCAAGCGCGTGGTCGACATGCAGGACTTCGAGGACGCCAAGGACAAGATCTACATGGGTCCGGAGCGCAAGTCCACGGTCATGCGCGAAGAGGAACGCCGCGCTACCGCGTACCACGAGTCCGGCCATGCGGTGGTGGCAAAGCTGCTGCCGAAGGCGGATCCGGTGCACAAGGTCACCATCATGCCGCGCGGCTGGGCGCTTGGCGTGACCTGGCAATTGCCTGAGCACGACAAGTACTCGAAGTACAAGGACAACATGCTCGACGAGATCGCCATCCTGTTTGGCGGCCGCGCGGCGGAAGAGGTCTTCCTCAACGCCATGAGCACCGGTGCTTCCAACGACTTCGAGCGTGCCACCAAGACGGCCCGCGACATGGTCACCCGGTTCGGCATGAGCGATACGCTGGGTACCATGGTGTATGTGGATACCGAGCAGGATGGCATGTTCGGCAAGATGTCGTCCAAGACGGTGTCGGAAGCCACCCAGGTCAAGGTCGACGCGGAAATCCGCCGCATCGTCGACGAACAGTACAACCTGGCCAAGCGACTGCTCGAGGAAAACCGCGACAAGGTCGAGGCAATGACCGCGGCCCTGATGGAGTGGGAAACCATCGACGCGGACCAGGTCAACGACATCATGGCAGGCAAGCCGCCGCGGCCGCCGCGTGGTGCCTCCAGCCAGAACGGTGGTGGCAACACCCCGTCGGGTGGTTCGCCGGTGGCCCCCGCCAACGCACCCGCCACGGCCTGAGCGGCATAGCCGGCGCGCGGCAACGACGTCGGCGGACCAGTAGCCCTGGTGCCGTAGTGGTGGCTGTAGCGTTTGTTCACCAAGCCTGAAGCCGGCGCCTTGTGCGCCGGCTTTTGCTTTGCTGGCGCCGCATATTGCACAGCCAGGTTTCCTTTATCGTCTCTCGCTCTCGTATCTTGTCGTCGATCTCAACTGATTCGTATTTCCAATGCGGCCGCTACCGATTCGCGCGTGACCGCCGACCCCTGGTGATGGGTATTCTCAACGTCACCCCGGATTCCTTTTCCGATGGTGGCCAGCATGCCGGCCGCGATGCCGCCTTGCGGCATGCCGAACGCATGATTGCCGAAGGCGTGGACATCATCGATATTGGCGGCGAGTCGAGCCGGCCAGGATCGGCGGCGCTGCCGCTGGAGCAGGAACTGGAGCGCGTGTTGCCGATGGTCGAGGCGCTGCGCGACTGTGGCCGGGCCTTGTCGATCGATACCTACAAGCCGGAAGTCATGCGCGCCGCGCTGGCCGCCGGTGCCGACCTGATCAATGACATCTGGGGCTTCCGCATGCCCGGCGCGGTCGAGGCGGTGAGCGGGGCGGATGCCGGGCAGGCCGCGCTGTGCGTGATGCACATGCAACGCGATCCGCAAACCATGCAGGAGCGCCCACAGTACGAGGACGTGGTACGCGACGTGGCCGACTTCCTGCGGGAGCGCATCGGCGTGCTGCGTGATGCGGGCATCGACGATGCCCGCATCACGCTCGATCCGGGTTTTGGCTTCGGCAAGACGCCGGATCATAATCTGCGCTTGCTGGGCCAGTTGCCGCAACTCGCCGTGGAAGGATTGCCCCTACTGGTGGGGTTGTCACGGAAGTCGACGCTCGGCACGATTCTGGGCGGCCGCCCACCGCAGGAACGCGTCGCAGCCAGCCTGGCCGCGGCGGTGTGCGCGGCGGAGCGGGGTGCGTATATCGTGCGCGTGCATGATGTAGCGCAAACCGTGGATGCCCTCAAGATCTGGTGGGCCATCCGTCATGAAACCATTGCCAGTTAACATTTGTTTTGACTATTGGCATCCAGCGTTGCGCATTTAGCCCTTAGCATTCGGCATCGCAAGACAGAACAACGGGAGAAAGACCTTATGACACGCAAGTACTTCGGCACGGATGGGGTGCGCGGCAGGGTAGGCGAGGCGCCGATCACGCCCGACTTCGTGATGCGCCTGGGCTATGCGGCGGGCATGGTGCTCGCCCATGGCGCGAAGCAGCAAGACCAGGCGCGTCCGACCGTGCTGATTGGCAAGGACACGCGTATCTCCGGCTATATGCTGGAGGCCGCACTGGAGGCCGGCTTTACCTCGGCTGGCGTCAACGTGCTGCTGACCGGGCCGCTGCCGACGCCGGGCGTGGCGTATCTCACGCGCGCCCTTCGCCTGTCGGCGGGCGTGGTGATCTCCGCCAGCCATAATCCCTACTACGACAACGGCATCAAGTTCTTCTCGGCAGACGGAGACAAGCTGCCCGACGCGGTGGAAATGGCGATCGAGGAGGCATTGGAAGAGCCAATGGTGTGCGTGCGCTCGGACGATCTCGGCCGCGCACGCCGCATCGAGGATGCCGCCGGCAGGTACATCGAGTTCTGCAAGAGCACATTCCCCTACGAGCAGGACCTGCACAAGCTCAAGCTGGTGGTGGATTGCGCCCATGGGGCCGCTTATCACATTGCCCCCCACGTTTTCCACGAACTGGGCGCCGACGTGATCTCGATCGGCAACCAGCCAGACGGACGCAATATCAATGCGGGCTATGGCGCCACCGCGCCTGAGAAGCTGATCGAGGCTGTCAAGGCCAATGGCGCGGACCTGGGCCTGGCCTTCGATGGCGATGCCGACCGCTTGCAGGTGGTGGACCGCGACGGCCGTCTGTTCAACGGTGACGAACTGCTTTACCTCATCGTGCAGGATCGTCTCCATGCGGGGCAGGCCGTACAGGGCGCGGTGGGCACGTTGATGACCAATATGGCGGTCGAGCTGGCGCTAAAGCGCCAGGGCGTGGAGTTCGTGCGCGCCAAGGTGGGCGACCGCTATGTGCTGGAGGAACTGAACAAGCGCAAGTGGACGCTGGGCGGCGAGGGCTCGGGCCATCTGCTCTGCCTCGACCGGCACACCACCGGCGATGGCATCGTGTCCGCCTTGCAGGTCCTGGCGGCATTGCGCCGTAGCGGCAAGAGCCTGGCCCAGTTGCTGGAAGGCGTTTCGCTGTTCCCGCAGACGCTGATCAACGTGCGCGTCGAGAAAGGCTTCGACTGGCAGTCGCACGCTGGACTGAGCGCGGCGCGTGCTGTGATCGAGCCGCAACTGGAAGGCCGCGGCCGTGTCCTGATCCGTGCGTCGGGGACGGAGCCGGTTGTGCGCGTGATGGTCGAGGCCGAGCAGGCCGATACCGCGGAGCAGGCGGCGCAGACGCTGGCGGACGCGTTGCGGGCCTGAGCATCGATTGATTCGACGCGGTCAGGAATGCCGGGCATTGCCCGGCATTTTTTTGCTCCAATCAGCAATTAACCGGCGGAGTTGAAGGCCAGAAGCGAGAGCGGAAGGGAGGTGAGCGGCAGCTGTTTTATGTGAGTCGAGGCTAACTTCCCAGTCGCCAGCAAGAAGATCTCGTGATGTCATGGAATTGTCATACAGGGGGCATACAGTTCGACTTGTCAAAAAATTGTCATTCCCCAACCATGTCTCTGGAGGACATATGAAGCTGGTCAAGACTGCCGTTGCAGGCATCGTGTCGTTGGTGGTGGCGGGCACTGCGTTCGCGGCGGAAATTACCGGTGCTGGCGCATCCTTCCCGGCGCCCGTCTATTCCAAGTGGGCCGACGCATACCAAAAGGCAACGGGTAACAAGGTCAACTATCAATCCATCGGCTCGTCCGGTGGTATCAAGCAGATTGGCGCCAAGACCGTCGATTTCGGCGCTTCCGACGCTCCCCTGAAGGATGAGGAACTCGCCAAGCAAGGCCTGGTGCAGTTTCCCACGGTGATCGGCGGCGTGGTGCCGGTGATCAACCTGCAAGGTATCAAGCCGGGCGAGCTGACCATCACCGGCGAAGTGCTGGCCAACATCTACCTGGGCAAGATCAAGAAGTGGGACGATCCCGCCATCAAGGCGCTGAACCCGCACGCCAAGCTGCCGAACCAGGACATCTTGCCGGTGCGCCGTGCCGATGGTTCGGGCACGACCTTCATCTTCACCAATTACCTGACCAAGGTCAGCCCCGAGTGGAAGAGCTCGGTTGGCGAGGGCACCACGGTCAACTGGCCGGGCGGCGGCACGGGTGGCAAGGGTAACGAAGGCGTCGCTGCTTTCGTGCAGCGCCTGAACGGCGCCATCGGCTACGTCGAGTACGCCTACGCCAAGCAGAACAAGATGACCCACCTGAACATGAAGAACGCTTCGGGTGCCGTGGTCCAGCCGGGCGACGATGCCTTCAAGGCAGCTGCTGCCGGTGCCGACTGGAGCAAGACGTACTACCAGATCCTGACCAACCAGGCTGGCAAGGCGGCATGGCCGATCGCCGGCGCCACCTTCATCCTGGTTCACAAGAACCAGGAAAAGCCGGCACAGGGCACGGAAGTGCTGAAGTTCTTCGACTGGGCGTACAAGAGCGGTGGCAACATGGCCAGCGATCTCGACTACGTGCCGCTGCCGGACGCCGTGGTGAACCAGATCCGCGCGACCTGGAAGAGCTCGGTCAAGGACGGTTCGGGCAAGGCACTGTACAACTGATCGGCCGGCTGCGAACCCGGCCGCATGTGCGGGCCGGGGTTGCAGCTTCGCCTGCCTGGCGCCCAAAAGGCGCCGGGCAGGCAATAAAGTACTACGCAGCAGCAGAGCAGCATCACAGCAGAAACAGCAACGCAGAACGTATGGCAAACATCCTGGCACCCGCAGCGCAATGCGCCGGCTCACGAGCCTGAGCGGGCGGAGCAGCCGGCGACCTGCCCTTAACCGAACTCAAAAACCACATCATGGCGACTACATCCGATCTATCCGCTGTGCGGCCACCCAGCCGTACCGGTGACATCTTGTTTGGTGGCCTGACGCGCGGCGCCGCCATCGTGACCTTGCTGCTGCTGGGCGGCATCATCGTATCGCTCGCGATCAGCGCGTGGCCCACCATCGAGGCCTTCGGCCTGCGCTTCCTGTGGACCGCCGAGTGGGATCCACCCGCCGATGTCTACGGCGCCCTGGTGCCCATCTACGGCACCATCGTGACCTCGCTCATCGCCTTGATCATCGCGGTGCCCATCAGCTTCGGTATTGCGCTGTTCCTGACCGAACTGTCGCCGGCGTGGCTGCGCCGTCCGCTCGGCACGGCCATCGAACTGCTGGCGGCGGTGCCCTCGATTGTCTACGGCATGTGGGGCCTGCTGGTCTTCTCGCCCATTTTCGGCGAGTACTTCCAGAAGCCACTGGCCGCCACGGTGGGCCAGGTGCCGCTGATCGGCAAGCTGTTCCAGGGCGCGCCGCTGGGCATTGGCCTGTTGTGCGCCGGGGTGATCCTGGCGATCATGATCATTCCCTACATTGCCTCGGTGATGCGCGACGTGTTCGAAGTCACGCCGGTGCTGCTCAAGGAATCGGCTTACGGCATCGGTTGCACGACGTGGGAAGTGATGTGGCGCGTGGTGCTGCCTTACACCCGGGCCGGCGTGATCGGCGGCGTGATGCTGGGCCTGGGCCGCGCGCTGGGCGAGACCATGGCGGTCACCTTCGTCATCGGCAATACCAACCTGCTGGACAGCGCCTCGCTGTTTTCGCCGGGCAACAGCATTACCTCGGCGCTGGCCAATGAGTTCGCCGAAGCCGGCGCGGGGCTGCACACTGCTGCGCTGATGGAACTCGGCCTGATCCTGTTCTTCATCACTTTCGTGGTCCTGGCGCTGTCGAAGATCCTCCTGCTGCGCTTGGCCAAGAACGAGGGCGCAAAATGAGCCAAGCCGCAATGTCTTCCTCCTCCTCCTCGATTCCGGCAGTCAGTCCGGATGCGGACTCAATGCGCAAGCGCCTGCAGGCGCGCCGCCGTCGCACCAATTTCTATGCGCTGACCGCGTCGCTGGGCGCCATGGGGTTTGGCCTGTTCTGGCTGGCCTGGATCCTGTGGACCACCATCTCGCTGGGGGTGGGCGGGCTGTCGATGGACCTGTTCACGCAGATGACGCCGGCGCCGAACACCGCCGGCGGCGGCTTGGCCAATGCAATCTACGGCAGTTTCGTGATGGTCGGGCTGGCCACGCTGTGCGGCACGCCGCTAGGCATCCTGGCTGGCATTTACCTGGCGGAATACGGCAAGACTTCGCCGCTGGCCAGCTTCATCCGCTTCATCAACGACATCCTGCTGTCGGCGCCATCGATCGTGATTGGCCTGTTCGTCTACGCGCTGGTGGTGACCCGCATGGGCCATTTCTCCGCCTGGGCAGGCATCTGCGCGCTGGCGCTGCTGCAGATCCCGATCGTGGTGCGTACCACGGAGAACATGCTGAACCTGGTCCCGAACGCACTGCGTGAGGCGGCCTTCGCCCTGGGCACGCCCAAGTGGAAGATGGTGCTGTCCATCACGGTGAAGTCGTCTTATGCGGGCATCGTCACCGGCGTGCTGCTGGCGGTGGCCCGCATCGCCGGCGAGACCGCGCCACTGCTCTTCACGGCCTTGTCCAACCAGTTCTGGACCAGCGACCTGAACAAGCCGATGGCGAACCTCCCGGTGACCATCTTCCGCTTCGCCATGAGCCCGTTTGTCGAATGGCAGCAACTGGCCTGGGCCGGCGTGTTCCTGATTACCGTTGGGGTGCTGGCGCTGAACATCCTGGCCCGCATTCTGTTCAAGAAATGACCAGCGGCGTGATAGCCACACGGCATTCCCGAAATTCCTTGCGAGAGACGAGCATGACCTCGACCGTCATCGACATTCCCGACACGACCCGCGCCAAGATCGACGTGCGCAACCTGAACTTCTACTATGGCCAGTTCCATGCGTTGAAGAACGTCAACATGTCGATCCCGGAGCGCAAAGTGACGGCCTTCATCGGCCCGTCCGGCTGCGGCAAGTCGACCCTGTTGCGTACCTTCAACAAGATGTACGCGCTCTACCCGGAGCAGCGAGCCGAGGGCGAGATCAACATGGACGGCGACAACCTGCTGACCGCCAAGCAGGACATCGCCCTGCTGCGCGCCAAGGTTGGCATGGTGTTCCAGAAGCCCACGCCGTTCCCCATGTCGATCTATGACAATATTGCCTTCGGGGTGCGCTTGTTCGAGAAGCTGTCTCGCTCCGAGATGGACGACCGCGTTGAGTGGGCACTGTCCAAGGCTGCGTTGTGGAACGAGGCCAAGGACAAGCTCAACCAGTCGGGCTATGGTCTGTCGGGCGGGCAGCAGCAGCGCCTGTGCATCGCACGAGGCATCGCCATCCGCCCCGAAGTGCTCTTGCTTGACGAACCGTGCTCTGCTCTCGACCCGATTTCGACCGGGCGCATCGAAGAACTGATTGCGGAGCTGAAGGATGAGTATACGGTGGTGATCGTGACGCACAATATGCAGCAAGCCGCGCGCTGCTCGGACTACACCGCATATATGTATCTGGGTGAACTGATCGAATTCGGCGAGACCGAGAAGATCTTCATCAAGCCGCATCGCAAGGAAACCGAAGACTACATCACCGGCCGTTTCGGCTGATTTGAGCGTTGTGCACGTAACGCATAGCATGCAAATAGAGCGGCTAGGAGAACAACATGTCTGACAAGCACCTGTCGACCCAATTCGACGCCGACCTGAACGCCATCAGCACGAAGCTGCTGCAGATGGGCGGTCTGGTCGAGTCGCAGATCGAAATCGCCATGCGGGCGCTATCGGAGTTCGATGCCGATCTCGCCGACCAGGTGATCGCGCGCGAGCAGCAGCTCAACGCGCTCGAGCTCGAGATCGATGCCGATTGCGGCAATATCATCGCGCGCCGGCAACCGACCGCGCGCGACCTGCGCCTGGTGATGGCGATTTCCAAGACCATCACCAATCTGGAACGCGCCGGTGACGAGGCGGAGAAGATCGCCAAACGCACCAAGCACATCATGGAAGATTCGGGTGCCCACCAGATCAACTATTCCGAGGTGAAGCTCTCGGGCGATATGGCCATCGCGCTGCTGCGCCAGGCTCTGGACGCCTTTGCGCGCCTGGACACCGTGGCCGCGGCCCGGATCGTCAAGGAAGACAAAGCCATTGATGAAGAATTCCGCGCCTTTGTGCGCAAGCTCATCACCTACATGATGGAAGACCCGCGTACGATCTCGGTCGCGCTCGACTTCCTCTTCATCGCCAAGGCAATCGAGCGTATTGGCGATCACGCCAAGAACATCGCCGAATTCATCATCTACATCGTCAAGGGAACCGACGTCCGCCACGCCTCGCGTGAGGACATGGAGCGCGAAGCGCTGAGTTAAAACGGCGCCACTGCGGAGAAAACTACATGCCAAGCAGCATTCTTGTTGTCGAAGACGAACCGGCGATCGCCGAACTGATCGCGGTCAACCTGCAACACGCGGGACATTATCCGATCCGGGCCTACAACGCCGAGCAGGCACTGTCGCTGATGAGCGACGTGTTGCCGGACCTGGTGTTGCTCGACTGGATGCTCCCGGGGAAGTCGGGTGCAACCTTCGCCAAGGAACTGCGCAACAACGACCGTACCAAGCAGATTCCGATCATCATGCTGACCGCGCGCAGCGAGGAGCAGGATAAGATACTGGGGCTCGAGGCCGGCGCGGACGACTACGTCACCAAGCCGTTTTCCCCCAAGGAACTGCTGGCCCGCATCAAGGCCGTGTTGCGCCGCCGCGCACCGCAACTCACCGACGACGTGGTTGCCATCAATGGCCTGCGCCTCGATCCGGCCACGCACCGTGTCACCGGCCAGGACGAGACCGGGCTGATCAAGCTGGATCTGGGGCCCACCGAGTTCCGTCTGCTGCACTTCCTGATGACGCATCCGGAGCGCGTGCACAGCCGCTCGCAGCTGCTGGACCAGGTCTGGGGCGATCACGTGTTCGTCGAAGAGCGGACGGTCGACGTCCATATCAAGCGCCTGCGTGCCGCGCTGACGCCCGGCGGGTACAGCAATATGATCGAGACGGTGCGGGGCAGCGGGTACCGTCTGGCGCGCGCTCCCAGCCACTGACACCAGGCTTGCCACGTCGTCGCTGGCGTGGCGCCTGTCGCCGGGCGGGCGGCCGACCGCCGGCCGCTCGCTTGTTGCCTCGCTTGTGGCCTGTTTCTTGTGGCCTGTTTCGTGGCACACTCCACCGCATTCCCTGCGGTCCTGCCGCCTGCCTGACCTTCTTCCTTCTTCATGAACGTCATCTGGGCCCGTTCGGCGGCCATCCTGATCTTCCTGGCCCTGGCTTCGTCGGGGCTGTACTTCCTTGCCGGTCCCGTACCCGCGCTGGCCATGATGTGCGTCGCGCTGCTGGGACTCTTGCTCTACTACCTGTACCAGATCAACCGCCTGTGGAAAGTGCTCGATGCGCCGGCCTACGGCGAGATTCCCAGCGCGCTCGGGCTGTGGGGCGAGGTGTATTACCGCCTGCATCGGCTGGTCAAGCGGTGGCGTACCCAGGTGCTCCAGGTCGAGCAGCAACATACCCGCTTTATCCAGGCCATCCAGGCTTCGCCCAACGGCGTGTTGATGCTCGATGACGCCGACCAGATCGAGTGGTGCAACGACGTGGCCGAGCAGCACTTCGGCCTCAATGCGCGGCGGGACGTGCGCCAGCGCATTACCCACCTGATCCGGCGCCCCGAGTTCGTCCAGTATCTGCACCTGCAGCGTTTCGACGATCCGCTGCTGATGCGCGACATGGGCGAGCACAAGCGCAGCGTGATTGCCGTACAGATCCTGCCTTACGGGGAGAACCGCAAGCTGGTGCTGACGCACGACATCACCAAGCTGGAGAACACCGAGGCGATGCGCAGGGATTTCGTCGCCAATGTCTCGCACGAGTTGAAGACGCCGCTGACAGTGCTGACCGGCTTCCTGGAGACGGTGCGCGACCTGCCGGTATCGGAGCAGGATCGCAACCGCTATCTCGACATGATGCTGGTGCAGTCCATGCGCATGCAGCATCTGGTCGAGGACTTGCTGGTGCTGGCCAAACTGGAAAGCGACGAGCAGCCGCCGAGCCCGGAGCGCATCGACATGGCCGAACTGGTCGGGCACCTGGTGCATGACGCCGAGGCGCTGTCGCAGGGCGGCCATCAGGTGTCCGCGCAGATCGATCCGGCGGTGGTGATCCGCGGCGCGGAGCGGGAACTGCTATCGGCATTCGGCAACCTCGTTTCCAACGCGGTGCGCTATACGCCCGAGGGCGGGCGCATCGGCATCGCGCTGACGTACGAGAACGAGCACGCCATCTTCTCGGTCAGCGATACGGGCCTGGGCATCGCCGCCGACCACATCCCGCGCCTGACCGAGCGCTTCTACCGGGTCGATCGCAGCCGCTCGCGCGATACCGGCGGCACCGGCCTGGGGCTGGCCATCGTCAAGCACGTGCTGTCGCGCCATCATGCCGATCTGCGTATCACCAGCGAGGTAGGCCGCGGCAGCGTGTTCCGCGTGGTATTCCCGACCGATCGCAGTGGCTACGTGCCGGCCGCCGTGCCGCGCCCCGGCCAGTCGCCGCAGAAGGCAGCCTGACCAGGGCGATTCTCGGTGGTCAGTCGCCGGCCCAGACCGGAGGTTTGCGGCTGGCCCAGGGCATCGACTGCTCCAGTTCGCTGGACACGGCACGCCAGGCGTGCCGTGCCACCCGCGCCTCAGGCACTGCCGAACATGGCCAGCAAGTCGTGCTGGCTGACGTGGGGCTGCTTGGACTTGGTGTGCTTGCGTGTGTAGCTACCGTCTTCCTGCATGATCCAGGCGGAAGCATTGTCGCGCAGGTGAACGCGCAGGCTCTCGCTGATCACGCGCGCCTTCAGTGTCTTGTCCAGTACGGGGAAGGCGACCTCGACCCGGCGGAACAGGTTCCGGTCCATCCAGTCCGCGCTGGACAAGTAGACGACATCGGCACCGTCGGCCAGGAAGTAGTAGACGCGATGATGTTCCAGGAAGCGCCCGACAATCGAGCGTACCGTGATGTTCTCCGACATGCCCGGCACGCCCGGACGCAGCGCGCAAACCCCACGGATGATCAGGTCGATCTTCACGCCGGCGCGCGAAGCCTTGTACAGCTCATCGATGATAGACGGCTCCAGCAGCGCATTCATCTTGGCCATGATGTGCGAGCGCTTGCCGGCGCGGGCGTTGCGCGCTTCCGCGCGGATATGCTCGACCAGGTTGCTCTGCATGGTGAACGGCGACTGCCACAGATGGTTCAGCCGGATGGTGCCCGCGGTGCCGGTGAGCAGCTGAAACACATGCTGGACGTCCTCGCAGATCTGCTCGTTGGCGGTGAGCAGGCCGAAGTCGGTGTACAGCCGCGCGGTGCGCGGATGGTAGTTGCCGGTGCCCAGGTGCGCGTAGCGGCGCAGCTTGTACTGCTTGCTCTTGGCGCCGGCCAGTTCCCGGCGGACCATCAGCAGCATCTTGGCATGGCACTTGTGGCCGACTACGCCGTAGACCACGTGCGCGCCGGCGGACTCGAGCCGTTCGGCCCAGTTGATATTGGTTTCTTCGTCGAAGCGCGCCAGCAGTTCCACCACGACCGTGACTTCCTTGCCATTGCGGGCCGCGGTCATCAGCGCTTCCATCACCGGCGACTCGTTGCCGGTGCGATAGACAGTCTGCTTGATGGCCACCACGGCGGGATCGACTGCGGCCTGCTGCAGCAGGTCGAGCACCGAACTGAAGCTCTCGTAGGGGTGATGCAGCAGCACGTCCTGCTGGCGGATCGCGTCGAACATCGGCACGCCGGGCACGAATGCCTTGACCGGCGCCGGCACGTGGGGCGGGTACTTGAGGGCGGGGCGGTCGACCAGGTCGGGGATCTGCATCAGCCGCACCAGGTTGACGGGGCCGCTCACGCGGTAGACATCCTGCTCGCCCAGGCCGGATTCGAGCAGCAGTCGGCGCGCGATCGTCGGCGGTGTGTCGGAAGAGATTTCCAGGCGCACCGTGTCGCCAAAGTGGCGGGTGGGCAGCTCGCCCTGCAGCGCTTCGCGCAGGTCCGTGATATCGTCCTCGGACACAAACAGGTCAGAGTTGCGGGTGACGCGGAACTGATAGCAGCCGTTGACCTTGATGGCGGGGAACAACTCATGCACGAAGCCTTGCATGAAGGACGACAGCAGCACAAAGCCGTAGGGATAGCCCGAGAGCTCCTCGGGCATCCTGACCATGCGCGGCAGCGCGCGCGGCGCTTGCACGATGGCCAGGTCGGCCTCCCGGCCGAAGGCATCCTTGCCCGACAATTCAATGACAAAATTCAGGCTCTTGTTGAGTACCCGCGGGAAGGGGTGGGCCGGGTCCAGCGCGATCGGCGTCAGGACGGGGCCGAGTTCGCGCACGAAGAAACTGCGCGCCCATTCGCGTTGCGCCTCGTTCCAGGTGGAGGTCAGGTGAAAGAACACCCCTTCTTTCTCCAGCAGGGGGAAGATCACGTTTTGCAGCATGTCATACTGCATCGCCACCAGCGTTTGCACGCGTTCCGTTACGATCTGGTAAGCCTGCTGCAGCGAGAGCCCATCGGGGGTGATGCCGGACGGATTGTCACGCATCTGCTCCTTCAATCCGGCCATGCGGATCTCGAAGAACTCGTCCAGATTGCTTGATACGATACAGATGAACTTCAGACGTTCCAGCAACGGCACCTTGGCGTCAGCAGCCTGTGCCATCACTCGCGTATTGAATTCCAGAATGCCCAGTTCACGGTTGAGCAGCGTGCCAGGTGGGCTTGTCGACATTGGCATGACCTTCTTTTGGTAATGCGGCGACTTTTTCATAGATTGATGTCAAATTGATGACAAAGTGATTTTGTCACGATGCAGACATGATAAAGACATATTTTCCATGGTTGGGCAGCCTTGTTTCGCCCGATGCAATCTTTTGCGCCGCGGCTTGCGGCACCGACTAACATTCCCCCTACCGCGATGAACCAAACCCCTCGCTTGCTGGCCGCCGTCGATATGGGCTCCAACAGCTTCCGCCTGATGATCGGCCGGGTGGACGAGAGCCTGACCGCATCCGGGCCGGCCAGCCAGATTTTCCAGGTCGACGCGCTGCGCGAGCCCGTGCGCTTGGCTGCGGGCCTGACGCCCGACAAATACCTGGACCAGCCGGCTCGCCGCCGCGGCATCGACGCGCTGCGGCGTTTCGGCGACCGCTTGCGCGATTTCTCCGCGGACCATGTGCGTGCTGTGGCCACCAATACGCTGCGGGTGGCCAAGAACGCTTCGGAATTCCTCATCGAGGCCGAGCATGCGCTGGGATTCCCGATCGAGGTGATTGCCGGGCGGGAAGAGGCGCGGCTGATCTACCTGGGGGCCTCGCACGATGCGCCGGCCTGCGCGGGCAATCGGCTGGTGGTTGATATCGGTGGCGGTTCGACCGAGTTCATCATTGGCAGTGGCTACTCGTCCAAGCTGATGGAGAGCCTGTACATCGGCTGCGTCTCGCACAGCCGGCAATTCTTTCCCAGTGGCAACGTCGATGAATACGCGATGAAGCAGGCGGAACTGGCCGCGCGCCGGGAGATCCAGGTGCTGGTGCGCCAGTACCGCGCCGCCGGCTGGCAGCAGGCGGTGGGATCGTCCGGCACGGCGCGCGCGCTGGCTGAATTGATCGAGCTGAACGGCATGAACGACAACCCGGCCGAGCACGGCATCACCCGTGAAGGTCTGGAACGTCTCAAGCGCGCGCTGGTCAAGGCGGAGAACGCCAACCGGGTCAAGCTGGTCGGGCTGAAGGCGGACCGCATTCCCGTGTTGCCCGGCGGCCTGTCGATCATGCTCGGCGTGTTCGCCGAACTCGATATCGAGCGCATGGACGTGACCGATGGCGCGCTGCGCCTCGGCGTGCTGTACGACCTGCTCGGCCGCACGCATCACGAGGATATGCGCACCATTACCGTCGATCAGTTCATGCGACGCTATGGCGTGGACCGTGCCCAGGCGCAGCGCGTGCGACAGGCCGCGCTGGGCTTGCTGGCACAGTTTCCCGAGCCGCGCAATGAGCGCCGCGATGACAATCTTGCGCTGCTGGGCTGGGCTGGCGGGCTGCACGAGATCGGCATGACCATCTCGCACAGTGGCTATCACAAACACTCGGCGTATATCGCCACCCACGCCGACATGCCTGGCTTCTCCAAGACCGACCAGGCACGGCTGGCGACGCTACTGCTCGGACACGCCGGCAAGCTGGGCAAGCTGTCAGGCAGCGGGAAGTTCCTCGACTGGCGCATGCTGTTCAGCCTGCGCCTGGCCTTCGTGCTGTGCCGGCGCCGCGCCGACGAGCCGCTGCCGGAGATCACCGTTGGTCAGCGCTCGGACGAACTGGATGAGGGCTTCGAAGTCCGCTTGCCGAAGGCCTGGATCGAAGCCAATCCGCTGGTGGAATACAGCCTGGCGCAGGAAGCCGATGAGTGGGAACGTATCGGCAAGCGCTACAAGGTGGTCTACGCCTGAGCAAGAGGGCGGGGGCCGGCCGGCAGGCGGCCCCCGGTCAATGACCCGATGTTGCCTGTGCGAGCCAGCGCTCGCGCAGGAACTGTCCGGATCAGGCGCCGCGGTTCAGGCCGAG
The DNA here is from genome assembly GCF_056399885.1 of Cupriavidus sp. 01L45. Taxonomy (NCBI): domain Bacteria; kingdom Pseudomonadati; phylum Pseudomonadota; class Betaproteobacteria; order Burkholderiales; family Burkholderiaceae; genus Cupriavidus; species Cupriavidus sp. 01L45. Next base: position 36,578 of record NZ_JBFTSG010000031.1, on the reverse strand, counting down.
GAAATGGCGCGCGTAGCGGGGGTTCATATCGTTCACGCGCAGCAGCGTGAGGAAGTCCGCGACGTTGAAGTCGGGATCCCAGGCCGGCATGCCGCAAATGCGCGCGCCGAGCCGCAGGTAGCCCTTGATCAGTGCCGGCGGTTCCACCTCCAGCGTCTGGTTCAGCTCATCGATCGGCAAGGCCAGGCGCGGGAAGGCGTGGTATTCGATCGGCGCCAGGGCACGCTCCGCGAAGACGCGGTAAAGGCTGGCCGCATAGTGGCCGCCGTCGCTCATCGGCACGCTCGCGCATCCTAGCATCGACTCGATTCCCCAGCGCTGCAGGTACTCGCCAAGGCCCCCCCACAGCGCCATGATCACGCTGCCCGAACGGTAGTCCCGGTGCACGCAGGAGCGCCCCAGTTCGACCATCTTGGGTTTGAGGTGGGCCAGGCGCACCAGGTCGAATTCCGACTCGGCATAGAGGCAGCCGATGCGCTTGGCCTGGTGCGGCGCCATGACGCGGTACGTGCCGACCACCTTGAGCGTGGTCATGTCGCGCACGATCAGGTGGTCGCAATAGGCGTCGAACATATCCACGTCGAGTTCCGGCGTCGACGGGTTCAGCCTTGCGCCCATTTCTTCGGCAAAGACTTTGTAGCGCAGGCGTTGCGCCTCGACTACTTCGTCCTGGTGGCGCGCCCACGCCACGCTGAAAGCAGGCTGTTCATGCCCTTGTTCATTTGCCTGTGCAGGTTGCTGGCGATGAAGACGCCTCCGCGCCGAATGGCCGGAGAGGCCATTGGGCAAGGAATCGAACAACGGCTGGGTGGGCGTCGGTAGCTCTCGCATCAGTATGTCCTTACGGTGACGAAACTGTTGCGGTCGAATGTAGAGAGGGCAGGTGACAGTGCCGTGAAGCCGCTGTGACGGTTCGGTGACGATGGCCAGGCAAGTGGAGCCTGCCTGGCCCGGGAGGCAAGAAATCTCTGGAAAAGTCAGAGAAATTCAGGATTGATGACGGCCCGCAGCACCACCTGGGATTCGCTTTCGCGGGTGCGGCCCGATAGCCACCAGATGCCGCTCTTACGCACGCTCCAGTTCATCTCGGTGCCTGCCAGCATCAGGCTGGCAAGGCGGCCTAGCCACGGCTGGTGGCCTACGAGGACAGTGTGCTCGGCGCCCTGCGGCCAGTCGACCGCGGCCAGTACCGAACTGACGTCGGCGCCTGGAGCGAGCTCGGGCAATATCTCGGCGTTCTCCCGCAGGGCGGCGGCGGTCTCGCGGGTGCGCAGCGCCGGACTGCAGACAACACGCGTGCCGGCCGGAAGGTGCGCGCGCAGCCAGGCTGCCGAGGCATCCGCCTGCTTATGGCCGCGCCTTGTCAATGGGCGCTGCAGGTCGGCATTGCGGCTGAGGCCGAGCGAGCCAGGCAACTCTTCGGCTTCGGCATGGCGCCAAAGGATCAGATTCATGGGGGCGGGGTATTCGGACTAGGGGGGTGGCTTGAGTATGGCTACGCCTGCAGGTGCATGCAAGGCGGGCAAACACCGGCCAAACGGGCTTGCAGCATCGCAAGCCCGGATGACGCGCATGTGACGGGCACCTCATGCCAAGACCGCCGGAAACGCATACGGCGCCAGCACGTGGATGCCAGGCCTGGGGGATCAGGCCGGCGTTGCCACGGCGACGCTTCCGGCAGGCCCTTGCCGGTACCAAAGCGGTACCAATGGCCAGATGTTTCCCTGGGCCGGACCGCCGCTATGCGGTGCCCTGGGAGCGCGCTTGGCGCAACGCTCGCTGGCGGCGAGCGTGGAAGAAGATCAGACTTTGTGGCGGAAGTTAATGCGGCCCTTGGTCAAGTCGTAGGGCGACATTTCCAGCGTCACGCGGTCACCGGCCAGGATGCGGATGCGGTGTTTCTGCATCTTGCCCGAGGCATAGGCCCAGATTTCCACGCCGTTTTCCAGCGTTACGCGGTAACGATTGTCGGGCAGGGCTTCCGAGACAACGCCGCCAAATTCAATGAGTTCTTCCTTAGCCAATCTTCTTCCTTTACGGCAGCCTTGGGCTGCATGATTTAGGTAAATCCGGTGAGGCGAGCGCGGGCTTGCCGCCTGCTGACTCGCGAGGTCCGGGTGCCAGCAGTGACAAGCGCCGGCTTGCTTGGTTGCGCCTTGGAGTTGCGGGAGGCAAGCTGACCCGGACCGGCACGGCCGAAGCGCGTGCAACGTGGTCCACGTTAGGGAATCGCCAGGGGGCGCGTCAGTGCCCGGCCGATTGCCTTGCCGGTTGCGGCCCAAGCTAATGCGGCCGAGCTACCGTGATAGGCGCGGGGCAATGAAGCGGGCAAGATGTTCCCGGTGGCTTGCCGATACTGCGTCGCAGTATAAATTGCGGCTTGATTGCAGATTTCGGCAAGGGCGCCCGGTTACAGGGCATGCTGCATACACCCCGGGCTAACGCGCGATTATACCATGCCAGTGCTGCCCGGGCGTGGTGTGCTCTCGGGTACCTTGTTGGTTTCCACTCGCAAAAACACGAAAAAAAGCCCGCGGCCGGGTAGGTGACGGGCTAAAAGTGGTGTGGGCGTTCTGCGGATCCGCCCGCGATCAGTGTCGTCGTTCCGGCTCTCGCGGGGCATCCCATGTTTATGGCATTGCCATGGAATTGGTGCGGCGCAGTGGAGGGGGCGGCAGGCGAGTGGCCGAGATTCGGCCCATGTACCAACAGTGGACGAAAAAAAGGCTTAGACCCTATGGTCTAAGCCTTTGATCATATTGCCAAATACTGGTCGGGGCGACATGATTCGAACATGCGACCCTCTGATCCCAAATCAGATGCGCTACCAGGCTGCGCTACGCCCCGAAGCGTCGGATTGTAGCCCGGCTGGGGGGCACGGGTCAAATTTTACTTTTGCACCGGCCGCGCATGGCGCTGGCCGGTGCCGGTAGCGCTGCCGTATTCGATGGGTAAGGTTCGCTTGACTTGGTCGCAAGCGCTGACATAATCCGCACACCGCAGCGGCCAGACCCCGCGCCCGGTCAGGCGCAAGGGGAAGCGTGCCGCCTGCCGGACTGGCGCCGAGCATGAAAACAAGAGTGCCCTCGCCACGATCGCGAGGCCCAGCCCTCGTCCGCCGGGGCGCATGAAGTCGGTCAGATGCGTAAAAAGAATGAATGGCGAAAACCTTGGGTCCGCGCGGGTCCTGGGGCGCAAGGTGGCGTGATGGAACGCCACCTGCCAAGTTGGACGGGGAAATCATGTTTCAGTCGCAAGTTAGTATGCTCGTCGCGGGTCTATTCGGGTTGCAGATGGCAGTGGTATTCGCCGTCTTGCAGCGCACACCGGGTATGGGCCGGGCGGGCTTGAATTCCTGGGCGGTTGGCGACCTGTTGGTAACGGCCGCCACGGTCTTGCTTGCCGCGCATGACTATCTGCCGGAATGGCTGACGCTCAATCTGGCGGACATGGTCATGACCGCGGCGCTGTCCTTGATGGTTTACGGCACGCGCTGCTTCTTCGGCAGGCGTGGGCGCGCGGGCGCACTCTGCCTGCTGAATCTTGCGGTGCTGGCCGGTGCGGTCTACTTCGATTGGTCGGGGGCGCCGCCATCGGGGCCGGCGCTGCTCTTCGCCCTGGCCAATATCTATCTTCCGCTCGCGTTGCTGCGCGTCGTGGCGGCGCAAGTGCCGGCCAAGCGCGGCACCGGGCGGCTGGCGGCGCTGTCGCTTGGGTTGATCGCGCTCGCCTGCGCGGGTATGGGCGTCTATCAGGCAGCCGACCTGGCCCTGCTTCCTGCCGGGCTCGCCTGGCTGGCGAAGGGGCCACCCGAGGGAACGTTCACCCTCCTGCACGCCTTCGGCATCGTCAGCCTGTCGGTCAGCTTCGCGCTGATGGCCCACGACAGYCTGCGCCGCCGGCTCGAGCATCGCGCCAGTTATGACGATCTTACCGATTTGCTGACGCGCGGCGCTTACTGGGAGGCGCTGGAGGATGCCTGCAAGCAGGCGGACCGCCTGCAACGTCCTTTGACCGTGGCCTTCATCGATCTTGATCACTTCAAGGCCATCAACGATCTCTACGGCCACCTCGCCGGCGACAGCGTGCTGCGCCACTTCAGCGGGTTGCTGCGCAAGTCGGTGCGCACGGGCGATTTCGTCGGCCGGCTGGGTGGGGAAGAGTTCGGCATCGTGATGCCCGATGCGTCACTGGACCAGGGGCGGGCGATCAGCTTGCGGTTGAATATGCTGGTGCGCGCAACGCCATGCCCGTCCGAGCCGGATGCGATCTCCTACACGGTCAGCGTCGGCATGGCCGAGCGGCTGCCGGGAGAGGGCGCGGATGCGCTGATGCGCCGAGCCGACAATGCCCTCTACGACGCCAAGACAATGGGTCGGAATTGCGTTTCCACGCAGCCCGTCGAGCGAATTGCCGGCATGGCAAAGACACCGCGCATGCGGATTTCGCAGGCATCGTGACGATTGCCTGTGCGGCGCGCCGTGTCGGGGCGGTAGGATAGGCTGCGGCTCTGAGGTAGAATACCGGGCTTCGTATCGGTAGTCTTCAGCAGTTTCCACGTATCCGCCCTTAGCTCAGTTGGATAGAGCACTCGCCTTCTAAGCGAGCGGTCACACGTTCGAATCGTGTAGGGCGGGCCACCTTCTCCCGCATTCCCCACAAGTCCGGATTAAGATTCCAGGGTTGAGCCGCGGTTTTTGGCCACGGTCTCGTTTCCCGAGGTGTCCCCATGGCAAAGTCCCCGGCAGGCAGTGCCAGGAAGCTGCGTCAATGGTTGGCCGGCGGCGCCTGCCTGTTGTTGCTGGCTGCTGCTGCCCGCCATGCCTTGTTCCTGGCCGTTGAACGTGATGCGTTCGAACCCAAGCCGGCCGGCTCCGCCGATGCCATGACCCCCGACCGCCTGGGCGCCCCGTCACGCCAGTTCGCTTTTTCCAGCGGGGCGCGCACGTTGCGCGGCTCTTGCGTATTGGTGCAGGCAGCCGAGGCGCCTGCCGTGCTGATCTATCACGGCGACGAGGAGAACCTGTCCGACTGGGCCAGCGCCCAGGCGCTGCTTTACCGTAACGGTGTTTCTTCCTGTGTGTTCGACTACAGCGGCTACGGCGCCAGCGACGGCAAGCCCGGCGTTGTCAACCTGCATGAAGATGGCGTGGCCGCTTACGGGCAGTTCCTTGCCGCTACGCCGTTGTCGTCCCGGCGCTATGTGATGGGATTTTCGCTGGGCTCAGCGGTGCTGCTTGATGTGATATCCACATTGCGCCCGGCGCCGGCTGGCCTGGTGATTGCCGCCGGATTCACGTCCGCGCGCGAGGCGGCGGTGGTGACAGGGCGGGTGCCGGCGTGGTTGGCGCGGCTGTTGCCCGAGCCGTGGGACAACGAGATGCACTTGCGTAATTTGCAGTTGCCGCTGCTGCTTGTGCACAGCCGCGCGGATGAGGTGATTCCCTTCGCGCATGCCGAGCGGCTGGAGCGTGCCGCCGCGGGGGCGCGGCGACTGGTGGCGTTGCCGGCGTTGCCGCACGATGCGGCGATCGAACCGGAGCGTCAGGATGCCTTCTGGGCGCCGATCATTGCTTATCTGCGCTCGGGTCTCCTGCCCGCGCCGGGCCCCGATTAGTTGGCGCGTGCCATGCGCGGTGGTCCCGGTGCCAGCTCGCCGCAGGCACTAAAAAGGGGCGCCGGCCAAAGCCGGGCGCCCCTTTTTTGCGATGGCCGGCCGCCCAGGCGGCCGCACCCGGATTACGCTTCTTCGGGCAGGCTCGCGCCCACCGTGTTGAAGCCGGCGTCGACGTAGGTGATCTCGCCGGTCACACCGCTGGCCAGGTCGGACAGCAGGAATGCGGCCACGTTGCCGACCTCGTCGATGGTCACATTTCGGCGCAGCGGCGCTGCTTCCTCGATATGGCCCAGCAGCTTGCCGAAGCCCTTGATGCCGGAGGCAGCCAGGGTCTTGATCGGGCCCGCCGAGATGCCGTTGGCACGGATGCCGCGCGGGCCTACCGAGGCGGCCAGGTAGCGCACGCTGGCTTCCAGCGAGGCTTTGGCCAGGCCCATGGTGTTGTAGTTCGGCACCACGCGCTCCGCGCCCAGATAGGTCAGCGTCAGCAGCGAGGCCTTGTCCGACAGCATGGGCAGTGCGGCCTTGGCCAGCGCCGGGAAGCTGTAGGCGGAAATGTCGTGCGCCACGCGGAAGGATTCGCGCGAGAGGCCCTCGAGGAAGTCGCCGGCGATCGCTTCGCGCGGTGCGAAGCCGATCGAGTGCACCAGCCCGTCGAGCTTGTCCCAGCTCTGGCCCAGTGCGGCGAAGGTGGCGGCGATTTGCTCGTCGCTGCCGACATCGCATTCGAACACCAGACTGCTGCCAAACTCCTTGGCAAAATCGTTGATGCGGTCCTTGAAACGCTCGCCGACATAAGTAAAGGCGAGTTCCGCGCCTTCGCGCTTGCAGGCCGATGCGATGCCATAGGCAATCGAGCGGTTGGACAGCAAGCCGGTAATCAGGATTCGCTTACCTGCGAGAAATCCCATAACTTCTCCAATGATGTTCGAGGTGGACGGGCACGGTTCGTGCAATCGCGTCCGGGTTGCAGCGCGCGCCGCGGTGGCTGCTTGGCAGCAGGCTGACGACCGGCAAACTAGCGGTGCCGCGTACTGGAATGTCCGGATGGCTGAATGCCGGCCGAACCCATGTAAAATTGTCTCATAACTTGACCGCGCCGCAGACGGCCGCGGACGAATCCGATTCAGGTGGAGGACCCCAACCGGATGTCTATTCGCGCACGTAGACCGCTTCAGGCGGCATGGCAGCGCTTCCGCACGATTGCGGCGCTGGGCTGTGGACTAGTAGCCCTGTGTGCCGCGGGTTTTCCCTTATCCGCTGGCGCGGCCCATGGTTTCGCGCAGTATGGCGGCCTCAAGTATCCCGCCGACTTCACCCATTTCGATTACGTCAATCCGGACGCGCCACGCGGCGGCACGCTGACGCTCGCGAATCCGGATCGCCGCACCAGCTTCGACAAGTTCAACCCGTTTACGCTCAAGGGTACCTCCGCCCCCGGCGTGAATTCGCTGATGTTCGAATCCCTGCTGATCGCCAGCGCCGACGAAACCGCCAGCGCCTATGGCTTGCTGGCCGACGACGTGACCGTGGCGGCGGACGAGCTGTCCGTCTCCTTTCACATTCGGCCGCAGGCGCGCTTCAGCAACGGCGATCCGGTGCTGGCCAGCGATGTCAAGTATTCCTACGACATGCTGATGAGCAAGGCATCCAGCCCAGGCTACCGCAGCATGTGCACCGATGTGAAAGCCGTCACTGTGGTGGATCCGCACACGGTGCGCTTCGATTTCAAGCAGCGCAATGTCGAGTTGCCGCTGATTGTCGGTTCGCTGCCGGTCTTTTCGAAGAAGTGGACCGCCACGGTACCGTTCGACAAGCTGACCTTCGAGGATCCCGTGGCCAGCGGGCCCTACCTGATCGAGCGCTACGATGCCGGGCGCGGCATCAGTTTCAAGCGCAATCCAGCCTATTGGGGCAAGGACCTGGCGGTGCGGCGCGGCACCTTTAACTTCGATCGCGTGGTCTACCGCCTCTACAAGGACGAGACCGCCAAGCTGGAAGCCTTCAAGGCCGGCGAGTTCGACGCCATCGTCGAGTACAAGGCCAAGAGCTGGGCCAAGAGCTATGAGGGCAAGCGCTTTAGCAACGGCGAGTTGGTGAAGACCGATTTTCCGCATCGCAACGGAGCCGGCATGCAAGGCTTCGTCATGAATATGCGCAAGCCGGTGTTCCAGGATGTGCGGGTCAGGCAAGCCATGATCCTGGCGCTGGATTTCGAGTGGCTGAACCGCCAGCTTTTCTACGGTGCTTACCGGCGTCTCGATAGCTGGTTCYCCAACAGCGAACTGGCAGCCAGTGCCACCTTCGACGGCCGGCCAGGCCCCGGCGAGCTGGCGCTGCTGGAGCCGCTGCGCACACAGTTGGCGCCGGAGGTATTCGGGCCTATCGTGACGATGCCTACCACCAATCCGCCGCGCTCCCTGCGGGACAACCTGCGCGAGGCGCGCAGGTTGCTGGCGCAGGCGGGGTGGACCTACACGGATGGTGCGCTGCGCAATGCCAAGGGTGAACCTTTCGTCTTCGAGTTCCTGGATGACGGCGGCGCCATGAGCCGCGTCATTACCACTTATGTGCGCAACCTGGAAAAGCTGGGCATGGAGGTGAACCAGCGCACCACCGATTTCGCGCTATACCAGAAGCGGTTGGAGGACTTCGACTTCGATATGGTGTCGATCCGCTTCCCGGATTCGCAGAGCCCCGGCAACGAACTGCGCGACCGCTTCAACAGCGAAGCCGCAGGCACGCCCGGTTCCGATAATCTGTTCGGCCTGAAATCGCCCGCCATCGACCGGTTGGTGGACAATGTCCTGCACGCCCATACGCGCGAGGAACTGGTCAACGCCGGGCGCGCGCTGGACCGCGTGCTGATGCACGGCTACTACATCGTGCCCAACTGGTATAGCGCCTCGCACCGGGTGTCATATCGGAAAGAGCTGGTCTATCCGCAGCGCTTGCCGCACTACTACACGGCCGAAGGCTGGATACTGAGCGATTGGTGGCGTGCCGACACCAAGCCGGCCGCTCAATAAGCGCGACAAGGAAACAAGATGCTCGCCTATCTGCTCAAGCGCGTATTGCTGATGATCCCGACCCTGATCGGCGTCATCACCCTCACCTTCGCGGTGATCCAGTTCGTGCCGGGGGGGCCGGTCGAGCAGATGATGCTCGAGCTCAAGGGCAGGGGAGGCGGTGGCGGCGAGGCCAGCGGCGGCGGCGCGGAATACCGCGGCCGGCGCGGCGTGGACCCCGAGAAGATCAAGGAGATCCAGGCCCTGTACGGCTTCGACAAGCCGCCGCTGGAGCGCTACTTCATGATGCTCAAGCGCTTCGCCCAGTTCGACCTGGGGCAGAGCTATTTCCAGCACCGCAGCGTGTGGGAGCTGGTGAAGTCGAAGATGCCGGTCTCCGTCAGCCTGGGTCTATGGACCTTCTTCCTGACCTACCTGATATCGGTGCCGCTCGGTATCTCCAAGGCGATCCGGGCGGGCAGCCGCTTCGATGTGGTGACCAGCATGGTGGTGCTGGTGGGCTATGCCATTCCCGGCTTCGTGCTGGGTGTGTTGCTGCTGGTGCTGTTCGGGGGCGGCACGTTCGTGCAGTGGTTCCCGCTGCGCGGGCTCACGTCGGACAACTGGGAGCAGCTCTCGCTGATGGGCAAGGTAATGGATTACCTTTGGCACCTGGTGCTGCCGATCACCGCATCGGTGGTGGGCAGTTTTGCCGTGGTTACCATGCTGACCAAGAACGCTTTCCTCGAAGAGATTCGCAAGCAATACGTGCTGACCGCCCGCGCCAAGGGCCTGGCGGAGCGGCGCGTGCTGTGGAAGCACATCTTCCGCAACGCGCTGATCCCGCTTGTGACCGGTTTCCCGGCGGCCTTTATCGGTGCTTTCTTCACGGGTTCCCTGCTGATCGAAACGCTGTTCTCGCTCGACGGACTCGGCCTGCTGTCCTATGAGGCCGTGCTGCGGCGCGATTACCCGGTCGTGCTGGGCACGCTCTACCTGTTCACCCTGATCGGCCTGGTGACCCGGCTGATTTCCGATGTCTGCTATGTGATGGTCGACCCGCGCATCCACTTCGAGGCAGTGCACCGATGAAATTCCGCTCGCGCACGCTCCCCAACGGGCTGCCGCATTCGCCCTCGCCGCGCCAGCGAGCCTGGCAGCGGTTTCGCCGCAATCGCCTCGGCTACTGGAGCCTGATCCTCTTTGTTGCCATCTTCCTCCTCAGCCTGGTTGCCGAGACCTTGTCGAGCGACAGGCCGCTGGTGGTGAAGTACAAGGGCGAATGGTATTTCCCCATCGTCAAGACCTACGCCGAGAACACCTTCGACGGAGACTTTCCTACCAGGGCGGACTACCTCGATCCCTTTATCCGCGACCGCATCACCAGCAATGGCAATTTCGCGATCTTTCCGCCCAACCGCTATTCGTACGATTCGATCAACTATTTCTCCAAGGAACCCAATCCGGCGCCGCCTTCGGCGGAGAACTGGCTGGGTACCGACGACCGCGGGCGCGACGTGCTGGCACGGCTGCTCTACGGCTTTCGCGTCTCCGTGCTGTTCAGCCTGGCCCTGACCCTGATCGGCGTGGTGATCGGCACCCTGACGGGCGCCCTGATGGGCTTCTTCGGCGGGCGCTTCGACCTGTTCTCGCAGCGCGCCATCGAGATCTGGAGCTCGATGCCCGAGCTCTATCTGCTGATCATCTTCGCCTCGATCTTCACGCCAAGCCTGGCGCTGCTGATCATCCTGCTCTCGCTGTTCGGCTGGATGGGTTTGTCCGACTACGTGCGCGCCGAGTTCTACCGCAATCGCTCGCTCGATTACGTCAAGGCGGCACGGGCGCTCGGACTCTCCAACGTACAGATCATGTGGCGCCACATCCTGCCCAACAGCCTGACGCCCGTCATCACCTTCCTGCCATTCCGCATGAGCGCCGCCATCCTGGCCCTGACCAGCCTCGACTTCCTTGGCCTGGGCGTGCCGCCCACCACCCCTAGCCTGGGTGAGTTGCTGGCGCAGGGCAAGGCCAACCTCGATGCCTGGTGGATTTCCTTGTCGACCTTCGCCGTGCTGGTGGTGACCCTGCTGCTGCTGACCTTCATGGGCGACGCGCTGCGCGATGCCTTCGATACGCGCCTGGGCCTGGCCCAGCTACGCGGACGGGTCGAGCCGAAGGCGCCGGAAGGTTCGCCCGCGGCCGAGGTGACGCCATGAGCGCGCTGTCGCAAGCCAGCACCGTGAATGGTGTGCAAGCGGTGCAAGCCAAGGAGGGCGCTGGCGGTCCGCTAATGTGCATCGAACGCCTGTCGGTCACGTTCGGCCATGGCGACGAGGCCACCCGCGCGGTGCGCGATGTCAGCTTTGACCTGCGTGCGGGCGAACGCTTCGCGCTGGTGGGCGAATCCGGCTCGGGCAAGACGGTTACCGCGCTTGCCATGCTGCGCCTGGTGGAGGACGCGCGTTACCAGGGCGCGGTGCGTTTCGAGGGCCGCGACCTGCTCAAGGTCTCGGAGCGCGAGATGCGGGGCATTCGTGGTGCCGACATCGCCATGATCTTCCAGGAACCGATGACTGCGCTCAACCCGCTCTACACGATCGGCAACCAGATCGTGGAGACGCTGGCGCTGCATGAGGGCCTGGACCGGCGCTCTGCGCGCGAGCGCGCCATTGCGTTGCTCGAGCGCACTGGCATCAGTGATGCGGCGCACCGGTTCGACAGCTTTCCACACCAGCTATCGGGCGGCCAGCGCCAGCGCGCGATGATCGCCATGGCGCTGGCCTGCCGGCCCAAGCTGCTGCTGGCCGACGAGCCTACCACTGCTCTCGACGTCACCATCCGCGTGCAGATCCTCGAGTTGCTGCGCGACCTGCAGGCTGAGTTCGGCATGGCCGTCATGCTGATCACGCACGACCTCAACCTGGTGCGGGCTTTTGCCCAGCGCGTGGGCGTGATGGAGAAGGGCGTGCTGGTCGAGGTGGGCGAAACCACCAGCGTTTTCGCCGCGCCCCAGCATCCCTACACCCGCAAGCTGATCGACAGCCGGCCGCGCCGGGAGGTGCTGCCGTTGGTGCCGCTGGCGCCGGTACTGCTGGAAGCGCGCGGCTTGTGCGTGAACTATGCGCGCAAGCGCAGCGGGCTGGCTGGCTGGTTCGGCCGGGATCAGTTTGCCGCGGTCAAGGGCGTGGATTTTTCGCTGCGCGAGGGCGAGACGATCGGCATCGTGGGCGAATCGGGCTCCGGCAAGACCACGCTGGCTCACGCCGTGCTGAACCTGCAGCGCCGTAGTGCCGGCGAAATCCAGTTCCTGGGCCGCAACCTGGACGAAGTCTCGCGGCGCGAGCGTAGCGTTTTGCGCTCGCGCTTGCAGGTGGTGTTCCAGGACCCGTTCGGTTCGCTCTCGCCGCGCATGACCATCGAGCAGATCGTGGGGGAGGGCCTGGCACTGCACCAGCCGGGCCTTTCGCGCGACGCCATGCGGCAACGCGTTACCGAGGCGCTGCGCGAGGTGGGCATGGACCGCACGGCCCTGGGGCGGTATCCCCATGAGTTCTCCGGCGGCCAGCGCCAGCGCGTGGCGATCGCGCGCGTGCTGATCCTCAAGCCGCAGGTGCTGGTGCTCGATGAGCCGACGTCCGCGCTCGATGTCTCCATCCAGCAGCAGGTGCTGGCGCTGCTGACGCAACTGCAGCGCAAGTACAACCTGAGCTATCTCTTTATCAGCCATGACCTGGCCGTGATCCGCGCCATGGCGCACCGGGTCATCGTGATGAAGTCCGGCGAGGTGGTGGAGGCGGGAGAAACCGAGGTTGTGCTAGGTGATCCGCAGCACGCATACACCCGCAAGCTCATGATCGCGGCCGAAATTGGTGCAGGCGACCCGATTCCGCCGCAAGTTGGTGCGGCCGAACTCAGGGTGTCACCCGATTGACCTGCCGCTGACATAATCAAACCGAGAAAGCATCTGCGACTTCCGTTGTATAGCCTTGATTACAAAGCACTTTATCTGAATTTTGTAACGAACTTTGACATGTGGATGACAACCTTATACCATCCGGCGAGAACTAATTTTACGGGTGGTTCGCGCGTCGCTTATGCACAGCGCGGGTGGCTTGCGTCACTTGGCGCGCTTTTTGCGTGCGATCCACTTCATTGATTTCAGGCCCGCCCCGGTGTGTTTGCCCGGGCCCGGACAAGAACGATTCATCAGGAGAACCAATGCAGCGAACGGTGCTTCATTCCCTGGCGCGCGCCGCCGTAGGAATAGCCATTGCCTGCGGTGCCACTCTATCGAATGGAGTGCTGGCTGACACGGTCTTCAAGGATCCCGACGCCCGCATCGACGCACGTACCGAACTCAGCGCGGAGCCGCATCCGGAAGGCAAGCGCGGCTTGCTGTCTTCGGTCATGAACTCGACCAGCCATGTGGCCAGCAAGGCCGGCGACTTGGTCATGAATGCCCTCGGGTTGATCGGCGTGCGTTACCGCTTCGGCGGCAACAGCCCGGAATCGGGCCTCGACTGCAGCGGTTTTGTCCGCTACGTCTTCAACGATACCTTTGGCTTCATGCTGCCGCGCCGMTCGGTMGAGATGAGCCAGGTTGGCACCACCGTGGCMRCCAGCGACCTGCGCCCCGGCGACCTGGTGTTCTTCAACACCATGCGCCATACCTTCTCGCACGTTGGCATCTACATTGGTGACAACAAGTTCGTACATGCCCCGTCCACCGGCAGCAAGATTCGTGTCGATGACATGCGCGCCTCGTACTGGGTGACGCGCTACAACGGCGCGCGCCGTATCGACGATATGCCGCAGGACAGCGGCAGCGCCAGCAACCTGGGCAATATGGTCGAGACGCTCAAGCGTTTCGATCCCAACGCAGGCGGTCGTTCGCTCTACGGCGGCTGAGGCGAGGGCGGGCCCTGTCCGTGCGTGTCACAACGAAAAAGGACTGCCTCGCAGTCCTTTTTCGTTGGCGCCGCCTCCCGGCGGCATGTGCTCCCGCGGCCGTTATTGCGCGGCCACCGTTCCGGCGGGCCGCGAGCGCGCCAGGGCAAGCTTGTCGCGCAGGCTCGCCATGACCGCGGAGGCCGCTTGCTCGCCAGCCAGGATGGCGCGGTTGCGCGAGGCGAAGTCGCTGCCACCCATGTCCGGCAGGTCGGGGCGGATTACCACATCGGCATGCGCCAGGGCCATCTTGCTGATCGACTGCCCCATGATGGCCGTGGTCTGCAGCAATACGCCGCTCTGGCCGCCGTTCTTCTGGCTGGAGGGCTCGGCGGAGATGTTCACGGCTATCACGAAGTCAGCGCCCATGGCGCGCGCGGAATCGACCGGTACGGGTTCGACCAGCCCGCCATCCACATAGTCATGCCCCTGAATCGAGACCGGCTGGAACACGCCCGGCACGCTGCTCGATGCCCGTACCGCCTGGCCGGTGTTGCCGCGCCGGAACAAGATGCCCTGGCCGGTCTTGAGGTTGGTGGCGACGATGCCCAGTGGCAGCTTCATGGACTCGATCGGGCGATTTGCGACCAGCCGGTTCACGTAGTTCTGCAGCGCCTCGCCCTTGAGCCAGCCGCCAAAGCGGGTGCCGAAGGGCAGGGCCCAGTCGGCGATGGTGGCTTCGTCCATCGTCAGCGCCACCTTGTTGAGCTGGAATCCGTTCATGCCCGATGCGTAGAGTGCCGCGACCACCGCGCCCGCGCTGGTGCCAGTGACCAAGTCCGGATGGATGCCCTGTGCTTCGAGTGCCTTGATCACGCCAATGTGGGCGAAGCCGCGTGCGGCGCCACCGCCGAGCGCAAGGCCGATCTTGATCGGCCGGGGTGGCGCCGTGGGCGGCGCAGCCGGGGTGTCCGGCGCTGCGGTGAGTGCGCCCGGTTTTGGGCCAAAGGAGCAGGCAGCCAGCAGTGCTGCCGCACCGGCACCAAGGAAGTTGCGTCGTTGCATGGAGTAACCGAGGGAGGAGAAATGGCGCGGTCGTCACAGCCAGCGTGGGCGAGGGCAGAATGTGCCGTCCACGTCGGCCGCACGTCCCGTGCGACAGCATTCAGACCGGACGCAGCATAAATGATTCCGCGCGGCCGGGCATTCCAGCGCGAACCGGGGGCGGTTGGCTGCGCCCTGCTTGCTATAATGCGGCGATCCTACACTCCGGCCTGCGCGCATTCGTGCGCGGGCTTTTTTGTTTCATTCCTCTATGACACAACGCGTCCGCACCCGCTTCGCGCCGAGCCCGACCGGCTTCATTCACCTCGGCAATATCCGCTCCGCGCTCTACCCCTGGGCCTTTGCACGCCGCATGAAGGGCGATTTCATCCTGCGCATCGAAGACACGGACGTCGAGCGTTCGTCTCAGGAGTCGGTGGACGTGATCCTGGAGGGCATGGCCTGGCTCGAGCTCGATATCGACGAAGGCCCGTTCTATCAGATGCAGCGCATGGACCGCTATCGCGAGGTGGTCAAGCAGATGCTGGGCAGCGAGCTGGCCTATCCCTGCTACATGAGCACGGAGGAACTGGATGCGCTACGCGACGCGCAGCGCGAGCGCGGCGAGAAGCCGCGCTATAACGGCTTCTGGCGCCCCGAGCCGGGCAAGGTCCTGCCGCAGCCGCCGGCCGGGGTGCAGCCAGTGATCCGCTTCAGGAATCCCATTGGCGGCAGCGTGGTCTGGGACGACGCGGTCAAAGGGCGCATCGAGATATCGAACGACGAGCTCGACGACCTGGTGATCGCCCGCCCGGACGGCACGCCCACCTATAACTTCTGCGTGGTGGTCGATGACCTCGATATGCAGATCACCCACGTGATTCGCGGCGACGATCACGTCAACAACACGCCGCGGCAGATCAACATCATCCGCGCACTCGGCGGTACGCCGCCTGTCTATGCCCACTTGCCGACCGTGCTCAACGAGCAGGGCGAAAAGATGAGCAAACGCCATGGCGCCATGGCCGTGACCGGCTATCGCGACGAAGGCTATCTGCCCGAGGCCGTGCTCAACTACCTGGCCCGCCTGGGCTGGGCGCATGGCGACGCCGAGATCTTCTCGCGCGAGCAGTTCGTAGAGTGGTTTGACCTGGAGCACCTGGGCAAGTCGCCGGCGCAGTACAACCCCGAGAAGCTGGCCTGGCTCAACAACCACTACATCAAGGTGGGCGACAACGCGCGCCTGGCTGGGCTGACCCAACCGTTTATCGAGGCGCTGGGCGGCAAGGTGGAGGGTGCCAGTCTGGAAGGTGTCATCGCGCTGGTGAAGGATCGAGCCAATACCTTGAAAGATGTGGCGCAGGCGGCGATGCTGTTCTATCGCGGCGAGCCGCAAGCTGACCCGGTGCTCAAGGCCGAGCATCTCAACGCCGATATCCTGCCGGCGCTGCAGGCCCTGGCTGCACGGCTGGCGGCCCTGACGGAATGGAAGCGGGAGGACATCAGCGCAGCATTCAAGGCCGTGCTGGCCGAGTTCGGCCTGAAGATGCCGAAGCTGGCCATGCCGGTGCGCCTGCTGGTGGCGGGACAGTTGCAGACCCCCGCCATCGACGCCGTGCTGGAGTTGTTCGGGCGCGACACCGTGCTGCGTCGCATCCAGGCCGGACTCGCCTGAGGAAGTTTGCAAAAAATCCTGGCGGGGGCTTGCGCTTTTGCCAGGACTTGAGCATAATCTCGTTCTCCCTGCAGCGCGGAAAAAACCAAGCGGGCTTAACGGATGGAGGCGATAGGTAGTAATTTCGCAGTAATGCGGATCGCTGAAAAAGTTAAAAAAAGGGTTGTCGAAAAGCAGGGTTGTTTATATAATCTTGCTTTCGCCGAAACGAAGAAACAAACGCGAAACGGCGGCGGCAGGTAGTGAATTAGTAGTGTTGTACCATGGGGCTATAGCTCAGCTGGGAGAGCGCTTGCATGGCATGCAAGAGGTCAGCGGTTCGATCCCGCTTAGCTCCACCAAAATGCCGGAGTTTTGATTTTAGTGAATCAAAACTTTCAGTGCGGTGAAGGTCTGGTAGTTAAGGTCTTCGTCGTGCAAGACGGAACAAGTTGAAAAACAAGTTTCTGTCCCCTTCGTCTAGAGGCCTAGGACATCACCCTTTCACGGTGAGTACAGGGGTTCGAATCCCCTAGGGGACGCCAAATAACGAACGTAACCAAACGTTCGGTTTGTCGTCAGGAGCGTTGGCTCGTGGTGATAAGTAAGAGTATGGAGTGGTAGTTCAGTTGGTTAGAATACCGGCCTGTCACGCCGGGGGTCGCGGGTTCGAGTCCCGTCCACTCCGCCAAAACTAAGCCCGCATGGTTATGCCATGCGGGTTTTTTCTTTTGCCGTCCGGCAATTACCCTGGAGACTCGTTGATAATCTCCGGCTAATCGACGCACGATCGTGCGTGGCTGTGCGCGGCACATTATTCGCGGTCGTGTTTTCTGGGCGGCAGGGCATTATCGCGATAGTGCTCCGCTATAGCCCTGCATGACCCCGCCCTTAATCGATTCGCTGCCCAAAGGGGTTGTCAAAGGGCAAAGTTGTTTATATAATCTCGTCTTCGCTGAAACGAAGAAACAAACGCGAAAACGACGGCGGTGGTAAGCCGCGATGCAGCAACGTAGTATCATGGGGCTATAGCTCAGCTGGGAGAGCGCTTGCATGGCATGCAAGAGGTCAGCGGTTCGATCCCGCTTAGCTCCACCAAATGCCGGAAGTTTCGAGTCTAGTGAATCGAGGCTTCCAGTGTGGCGAGGATCTGGTTGTTAAGGTCTTCGGCACGCAAGACGGAACAAGTTGAAAAACAAGTTCTTGTCCCCTTCGTCTAGAGGCCTAGGACATCACCCTTTCACGGTGAGTACAGGGGTTCGAATCCCCTAGGGGACGCCAGATAACGAACGTAACCAAACGTTCGGTTTGTCATCAGGAGCGTGGCTCGTGGTGATAAGCAAGAGTATGGAGTGGTAGTTCAGCTGGTTAGAATACCGGCCTGTCACGCCGGGGGTCGCGGGTTCGAGTCCCGTCCACTCCGCCAAAACTAAACCCGCATGGTTATGCCATGCGGGTTTTTTCTTTTGCTATCCGGCACTTACCCTGGCGGCTCATTGATAATCTCCGGCAATTCGGCGCCGCTCGCGCAGCGACGGCGCGTGCGTATTACTTGCCTCTGTCTTTCTTGGGTAGTCGGATATTGTTGCGTAGCGCTTGCGGACGGACCGTCGGTATGTCCTGCACATGCCTGCCGGGTCACAGGCAAAATCCATCCGGCACGCGCGTCAGGGGGGGGCAGGCTTAACCGTCGTGGCGACGGCTGACGGTAACGAAGTAGCGCACCAGCAACGAGCCGGCGATGGCCAGGCTGATGCTGTTGGCCATCCAGAACCCAGCGGCGCCATGCGTGAAGGCTGGCAGGGCGTCGATCAGGCCAAAACCAAGCACGTAACCGCCACCCAGGCCGACGCCCCAGAGGGACAGCGCATAGATCAAGGTCGGCACCAGTGCGATCTTGTAGGCGCGCAGGATGAATGCCGTCATGACTTGTACCGCATCGAAGGCCTGGTAGAAGGCAATGAACAGCATCAGCGGCAGGGCGGCGCCGACCACCGCAGGGTCCTTGGCATAGGCATGCAGCAGCGGCTCGCGCAGGATCCACAGCATGCCGCCGACCATGATCGCCAGCGCCGCCGCCAGGCAGATCCCGTGCCGGGCGATGCGGCGCGCCGCCGTCCGGTCGCGCGCGCCAAGGGCTTGCGCCACCAGCGTCGAGGTGGCGATTGCCAGTGACAGCGGCAGCATGTAGGCCACCGCGCCGAGGTTGGCAATGATCTGGTGCCCGGCCAGCACGACGGTGCCCATGCGCGTGATGAAGATCGACATCAGCGTGAACGAGGTTATCTCGATCAGGTAGGTCAGTCCCATTGGCACGCCCAGCCGCAGCAGCGCGCGGATCGGCCGCGCCTGCGGCCATGCCCAGCTGGAAAATATCTGCAAGGGACGGTACGCCGCGTTGCGCCGCAGGATCAGGACGCCGGAGATGCACCAGATCCAGCTGATCAGTGCCGAAGCGAGCGCGCAGCCGGGTCCGCCCATGGCCGCGATGCCGAAGCCGCCACCGATGAACCAGGCATTGAGCGGAATCTTCACCGCCAGCCCGGCAAGCTGCAGCACCGTCACCATGACCGGACGCGACAAGGCATTGTTCAGCGCGGAATAGATGCGAAAGCCCAGCGCGGCCGGCAAGCCGAAGGCCTGGAGATGCAGGTAGCGCGTTGCCTTCTCAACCAGTTCGGGCGGCGCCTGGGCAAAATCCAGCAGCGGACCGGGGAACAAGAGCAGCAACATGCCAGGCACGGCCAGCGCCAGTCCAAGCCAGGCGGCTTGCCTGACCTCGCTGCCGATCTCGGCACTGCGCCCGGCCCCATGGAGTTGGCCGGCAATCGGGGCAAGCGCCTGCAATACGCCCATCAGGCTGATGTAGATCGTGACGTAAATCGATCCGCCCAGCCCCACCGCCGCCAGGTCGATCGCCGAGGCGCGACCCGCCATGATGGTATCGATCACGCCGAAGGCGATCACTGCGAGCTGGCCGACCAGGACCGGCGCGGCCAGCACAGAGATCCGGCGGATATCCTGGAGTGCAGTCATGCGTCGTGCCGTTGCCTGGGAGAGGAGTACCAGCGATCTCGTCGAACCATCTATGTCCGTCTCAGGGTTGGCGGGGCAGCCGGCGCGTAGGCGGGCTGGACTTGGGCGGCGCTACGCGGGACATATCAACCAGGCGATACATGCGGAAGCGCTCATCGCGGTCGGAAGGGCGGCGGCCTTCCCAAATCAGCCGCCATTCGAAATGCGAGATGCTGGTGGGCTCGCCGTAATCGACCGGATCATGGCGCAGCAGGATGTCGCACGCGTCCGCCGGGCCGCCAAAGCGGATATGGCCGAAATACGCGAACGACGCGAGTTGCGCATCGCCCATCCGGATCGGTTGCACGCAGTTATAAGTGGCGGGCAGCGCCATCGAAGCGGCTTGCGCCACGTCGCGATAGGTCTTGCCGTAGTTGATCGATGGCATCCACAGGGTCATCGCCAGCACCCACATCAGCGTGGTGCCGGCGGCCGAGATCACCACGGGGCGCCAGATTTGCTTGGGTGCGCGCGACAGCCGCCAGCGCACGATCAGGATCCAGGCCACGGTTACCAGCAGTGCATACACCACTGCGCGGATAGTGAAGTCTTCCTGGAAGCCCGGCAGCAGGCGGTGGATATTGGCGGCGATGCGCGGCGGCTGGCCCGTCGTCCTGGCGATCCACATGAACCAGACAAAGCCGCCGAAGATGGTGAAAAACAGCAGGGCGAACCAGTCGATTGCATTGATGGCCGCGCGCGTGAGCGTAGGCAGGCCGAATGCAGCCAGTACCGCCATCGGCGGCAGCAGCAGGATGAACTGCACATCGCCCGGCTGGCGCAGCAGGAACAGCATCAGCAGCGGCGGCAGCAGCATGGCAAGCGGCAGCGCCACATGCGGCGCACGGCGCATCCCCGACCAGCTCAGCCAGGCCCAGCCGGCAATCGGCCATACCGGCCAGGTGAACAGCAGCAGGTTGCGTGCGACGAAGTTGAGCGCGGTGGCGTTCGGCGCGCCATAGGTGCGGCGGTCGTAGCGCGACCACTCGCGGATAAAGGTCACGGCGTCGCTGGGGTCGGTGGCGCCGAAGTAGGCGGCGGCCATCCAGGCCGCCACCATTGCAAGTGCCAGCGGCACGCTCACCAGCAACAGGCGCGGCAGGGGCAGAGGCTTGCAAGCCAGGCCGCAGACAATGATCGACGCGAGCAGCACCAGCGGGATGACCGGGCCGCTGGACAGGGTCAGCGCGCCAAGCCCTACGCCCAGCCAGATGCCGCCCTGGACCGGTTTGTCCAGGCTGCGCACCATGCCGTACAGGCTCATGGCGACGAAGCAGACCTGGCCCACCTGCGGCGTGGTCTCGTGCCCGCGCATGGCCAGGCCGACGCAGGCCAGGAAGATCAGCAAGGCACCGTCGGCCAGCGTGCGGCCGTAGTCGCGCGCATTGGGCTGGCCGCCGAAGACATAGGCAAAGGGCTGTACCTCGGCGCGCCGGCCAAGCAGGTAGGTGGCGTACCAGATCAGGGCGCAGGTGCCGAAGTAGAAGAGTGCGGTGGCCACGCGCGACGCGTCCGGCGCGCCGAGCCAGCCGCCAAACAGCCGGATCATGAAGGCGCCGACCCAGAATACCAGGGGGCCGTCTTCCCCATAGGGGCGGCCCACGATATTGGGCATGAGCCAGTCCTGCGCGCCCCCCGTGGCCAGTTGCCACATCACACCGAAACCGGCCGCGTCCTCATTCTTCCACGGGTCGCGGCCAAACAGCCCGGCCAGGCCGTAGATGATGCAGATGGCCAGCAACAGCGCGCGCGGAAGCGTGCCGGTGGCGGCTGCGGTCAGGTGGACACGGGAAGTCTTGGCTGCACTCATTGATCGGTCGGGCTTGGGGCGGCCGGGACGGGCGCTCCCGGTTGGCTACATCCGGCTCATTCGCATGGGACACCGCCGATGCGGGGCGGAATACGCAATGGTATCGGACGAAGTGCGCCTGGCGCTGGCGTGAAAGGCGCCAACCGCGCGAGGGCTGCAAAAGCAAAGAGGCAGCCGATGCTGCCTCTTTGCTTGGGTGCGCGGCGCCGGAGCATCTTGTCCGAAGCCGTGCAGCGAGCGGGCTCGCGGCGAATTACTTCGCGGCGGCCTTGCCCAGCTTGCTGCCGAATTTCTGGCGGAACTTCTCGACGCGGCCGGCCGTGTCCATGATCTTCTGGGTGCCGGTGTAGAACGGGTGCGATTCCGACGAGACTTCGATCTTGGCCAGCGGGTATTCCTTGCCGTCGCGGGTGATCGTGTCGCGCGTCTGGATGGTCGAGCGGGTCACAAAGCTGAAGTCGTTCGACACGTCGAGGAACACGACTTCGCGATAATTCGGGTGAATGCCTTCTTTCATGATGTTTCCTTTCAGGTTGGGTAGCCAGTCCGTTGTTTGCCGCGCTGCTGCCGGGTATTGCGGCGAACGAACCACTTGCCGATAACGGACAATCCGGGATTATCGCAGAAAAACAAAAAACTGGGCAAGATTTGAGTGCGCCAGCAGGAGGACGGGCGAGTACCCCGAAAAATATACCTTTCGTCACATGGAGCCCGGATCCTGGCGGTAGAACGCCGCCAGCGAGTCATAGAGGGCAGGCCAATATCGACGCAGGCCAACCGGCTCGACAAAGAATGTTTCCGATGCCACCGCGAAGAACTCGCTGGGTGCCTCGCAGCCATAGGGGTCGATCACGCGTAGCGCGGGTGGAAGCCGCTCCGGATGATCCCAGGCATGGTCGGATTGCCTGTCGCAGGCCTCAGCGAAGCGGTCGTATTCGGACAGGAAGGTCTCGGCCCACTGCTCACGGTCGATGCCTGGGTGAAGTACGCGTGAGAAGGGTGGCACGCCGTCGGGCTCGCCATCGAGCATGTCGAGCTTGTGGGCGAATTCGTGGATGACCACGTTATAGGTGTCGTCCGGGTGGGCGTGGCGCGCGTTCAGGCCGGCGCCCGGGGTCTTCACGTCGGGCCAGGAAAGGATGACCGGGCCGTGTTCCCAGGCTTCGCCGCTGGCTTCCTCGACCACGCCGTGCACCAGCCCGATATCGTCCTCGACGGTACGTCGGATGACGAACTCTCCAGGGTAAAGCACGATGCCGCGCCAGCCGCGATACCACTCGATACCCAGCCTGAGGATGGGCACGCAGGCCTGCACCGCCACGATCGTCACCATTTCATCGGTAAGAGGCAGGTTGTGCGCGGTGGAGTATTCCTTTTCGGCGATGAAGAGCGTGGCGAGTTCGCGCAAGGCGGCGAGGTCGGCGGCGCCATAGCGCTGCACGAAGGGCAGGCTCGCCACCGTGTGTGCCCACAGCGCATCGGGGATCGCGTAGTGCTCGAGTTTGCGCACGCGCGAGCGCGCACGCAGGAAGTGGCTCAGTCGGCCGAACATGGGACTCCTGCAGGTGTGGCATCGAGGTGGCGCGCGCATGAAGCAGGACGCGGGACCCAAAGCCAGGTCAGGACATCGGCAAGCAATGCATCGTAGTGCAAAAATACAAAAAGGGCGCGCCGAGGCACGCCCTTCCTGTGCGGTACCAGCGCGCGAACCAGCCGTGCGCGGCACAGCGAACGATCAGCCGCCTCTGCGCATCATATCGAAAAACTCGGCGTTGTTCTTGGTCGCCTTCATCTTGTCGAGGATGAATTCCATGGCCTGCACTTCGTCCATATCCGAGATGAACTTGCGCAGCACCCACACCTTCTGCAGGATATCCGGCTTGATCAGCAATTCCTCGCGGCGGGTGCCGGACTTGTTCAGGTTGATCGACGGATAGACGCGTTTTTCCGCCAGGCGGCGTTCCAGGTGCACTTCCATATTGCCGGTGCCCTTGAATTCTTCGTAGATCACGTCGTCCATGCGGCTGCCGGTTTCGATCAGCGCGGTGGCGATGATGGTCAGCGAGCCGCCTTCTTCCAGGTTACGCGCGGCGCCGAAGAAACGCTTGGGGCGTTGCAGCGCGTTGGCGTCCACGCCGCCGGTCAGCACCTTGCCCGAAGCCGGCACCACCGTGTTGTAGGCGCGTGCCAGGCGGGTGATCGAGTCCAGCAGGATCACCACGTCGCGCTTGAGCTCGACCAGGCGCTTGGCCTTTTCGATCACCATTTCGGCAACCTGCACGTGGCGGATGGCGGGCTCGTCGAAGGTCGACGCCACCACTTCGCCGCGCACCGAGCGCAGCATTTCGGTCACTTCTTCCGGCCGTTCGTCGATCAACAGCACGAACAGGTCGGCTTCCGGATGGTTGTTGGCAATCGCATGGGCGATGTGCTGCAGCATCACGGTCTTGCCGGACTTTGGCGATGCCACCAGCAGCGCGCGCTGGCCGCGGCCGATCGGCGCGATCATGTCGATGATGCGGCCGGTGATGTTTTCCTCGGCGCGGATTTCGCGTTCGAGCGTGAGCGGCCGGTTCGGGTGCAGCGGCGTCAGGTTCTCGAACATGATGCGGTTCTTCACCGCTTCAGGCGCCTGGCCGTTGACCTTGTCCACCTTCACCAGCGCGAAATAGCGCTCGCCGTCCTTCGGGGTCCGTACTTCGCCCTCGATCGTATCGCCGGTATGCAGATTGAAGCGGCGGATCTGCGAAGGGCTGATGTAGATGTCGTCCGTGCTTGCCAGGTAGGAGGTCTCGGGCGAGCGCAGGAAGCCGAAGCCGTCCGGCAGGACTTCCAGCGTGCCGTCTCCGAAGATGGTTTCGCCCAGCTTGGCGCGCTTCTTCAGGATCGCAAACATCAGCTCCTGTTTGCGCATCCGTTGTGCATTGTCGATCTCGAGGGTCGCGGCCATTTCGAGAAGCGCAGACACGTGAAGCGATTTGAGTTCTGTCAGGTGCATAGACGAGGGGTACAGAGGCGCCCGGACGGGCTGGACCTAAAGGAAGGGGGAAGAAATGAGCGAACGCTCGGGGAAGTTGTTGGTGCCATCTTAGCACAATCCGGACGGTGCGCCAGGACTGGCGCACGGACGTCGGATTGTGGCTACAACCGGGGCGGCGCCTGGCGGCACCTCGCCCCGGGCTAGCGACTTACAGATTGCCGTCGAGGAAAGCGGTCAGTTGCGACTTGGACAGCGCGCCGACCTTCTGCGCGGCAACCGCGCCATTCTTGAACAGGATCAGCGTGGGAATACCGCGGATGCCGAACTTGGCCGGCACTTGCTGGTTTTCATCGACGTTGATCTTGGCGATCTGCAGCTTGTCGCCGTAGTCCTTGGCCACTTCGTCCAGGATCGGGGCGATCATCTTGCACGGGCCGCACCATTCGGCCCAGAAGTCGAGCAGGACGGGCTTGTCGGACTGGAGCACGTCGGCGTCGAAGGAGGCGTCGCTCACATACTTGATTTGTTCACTCATGGCGGAAAACCTCTGGTTTCGCTCTGTTTGATTTGAAGGCGGGATTTGCCGAACCGCTACATTACACGAGTTTGCGCATACCCGTAGGCAGGCGCATCACCCGGTGCGTGCGGGCCCGAGCGACGGGCACGCCACGGAAAGGCGAGTTTTGCTCATATGTTACCAGTTGACGGGAATTCAATACCTTCCCGGTCAAGGTCACGGTGCGTTGCCGAACACGGCGGGGAAAGACATTTTTGTGCGGCGAAGCATGGGGGCATTCTGCCCCGGAAGGCTGGCCCTGTTGAGTGATTCTATTAATCGGGGCGAGAGCTTTTCTCAATCGGGGGCTGCGGCAAAGGCCGATGCGGCGCGGCCGGCGTATGATTTATCGGACACTTCGCTTTGGTGCCGCATGGCCCGAGCGCTCCCTTGCGTGTTCGCGAATGTGCGGCGCGCCGGGGCGCGTAGAATATAAACATGCGCCAGGCCTTGCGCCCGGCGCCTTCCCGCGCAACAGACAAGGCAAATCGACCATGACGCCCGACACCCCTTCCAAGCCCGATCCGCAACAGCCGCCCGAAGTGGGACACCTGAGCGACGCGCTGGATCACATCAATAGCGCGGTCGAACAGAACAGCATTGCCGGCGGCGCGGCCAAGGGTCTTCTGTACAGCATCATCGAGACATTGGGCGCGCTGGTCGGTGACCCCGACCTTCCCGAGCATGCACGCTCCGGCTACCAGGGCTTGCTCGAGACCGCGCGCGAGATCCGCGCCCGTCTGGAGGGCGGCAGCCACTGAAGACCCTCGGGGTTTTCCCGTATTTTCACGTTGCCCGAGCGCGCTGCCCGGCTCGCCGGCCAGGCAGTGCGTGCCTGCGCGCCGCGCGCCATGACTTCCGATCCGGCCGCCACACTCGCTTCATGACTTCGCTGCAATTCCGTCCCGRCCCCGACTTCCTGCCGCAGGCTGCCGCTTCGGCCTGGTATTTTCTCGACCATTGCGGGGAGCAGCAAGCCGCTGCGCACGTGGTAGTGCCTACCGCGGCGCAGATTCCCGGCGTGCGGCAGGCGCTGGATGCCGCGGCGCGCGCTGCCGGCGCGCCGCGCCTGCTGCCGCGCGTGCTCACGCTTGGCCACTGGTTGCTCGATCTGCCGCCCGACCCGGTGCCGGTGCGCAGCCATGCGGCCCGGCTGCTGGCGGTGCAGCAGGCCATCCGCGCGCAGGACTGGTTACGGCGTGCCTTCGGCGCGCAGACCGAGGCAGCGGCGTGGGGGCTGGCGCAGACGCTGCTGACCATCAGCGACGAACTGAGCGCGCGCTGGCTTGACGATGACGCCATCCGCGATGAAGACATCGACGGCGACGACCGCGCCGCGCTGCTGCAAGGCGCGCTGGAACGAACCTACGCGCATTTGTCGTCGCGCTTCCTTGGCGAGGAGGCGCGCATCGTGATGGCCTTCTGGCAAGCCTTGTCGGGCCCGGACGATCCGCTGCCGGCGCGCCGCCGCGTTCTGCACCGGCTGGCCCAGCACGTGGCGGGGCCGGTGATCTGGCTGGGGCCGACTCCGCCCGCGCCGATCGAGGACGCCTTCCTGAAGCAGGCCGCCGAGCTCGTGCCGGTGATCCGCATCGGCTATGACTGGTCGGCGCAGTCAACGCCGTCGGAGAGCCACGCGCTCGATGCTGGCGGGGATGATGAAGACGCCGCGGCAGGGGCATTCGACTGGTATGACACCCTGCTTGCCCTGTGGCCGGAGGCCAGGTTGCCGGGGGCGCAGGAAGCGGCGCCGCGCCGCGCGCCGCGCGGCCTGCCGGCCGGGCGCCCACGCGTGCGCGTGATCGGCAGCGCGCGCTTCGAGGACGAAGCCGGCGCCGCCGCCGACCAGCTTGTGCAGTGGCTCAATGAAGGCCGGCGCCACGTAGCCCTGGTTGCGCACGATCGTGTGGTGGCGCGGCGCGCGCGCGCCTTGCTGGCGCGCGCCGGCGCGCCGGTGCGCGACGAAACGGGCTGGAAACTMTCAACCACGCGCGCCGCCGCCGCGCTSATGCGCTGGTTCGATCTGCTCAACCAGGACGGCGATACCTCGGCCCTGCTCGACCTGCTCAAGAGCCCGTTTTGCCTGCCGCATTTCCCCTTGCGCGGCGCGGCCATCGCCGCGCTGGAGCGGCAGATTCGCCGCGACGGCATCAGTGGCGGCTGGCGCCGCCTGCAGCAGCGCTTCAGGCCGGACGCCGCGGACGAATCACGCGCGAGCGCGGATGAAGCCAGCACCGGCGATGTCGCGGAGCAGGACGCCCGCCGCGCGGCGCGGCAGGCCGCGTGCGAGCTGGTGCAGTGCCTTGCGGCCGAAGCCGCAGCCTGGCCGCGCGGCAAGGCGCAGAAACCGGTGTCGACCTGGCTGGAGCGGCTCGATGCCACGCTCGACGTGATCGGCATGCGCAATGCGCTGGCCGCCGACGATGCGGGCAGCCAGCTGCTCGACGCGCTGGCGCGCCTTGCCGACTTGCCTCAGGACGAGACAGGCGCGCTCGCCACGCTCGATCTCGGCGAGTTCCGCTCCATGCTGTCGGCCTTGCTCGAATCGGTCGCTTACAAGGAGCCCTCGGCCAGCGGCGCCGCGCGCATCACCATCCTGCCGCTCAACGGCGCGCGCATGCGGCGCTTCGATGGCGTGGTGGTGGTGGGGTGCGACGATACGCAGCTACCCTCCAGCGCGGCGGAACTGATGTTCTTCTCCAACCAGATGCGGCGCGAACTGGCGCTGGAAGATCGCGAGGTGCGCTTTGCACAGCAGGCGCGCGATCTTGCCGAGGTCCTGCTGAATAACGATGACGTCGTGCTGACCTGGCAACGCCTTGGCGCGCGCGGCGAGCCCAAGCACGTGTCGGGCTGGATCGAGCGCCTCAGCGCGCTGTGCTCGCGGGCGGGCGCGCCCATCGAGGCGAGTGCCTTGCCCGCGCAGCACGAGACCCTCGCCGAGGTGGGCGGAATGCCCGCACCAGCGGCTTCGGAACTGGTGCCTGCGCGCTGGAGCGCGCAGGCGTACAACATGCTGCGGCGCTGTCCCTACCAGTTCTTCGCGGGCCGCATGCTCGGGCTGGCCGGGCTGGAGGTCGTCAGCGACGATCTGGAAAAGCGCGATATCGGCGAGCTGTTGCACCGCGTGCTGTTGCGCTACCACCGCGAGGCATCGCAGGACGGCTTGCGCCACCAGGACGCCCGGCTGGCGCGGCTGCGCGAGATTTCCGACCACGAGTTCGGCGCGCTGATGAAGGAAGACGGCAACGCCATCGGCTATTACCGCCGCTGGTGTGAAGTGCTGCCTTCCTACGTGGCATGGCAGGCTGAACGCGAGGCGCAAGGCTGGTTCTGGGACGATGGCGAGCTGGACGCCACCGTCGACCTGCCCATGCCCGATGGCCAGCCGCTGCGCGTCAATGGCCGCATCGACCGGCTCGACCGCGCCCGCGATGGCAGCCGCGCGGTGCTCGATTACAAGACGCAGAGCGTGCTGCGTCTCAAGCGCAAGGTAGGGGACGTGGAAGAGGATTGCCAGTTGCCATTCTATGGATTGCTGCGCGCCGACGTTGCCGGTGGCAGCTGGGTGGCGCTTGAGGGCGTGAAGGATGGCCCGCCCGCGTCCCAGCGCGAGGTTGGCTTGCCTGACTTCGACGCCGCGGTGGCCTGGCTGGAGCAACAGTTGCGCACCGACGTGATGCGCTTGCGCCGGGACGCGCCGCTGCCGGCTTTCGGCGATGCCAGCGCATGCACCTATTGCACGGCCCGCGGCCTGTGCCGCAAGGGTTTCTGGGAAAGCACGGCGTTGCCGCCACAGGTGGGAGGGCGCGCATGAGCATCCATGCCTATTTGCGCGATGGCGAGCCGATTGCGGAGGCTGAGTTCACTCGCGCGGCCTGCGACCCCGCCCGCTCGGTGGTGGTCGAGGCCTGCGCGGGCAGCGGCAAGACCTGGCTGCTGGTGGCGCGCCTGTTGCGCCTGTTGCTGGCTGGCGCGGCGCCGCACGAGATCCTCGCCATCACCTTCACGCGCAAGGCCGCCGAGGAAATGCGCGAGCGCCTGCTGGAAGTGCTCGCGCAACTTGCGCGTGACGATGACGAGGCGGTGATCGCCGCGCTGACGCAGCGCGGGCTTTCCCCCGATGCGGCACGCGTGGCACTGCCGCGCGCCCGCGGCCTGCACGCGCAGGTGCTCGCCGCGCCCGGCCGCATGGCCATCGATACGTTCCACGGCTGGTTCGGCACCCTGCTGCGCGGGGCGCCGCTGGCGTCGGGCATCGTGCCGGGCGCCACGCTGCGCGAAGACGCGCTGCGCATGAAGCGCGAAGCGTGGGCGCCGTTCTGGCAGGCGCTGGCAACACCGCCGTACGCCGACCTGCGCGCGGCGTTCGAGCGGCTGGTCGACGCCATTGGCGAGTTCCAGGCGCGCGCGCTGCTTGATGCCATGTTCCACGCGCGCAGCGAGTGGCTGGCGTTCCGCGAAAGTGCCGATCCTGCGCAGGCGCTCGCCGCCGACCTTGGCGAGGATGCGCAGGTCGACGTGCTGCTCGAAGTACTGGCCGACGACAGCTGGCTCGACGCTTGCCAGGGCCTTGCTTCGCAGTTGGGCAGGGGCGGCAAGACCGAGCAGGCGCATGCCACGCGCCTGGCTGACGCGATCATGGCGATCCGCGCCTGGCGCGAGGCGGGTGCCGCAGGAGGCGAGCCCGCCGAGCGCGCTTTCGCGGTACTGCGCGATGCGTTCTTCACTGCCGCGGGCAAGCCGCGCTCGCTGCGTGCCACCGCGGCGCTGACCAAGGCGCTGGGCGGCGAGGCGATGGTCGACGCGTTCCTGGCCGAGCACGGCGAGATGTGCGCCGCGCTGGAGCAGGTGGCGCAGCGCCGTTGCGAGGCTGCGGTGCTGGCGGTCAACCTTGCGCTCTACCACTTGGGCGATGCGCTGCTGACACGCTACCAGCACCACAAGTCCGAGCAGCGCGCGATGGACTTCGCCGACCTGGAGTGGCTGGCCGCGCGGCTGATGGGCGATGAAGAGACCGCCACCTACCTGCAGGTCCGGCTCGATGCACGCTACCGCCACCTGCTGCTCGACGAGTTCCAGGACACCAACCCGCTGCAATGGCGAATCCTGCAGGGCTGGCTGGCCGGCTACGCGGGGCTGGGCGAGCGGCCTACGGTGTTTCTGGTGGGCGACCCCAAGCAATCGATCTATCGCTTCCGCCGCGCCGATGCGCGTCTGTTCCAGACCGCCAGCGAGATGCTGCAGTCCGGTTTCGGCGCCACCGTGCTGCGCACCAACCGGACCCGCCGCAATCGCCCCGAGGTGCTGGACTGGGTCAACGCCGTGTTCGATGCCGCGCGTGCCGACGGCCGCTATCCGCTGTTCGAGACGCAGACTACCGCGCTCGGCGAGCCGGGCGGGCCGGTGTGGCTGCTGCCACTGGTCGAGCCCGAGGAAGAGGCGGGGGGCAACCCCGCTACGCCGGAGGGCGAAGCCACCGATGAAGCCGGCGAGGCCGTCCCGAAAGCCGCAACGCACCGCGATACGCTCACCCAGCCGCGACAGCATGAGGGCGATTCGCTGCGGCTCGAAGAGGGCAGGCGCGTGGCCGCCTGGCTGCGGCATATCCGCGCCACCGTGCCGGTCGCCGATAGCGATGGCCCGCGGCCCGCGCGCTGGAGCGACATGCACTTGCTGGTGCGCCGCAAGACCCATCTGGCGGAATACGAACGCGCCTTCCGCGAGGCCGGCATCCCGTGCCTGAGCCCGCGCCGGGGCGGCTTGCTGGCCACGCTCGAAGCGCTCGACCTGTCGGCGCTGCTGGCCTTCCTGATGACGCCGGAATCCGATCTGGACCTGGCCCATGTGCTGAAAAGCCCGCTGGTGGGCGCCACTGACGAAGACCTGATTGCTATCGCGCAGATGACTCAGGCGCGCGAGCCGCGGCCGGGATGGTGGGCCTGCCTGATGGAGCAAGGGCTGCCCGAGTACAGCAGCCCCGCGCTGCGCGACGGCATCGCGCGGCTGCGCCACTGGCAGGAAGTGGCGCCGCATCGCCCGGTGCATGACCTGATCGACCATATCTACCACGGCGGCGAAGTACGCCGCCGCTATGCCGAAGCCGCGCCTGCCGAGATCCGCGACCAGGTGCTGGCGAACCTCGATGCCTTCCTGAAGCTTTCGCTCGATCTTGACGGCGGCCGCTACCCGAGCTTGCCGAAGTTCATCGACGAACTGCAGGAAATCCGCCGCGGCGAAGAAGGCGAAAGCCCGGACGAAGGCGGCATGGCCGACAACGCCGAGGATGCCGAGGGCGAAGCCGATGCCGACGCCGCCGACAACGCACAGGACGCGGTCCACATTCTCACCGTGCATGCGGCCAAGGGCCTGGAGGCCCCGTTCGTCGTGTTGCTGGACGCAAACCACAGCGATGCCGCCGCTGACCGGGGCGGCATCCTGATCGACTGGCCGCCGTCGTCGCCCGTGCCGGTGCATTTCTCGGCGTATGGCAAGCGCAGCACGCGCGGGCTGGCACGCGCGCCCTTGTTCGAGGCCGAGGCCGCGTTGGCCGAGCGCGAGAACTGGAACCTGCTCTATGTGGCGATGACGCGCGCGCGCCAGGGCTTGCTGGTGAGCGGCGTGAAGGGACGCGCGTCGCGCAGCGCCGACAGCGGCGAAGGCAATCGCGAGATCGCGGGAAGCTGGTATGCGCGATTGTTGTCAGCCAGGGTCGGCGAGGAAGTCGATCCCTTTCCGCCGGCCAGCGCGCAGGACGTGGCGGGCGCCGCGTCAGGCAACGACGCGCGCGTGCGCTATACGGATTTTCGCCAGCGTTACCGCGAGGCGGCCGAGACGCTGGCGCCGGTGCTGGAGTGGGAAGACGAGGCGGCGGAGCAAGGTGCGAGCCCGAGCGAGGATGGCCATGCCATCGTGTTCGATGCCGACGCGGCTCGCCATGGCGAATTGCTGCACGCGCTGCTGGAACGTGTGACGCGTTACCCCGAGGCGTTCGAGGGGCTGCCCGAACCCGAGGTGGTCATGCGCTGGTTCCCGCTGGCCGGGGCCGGCACCGCGCAGGCGCGCGTGCTGTGGCGGGACCAGGCGCATGCCGCCGTCGAGGCAGCGCGCCTGATGCTGGAGGCCCCGGCCTTGCGGGCGCTGCTGTTCCCGCAAGCGGCCATCAGCGCGCGCAACGAGGTTGAACTCTACGATGCGCGCGGCCGCCTGCTGCGGATCGACCGTCTGGTGGAGTTCGCCGACCGGGTGGTGATCATCGATTACAAGTTGCGCCTGCTGCCGCAGGAGCACGCCGCCTACGCGCAGCAGCTTGCGCGTTATGTGGCGGCGGTCAGGCCGATGTTCCCTGGGCGGGCGGTCGAGGCTGGCGTGGCCACGGCTGACGGGGAGTGGATTGCGGCGCAGGCGCTGCAGACGGAACGCCAGGGTTCTCTGTTCTAGGTATGTCCTGGATCATGGCAAGGGCGGGGGAGGCGCGGCAGAATAGCTAACGTCGGCGGCGCGGGCACGGGGGATGAAACTGGCTCCCAAGCCGCGGACTCGACGCGGCCGGACTGCCGTGCGGGAATATTCTGCTGAAGGCGGATTGTAACCAGCGGACGATCGGCGCCTGGCGCAAGTGCTTGATGCACATGCGGCAAGAAAGCGCGATGATGCGGGGGGATGCTGCGGATACGACTGGGGAATGTTAGGGGGACGAGCCCGACCCTCGGCACTGGCGGAAAACGGCTGTGGCTGCTTCGTTCCCGACCTGACCAGGTTGACCGCGCCGCCATGCGAGGAGGCCCGTCCGGTCGGCATTGTAACCCAGAGCGGACGGATCGGGCAGATTTCCCGCGAAATTGATTGAGTAAAGCGCATGGCCCAGGCAACGCCAGGGCGTGCAAGGACGAAAACGCGCTAGCCGCCAGCGTCGGGACGCAACGCGGCCCGGCTGGCGGATATGGCAACCGTGACACCAGCGAGACCTGCGATGAATGCCAACGAACAGATGCTCCGTACCACGCTGCCGCCCCAGGACATCTCCACCGAAGTCTYGCTGGAGAAGTACGCCAAGGGCGCGGAAGCCACCGCCGCCGACGTGCGCCTGCGCGTGGCGCGCGCGCTGGCCGAGGCCGAACCAGAGTCGCAGCGCGAGCACTGGGCCGAGCGTTTCCTGTGGGCGCAGGAGCAGGGCTTCGTGCCTGCCGGGCGCATCAACTCCGCGGCAGGCACTCGCATCGAGGCCACGCTGATCAACTGCTTCGTGCAGCCCGTAGGCGATTCGGTATCGGAGCCGGGCGGCGGCAAGCCCAGCATCTACACTGCGGTGGCGCAGGCGGCGGAGACCATGCGCCGCGGCGGCGGGGTGGGTTACGATTTCTCCGCGATACGCCCGGCCGGGGCGCTGGTGCGGGGCACGCACTCGCGCGCCTCGGGGCCGGTGTCCTTCATGAAGGTGTTCGACGCATCCTGCGCCACGGTGGAGTCGGCCGGATCGCGCCGCGGCGCGCAGATGGGCGTGCTGCGCTGCGACCACCCGGACATCGAGGCCTTTATCCACGCCAAGGACCGCGGCGACCTGACCAACTTCAATATCTCGATCGGCGTGAGCGACGAATTCATGCGGGCGGTCGAGGCTGGCGGCGAGGTCGAGCTGGTGCATGAGGCCGAGCCCGCTGCCCAGGCCATTGCCGGCGGCGCCTACCGGCGCGACGACGGCCAGTGGGTTTACCGCCGCGTGCCGGCGCGGCAGCTGTGGGACCAGGTGATGCAGGCCACCTACGATCACGCTGAGCCCGGCATCCTGTTCCTGTCCCATATCAACGACGACAACAATCTCTATTACTGCGAGCGCATCGAGGCGACCAATCCCTGTGCGGAGCAGCCACTGCCGTCTTATGGCTGCTGCGACCTGGGCTCGATCGACCTGACCCGCTTCGTGCGCCAGCCCTTCGGCGCGGACAGCCGCTTTGATTTCGAAGGATTCGCCGAAGTGGTGCGGCTGGCGGTAYGCATGCTCGACAACGTGCTAGACGTTACCTATTGGCCGCTGCCGGAGCAGCAGGCCGAGGCCCATGCCAAGCGGCGCATCGGGCTGGGTTTCCTCGGGCTGGGCAGCGCGCTGGTGATGCTGGGCATCCGCTACGACAGCGAGCCGGGGCGAGAGCTGGCCGCGCATATTGCGCAGGCCATGCGCGATACCGCCTACCTGGCATCGGCCGGACTGGCGCGCGAGAAGGGCGCCTTCCCGCTGTTCAAGGCCAAGGAATACCTGGCCAGCGGTTTTGCGCAGCGCTTGCCGCAAGCCGTGCGCAAGGCGATCGGCCGCGATGGCATCCGCAATTCGCACCTGCTGTCGATCGCCCCGACCGGCACCATCACGCTGGCGTTTGCCGATAACGCATCGAACGGCATCGAGCCGGCCTTCTCCTGGACCTATAACCGCAAGAAGCGCATGGCGGACGACAGCTACAAGGTAGTCGAGGTAGCCGACCATGCCTGGCGCCTTTATCGTCACCTGGGTGGGGATATGGCGCAACTGCCGGACAGTTTCGTCACGGCGCTGCAGATGTCGGCGCTCGATCATATGAAGATGCTGGAGGCGGTGCAGCCCTTTATCGATACCAGCATCAGCAAGACCGTCAACGTGCCTGAGGACTATCCCTATGAGGCCTTCCGCAACCTCTACCTGGAAGCCTGGCGGGCCGGGCTGAAGGGACTTGCCACCTACCGCCCCAACAGCGTGCTGGGGGCGGTGCTGTCGGTGACGCCGCCGCCGGCCGTCCCCGCCGCGGTGGCAACAACCGACGACCCCCTGCGAAAGCCGTTCGAGAGCCGTCCGGTGGGCGATCTCGAAGGGGTGACCTCCAAGGTCGAGTACATGACCTATGAGGGCCACAAGACGGTCTACCTGACCGTGAACTTCATGCGCGTGGCGGGGCTGCTCGACGGCAAGCCGGTGGCGGTGGAGCGTCCGGTGGAATTTTTCATGCCGGCCGGGCAGCGCAACGACGGCCAGCAGTGGATCACCTCCACCATGCGGCTGCTGTCGATGGTGGCGCGTTCGGGCGGATCGATCGCCAAGGCGCTGGCGGACATGCGCAATGTGGTGTGGGACAAGGGCACGGTGCGTTACGGCGTGCTCAACCGCCAGGACGGCACCGAGGTGCCGCGCTTCCATGATTCCGAGGTAGCGGCGATCGGCTATGCCCTGC
Organism: Cupriavidus sp. 01L45; assembly: GCF_056399885.1. NCBI lineage: Bacteria > Pseudomonadati > Pseudomonadota > Betaproteobacteria > Burkholderiales > Burkholderiaceae > Cupriavidus > Cupriavidus sp. 01L45. The sequence goes on along the minus strand of NZ_JBFTSG010000031.1, from coordinate 1,751 downwards.
AACGCATCCTGATCAAGCGGGGCTTTCTCGACGCCGACGGTGCCCAGGTGCCGGTGGCGGCGCTTGCCGCCCGCCTGGCCGGGATGGAAGGGCCGGACAGTGGCAGTGCCGGCGGCAGGGTCCCGGCCGGGGCGGTCAGTGCTGGCGGCGCGCCGGCAACAGGGTTGGGGCTGGGTTCGGGCAAGCCTTGTCCGGAATGCGGCGCCCATGCCTTGCACAAGGTCGATGGCTGCGCCAAGTGCGCCAACTGCGGCTATGTCGGCGAATGCGGCTAGCGGCGCGGGGGCCGGCGGTTTGGATCGCGCCGGTCCCGTGAATCCTGCCTGAAGGACGGCCGCCTTTTGCTACAATCGCCGCCATGAGTTATCAAGTGCTAGCGCGCAAATGGCGCCCCCGGGATTTCACCACKCTGGTCGGCCAGGAGCACGTGGTCCGCGCGCTCACGCACGCGCTGGAGCAACAGCGGCTGCACCATGCCTACCTGTTCACCGGCACGCGGGGCGTCGGCAAGACCACGCTGTCCCGGATCCTGGCCAAGGCGCTGAACTGCGTCGGGCCGGATGGTAACGGCGATATCACCGCGCAGCCTTGCGGGGTGTGCAAGGCCTGCACCGAGATCGACAGCGGGCGCTTCGTCGACTACATCGAGATGGACGCCGCCTCCAACCGCGGCGTCGACGAGATGGCCTCCCTGCTCGACAAGGCGGTGTACGCCCCGACGGCGGGGCGCTTCAAGGTCTACATGATCGACGAAGTGCACATGCTGACCAACCACGCCTTCAACGCCATGCTGAAGACGCTGGAAGAGCCGCCCGCGCACGTCAAATTCATCCTGGCCACCACCGACCCGCAGAAGATCCCGGTGACGGTGCTGTCGCGCTGCCTGCAGTTCAACCTCAAGCAGATGCCGCCCGGCCATATCGTCAGCCACCTCGACCACGTGCTGGGCGAGGAGGGCATCGTGCGCGAAGCCAATGCGCTGCGCCTGCTGGCCCAGGCCGCCCATGGCTCGATGCGCGACGCGCTGTCGCTGACCGACCAGGCCATCGCCTACAGTGCCGGCCAGGTGTCCGAGGCCGCCGTGCGCGGCATGCTGGGCGCCATCGACCAGAGCTACCTGGTGCAATTGCTGGATGCGCTGGCAGCCGAGGATGGCGCCGCCATGCTGGGCGTGGCCGACGGCATGGCCGATCGCAGCCTGTCGTTTGCCGGGGCCTTGCAGGATCTCGCTTCGCTGCTGCACAAGATCGCGCTGGCCCAGGCGGTGCCCGCCTCGGTTCAGGAAGAATGGCCGGAAGCGGCGGAAGTGCGCCGCTTTGCCGCTGCGTTCGATGCGCAGGAAGTGCAGTTGTTCTATCAGATCGCCAATCTTGGCCGTAGCGAACTGGCGCTGGCGCCGGACGAGTACGCTGGTTTCACCATGACGCTGCTGCGCATGCTGGCCTTTCGCCCGTCGGCGAGTCCCGCGCCCGTGGCGGGTGGACAGGGTGGCGGCCAGTTGGCGCCGCGCGCGCGCGGCGCTGCCGCGCCGGCGGGCCGGGTTGCCGCGGATGCCGCTGCCGCTGTCGTTCCGGCCGCTCCCGCCCTGCGTCCGGCTGCGCCGGTGCGGCCCGATCCCGAGCCAGTCCAGGCACAACAAGCTGCGTCCAGGCCCGTAGCGCCCGCGCCGGCCCCGGTAGCCACTGCGCCAATGGCCGCGCCCGCTGCCGCAGGCGGCGCACCGATGTCGCCCGCCCGCGCCGCGCTGRCCG